>NZ_WQGH01000010.1:0-149185 GCF_013034585.1 Ruegeria sp. HKCCA5426
TACAGGCCGACGATGCACTAACAATCAATTTGGACCAGTCAGATGAGGCTGCTCAAAATTGCAGTGCACTTCCCCTTGTTGAAGATGGTGTTGGACTTGGTGCAAGCGCAGGGTTGGTTTTTCCTGTTGCAAGTTTTGGATCGTTCCAGTAACGATTGGATCGTTCCAGTAAATCCGTGAATCGCTGGAATCGGGGAGGTCGTCATGAAGAAACTGGTATCAGCCCGGCAAGCTGCCGAAGTGGTCCCTGATGGGGCTGTTGTCTCGGTTTCGTCGTCGTCGGCCTTGGGTTGTCCTGATGCTGTTCTAAAAGCCATCGGCGACCGGTTTCAGCAGGACGGCCATCCGCGCGACATCACTTCGCTTCACCCTATCGCGGCTGGCGATATGTATGGTGTTAAGGGGATGGAGTATCTGGCGCAAGACGGGTTGCTGACGCGGGTATTGGCGGGGTCTTATCCGTCGGGGCCATCCAGCCTTGAGATGCCGGAAATCTGGAAAATGATCGTCGAAGATCGTGTCGCGGCTTATAACGTGCCGTCCGGTATCATGTTCGACATGCAGCGTGAGGCGGCGGCGCATCGACCCGGCGTGCTGACGCAGGTGGGTCTGGATACTTTTGTCGACCCGATCCGCGAAGGTTGCGCGATGAACGCGCGCGGGGCTGCGGCCCCGATTGTCGCGCGCGTTGAGTTTGGTGGCCACCCATGGCTGCACTTTCCAAACATCATACCCAATGTCTGTATTCTGCGAGCCACCACAGCAGATGAATTCGGCAACCTGACCTATGAGCATGAGGGCGCTTATCTGGGTGGGTTGGAGCAGGCGATTTGCGTGCGCAATCACGGCGGGATCGTAATTGCTCAGGTTCAGCGGATCACTGCGGAAGGCAGTCTGCGCCCCCACGATGTCCGCGTACCTGGGCATCTGGTGGACCTGATCGTCGAAGATCCGGACCAGAAGCAGACCACCGAAACACCCTATGATCCCGCGATTTCGGGTCAGGTCATGCGGCCCTGGGACAGCTTCTCGCTTGCCGAGCACGGTGTGGAAAAGGTCATCGCACGCCGCGCGGCCATGGAGTTGCGCTCGGGCATGAGCGCAAATCTTGGGTTCGGCATCAGCGCCATGGTCCCCCGGATATTGTTGGAGGAAGGACACCCCAAAGCCGTGACCTGGGCGATTGAGCAGGGCGCGGTTGGCGGCGTTCCCTTGACCGGGTTCGCCTTTGGCTGTGCCTCGAACGCTCATGCCTTTGTGCCGTCGCCGCAGCAGTTCATCTATTTTCAAGGGGGTGGGTTCGACATGTCATTCCTCTCGTTCCTTGAGGTCGATGTGGACGGCAATGTGAACGTGTCGAAGCTTGGGAAAAAGCCCTATCTGACCGCAGGGTGCGGCGGTTTTGTGGATATTACAGCGCGGGCCAAACGGATCGTGTTCTCGGGCTGGTTTGAGGCTGGGGCGAAGATTGATCTGGGAAGCGACGGCATCCGGGTTACCGCGCCGGGCAAGTTCACCAAGATGGTGGACAAGGTTGAACATGTCACCTTCTCGGGTCGTCGTGCACGGGAAACCGGGCAAGAGGTGATCTATGTGACGGAACGCTGCGTGATTCGCTTGACGGATGAGGGGTTGGTTGCGACTGAAATCATGCCGGGGATCGACGCGCAGCGCGATATTATTGTCGCCTCGGGCGGGCGCGTGACAGTGGCAGAAAACGCAACGCTGATGCCGGCCTCTCTGTTCCTTGAAGGACCGATGGGACTGCAGTTGTGAGCAATATCGCCTTTGATATCCGGGGCCACGCGGCGATTGTCACTTTGGACAATGTCGCCAAGTTGAACGCCCTGACGATCCCAATGCTTGACGCGTTGGAGGCCCGCGTGCGCGAGGTTGAACGGGATGCAGCAATCCGCTGTCTGATCTTGACCGGAGCTGGCGAAAAGGCGTTCTGTTGCGGGGCCGATATCGGCGCGTGGGGTGGACTCAGCCCCGCCGTGTTCGCGCGTCATTGGGTGCGGGATGGACATCGTATCTTTGACCGGTTGGCGCGGTTGGGCAAACCCACCATCGCTGCCATGAACGGGCATGCCTTTGGCGGTGGGCTGGAACTGGCAAGCTGTTGTGATCTGCGCCTGCTGGCCCCACGTGCAACCCTCGCCCTTCCCGAAGCGCGGGTCGGTATTGTTCCCGGCTGGTCCGGCACGCAACGCCTGACCCGGCTCATCCCTGAAGGGGCCGTCAAGGAAATGGCCCTGTTTGGACGCAGGATCGGGGCAGACCGCGCGGTGTCGCTGGGTTTTGCGGCTGAAGTGGCCGAAGACGTATTGGGCCGCGCGCTGGAACTGGCTGCTGATCTGGCGGACCTGTCCCCCCGCGCCACTGAAATCGCCAAGAACATGATCCACGCGGCCGTAGGCGAAGACCGGGACGCGGCCGTCGAAGCGCTTGGAAGCGCGGCCATAGCCGCCTCCGCCGACCGTGACGAAGGTGTGAATGCCTTTTTGGAAAAACGTAACCCTCAATATTCGGGCCTGTGACGTAATGAAAGATATGACGATCAACCCAGCCATCCCGTTCGACCTGCCGCCGCTGTTCGAGGGTCGGCATATGATCAACGGGATCTGGCAGGACACCGCATCGGGCGAGACGTTCGAGCGTCGCTCGCCCTCGCACGGGCATATCGTCAGCCGGTCCGCCTTGGGGGGCGAGGCCGAAGCTGAGGCGGCCATTCAAGCCGCCCGCACAGCGTTCGACAGTGGGGCTTGGAGCCGCGCGTCGGGCAAAGAGCGTGCCACGGTTCTTTTGAAGGTCGCTGACCTGATTGAACAGAACGTAGATCGGATCGCCGTCATCGAAACGCTGGAAAGCGGCAAGCCGATCAGTCAGTCCAGAGGTGAGGTCGGTGGAGCGGCCGACCTCTGGCGATATGCCGCGTCCTTGGCGCGCAGCACCCATGGCGACAGCCACAACACGCTGGGCGCCGACATGATGGGTGTGGTTCTGAAAGAGCCTATTGGTGTGGTGTCGATCATCACCCCTTGGAACTTCCCGTTCTGGATTCTCAGCCAGAAACTGCCCTTTGCATTGGCGGCGGGATGCACGGTTGTCGTGAAACCCTCGGAAATGACCCCCTCCACCACCCTGATGCTGGGCGAGTTGCTGATCAAGGCCGGGCTGCCGGCAGGCGTGTGCAACATTGTTCTGGGCCATGGCGTACCGGTCGGCAGCGTATTGTCCACGCATCAGGCGGTAGACATGGTGAGCTTCACCGGCTCGACCGCAGTCGGCAAGACAATCAGTGCGGTGGCCTCGGATACGCTCAAGAAAGTGGCGCTGGAACTGGGCGGCAAGAATCCGCAGGTGATCTTCCCGGACGCGGATCTGGAATCGGCGGCGGATGCGGTCGTGTTTGGGGTCTATTTCAATGTCGGCCAATGCTGTAACTCGAGCAGTCGCATAATCGTGCATGAGGACATTGCCGAAGCCTTCACCAAGCGGGTGGTTGATTTGTCCCGTAAGGTGAAATTCGGTGATCCGATGGATCCGACTACCCAGGTCGGTGCCATCGTCACGCCGGAACACAACGCCAAGATCGACGCCTACGTCAAAGACGCTCAGGCCGCCGGTGCCGAGATTGCCATGGGCGGTGACCGTCTGCAGGTCGAGGGGCTTGGCGATCAGTTCTACCAGCCTACCATCGTCACCAATGTTCAGCCGGACATGCCGATTGCGCGGGATGAGGTGTTTGGCCCGGTTCTGACGGTCCTGACATTCAAAACACTGGACGAAGCCGTCGTGCTGACCAATGATAGCGTTTACGGTCTGTCGGCTGGGGTCTGGAGTACCAATGTCCACACCTGCCTTGAATTCGCCCGCCGCGCAGAAGCGGGAACGGTCTGGACCAATACCTGGATGGACGGATTCCCCGAGGTTGCGTTCGGTGGGGTCAAGCAATCCGGGCAGGGGCGGGAAATCGGACGATATGGGTTCGAGGAATTCTTCGAAGTGAAATCTGTGGTTATGCGCATCGGCGACAGCCGTGCGCCATGGGTGTCGCAAGACTGAACGGCGCATCAAACATCAATAAGCGCCAGAAAAAGATCGCATTTAGGGAGGAAACAACAATGCGTAAACTTTTGAAAACGAAATCGGTAATTGTGGCAGGGCTGCTGTGTACCACCAGCCTGGCGCACGCCGAAGAGGTTGAGGTTCTGCACTGGTGGACCTCGGGCGGTGAAGCCGCGGCGCTGAATGTTTTGAAAGACGACCTTTCGGGTCAGGGCGTTGGCTGGACGGACATGCCAGTTGCCGGGGGCGGCGGTGAGCAGGCAATGACTGTTCTGCGCGCGCGTGTCACTGCAGGCAACGCACCCACAGCCGTTCAGGGTCTGGGGTTCGATATTCAGGACTGGGCCGCGCAGGGTGCGCTGGCTGATCTGAACGACGTGGCGGCCAAGGAAGGCTGGGACGATGTGGTTCCGGACGCGCTCAAGGCATTTGCAAAGTTTGACGGCAAGTGGGTTTCGGCTCCGGTCAACGTGCATTCGACCAACTGGGTTTGGGCGAACAAGTCAGTGCTGGACGCAAACGGTATCGCCCAGCCGACCAACTGGGACGAGTTCGTGGCCGCTGTTGAGGCGCTGAAAGCGGCGGGTGTGACACCCATCGCGCATGGTGGTCAGGCATGGCAGGACGCGACCGTTTTCGACGCCGTGGCAATGTCCACGCTTGGCCCGGACGGGTACAAAGCCGCCTTTATTGATCTGGACGAAGGCACTTTGGGTGGGGACGCCATGAAAGAGGCGTTCGATCGCATGGCCTTTATCCGCGACAATGTTGACGAGAACTTCTCGGGTCGCGACTGGAACCTGGCGACGGCGATGGTCATCAATGGCGAAGCTGGTTTCCAGATGATGGGTGATTGGGCCAAGGGCGAGTTCCTGAACGCAGGTAAAGTGCCGGGTCAGGATTTCTTGTGCTTCCGCTTCCCCGGTACCGCAGATCAGGTGACCTTCAACGCCGACCAGTTCATGATGTTCGATCAGGGTGGATCGGTTTCGGCAGAGCAGGCGGCGCTTGCCAGCGCGATCCTGTCACCCTCGTTCCAGTCGGCGTTCAACGTGGTCAAAGGTTCGGTTCCGGCGCGGACCGATGTCAGCGACGCGGATTTCGACGACTGCGGCAAGCAGGGCATGAAAGATCTGGCTGCGGCTGCGGCTTCGGGCAACCTGTTCGGCTCGATGGCGCATGGCCACGCGGCGCCCGCATCGGTCAAGAACGCCGTTTATGACGTCGTAACGGCGCATTTCAACGGCGAATATGACAGCGAAACCGCAGTGGCCGAACTGGTCGACGCGGTGTCGATTGCCAAGTGATCAGTGATCCTCGTGAAGGGGCGGCGGTTTAGCCGCCCTGTCCAAAGAGGGCGCTCAACGCCTTAAAACACAACTCGCAGGAGGGCGCGCCATGGCTGCTTCAGCCGACGCGGATTTCAAGACTCGCCTTCAGAATTGGATACCCAAGCTGGTCCTGTCACCGTCGCTGGCGATGATGCTGGTCTTTGTGTACGGGTTCATCCTGTTCTCGGTCTACCTGTCGTTTACCGACAGCCGCATCCTGCCGACCTTTGGCTGGGTCGGATGGGAAAACTACGACAAGCTGTGGCGTCTGAGCCATTGGGAAACCTCGCTGATCAACATGGGGATTTTCGCAGGGCTCTATATCGTGATCTGCACCTGTATCGGGCTGGGACTGGCGATCTTCCTTGATCAGAAAATCCGCGGCGAAGGGCTGTTGCGCCCGATCTACCTGTACCCGATGGCGCTGAGTTTCATCGTTACCGGCACGGCGTGGAAATGGTTTCTAGACCCGGGCATCGGGCTGGAAAACGTCATGCACACATGGGGGTGGACCAGTTTCGAATTCGACTGGATCAAGAACCGCGATTACGCGATCTACACGGTCGTCCTGGCTGCTGTCTGGCAAACCAGCGGGTTTGTCATGGCGATGTTTCTGGCCGGTCTGCGCGGCATCGACAATGAAATCCTGCGCGCGGCGCAAATGGATGGGGCGTCGAACTGGAACCTCTATCGCCGGATCATCATCCCGCAACTGCGTCCGGCATTTCTGTCAGCCTTCGTGATCCTCAGCCACCTTGCGATCAAGACTTTTGACCTTGTAATCGCGCTGACGGGTGGCGGACCGGGACGGGCGACCGAACTGCCCGCAACCTTCATGTATTCCTACACCTTCACGCGGAACCAAATGGGGATCGGCGCGGCCTCGGCCACGATCATGCTGATGACCATCGCGGCGATCATGATCCCCTACCTATACGCTGAATTGCGGGAGAAACGCTGATGTCTCAGGCCTCGCAAGATACCGCGATCCGCACGGGCCGCGTTGCCCGCACGCTGATCTATCTGGTGCTGCTGCTGTTTGCGCTGTTCTACCTGCTGCCGCTTTACGTGATGCTGGTGAACTCGGTCAAACCGCTAGAGGAAATCACCGGCGGCGGCATGATGAACCTGCCGCAGGTGTTCACGCTTGAGCCGTGGTTCAAGGCGTGGTCCTCGGCCCAGATCGGGGTCGATCCTACGGGATTGAAGCCTTACTTTTGGAACTCGATCAAGATGGTGGTTCCGGCTGTTATCGTGTCGACCGTCCTTGGCGCGCTGAACGGTTATGTGCTGACCAAGTGGCGGTTTAAATACGACACCATCCTGTTCGGGCTGATGCTGTTTGCCTGTTTCATCCCGTTCCAGATTGTGCTGATCCCGATGGCGCGGATGCTGGGCATCATCGGACTGGCGGGCACGACTTGGGGTCTGGCGCTGGTGCATGTGGTCTATGGGATCGGGTTCACCACGCTGTATTTCCGCAACTACTATGCCGTGTTCCCGACCGAGCTGATCCGCGCGGCGCAGATTGACGGGGCGGGATTCTTTCAGATCTTCTGGCGCATCCTGCTGCCTAGCTCGGGCCCGATCGCGGTGGTGTCGATCATCTGGCAGTTCACGAACATCTGGAATGACTTCTTGTTCGGCGCGTCGTTTGCCGATGCCAATAGCCAGCCGATGACTGTAGCACTCAACAATCTGGTGCAGTCATCGACGGGTGTTAAGGAATACAACGTACATTTTGCTGGCGCCATTCTGGCCGCCATGCCAACTCTGCTCGTCTATATCGTGGCCGGTCGTTACTTCGTCCGCGGCCTGATGGCGGGTTCCGTGAAAGGATAAGGCGTCATGGGCTTTCTCGATATCGACAACGCGACCAAGTCTTACGGCTCGGTTGAAGTGCTGCACAAGGTCGACATCTCGGTGCAGGAAGGAGAGTTTCTCGTTCTGGTCGGGCCCTCGGGTTGTGGCAAGTCCACCTTGCTGAACATGATTGCAGGGTTGGAAGAGATCACCAGCGGCGAGATCCGCATCAAGGATCAGGTGATGAACGGGGTGCACCCGTCGAACCGCAACATCGCCATGGTGTTCCAAAGCTACGCGCTGTACCCCAACATGACCGTGGGCCAGAACATCACCTTTGGACTTGAGATGCACGGTGTCCCCAAGCCCGAGCGTGAAAAGGCCATGGCCGAGGTCGCCAAGCTGTTGCAGATCGAACAGTTGCTGGACCGCAAGCCGGGGCAGCTTTCGGGCGGTCAGCGGCAGCGGGTGGCCATGGGGCGGGCCCTGGTGCGTGAGCCGGATGTGTTCCTGTTCGACGAACCCTTGTCCAACCTTGACGCCAAGCTGCGCGTGGACATGCGGACCGAGATCAAGAAGCTGCACCAGAACCTCGGCACCACCATCGTCTACGTGACCCACGACCAGATTGAGGCTATGACGCTGTCCAGCCGCATCGCCGTGATGAATGGCGGCTACGTGCAGCAACTGGGCACCCCGCAAGAGATCTATGACACCCCCGCCAATATCTTTGTGGCGACCTTCATGGGCTCGCCCGCGATGAACGTGCTGCCTGCAAAGGTGGTGATGTTGAACGGGCGGCCCCACGCCGAAGTCGCCTTGTTTGACGGGTCGATGGCACAACTGCCCTTCAGTCAGGACAACCTGTCCCATTGGGACGGGCGTGACATCCTGTTGGGCATTCGGCCCGAGACCATCACGGATATGGATGGCGCGGATCGAAAATCCTCGAACATTGCGACGATGACCAACCGGATCGTGGTGACCGAGCCCGCCGGGTCAGACACGTTTGTATCAATGCAATTGGGCGGGCGCGATGTGATTGCGCGGATGCGCTCGGATGCAGAGGTTGCGCCGGGGCAGGATTTCACCTTTGCCGTGAACATGGAAAAGGCTGTGGCCTTCGATCCTGAAACCGAGAACCGCATTCAGGGGTAATGCAACCCGACATCCTCATAATCGGGTCCGGCATGGGCGGCGCGACCCTTGCGGCAGCGTTGGCCCCGTCCGGTCGTCGCATCCTGATCCTTGAGCGCGGCGTCAGGTTGGAACCGTCTGCGCAGGACCGGGATGCTAAAGCGATCTTTGGCGATGGCGTGTTTCGTCCTGATGAAACGTGGTTGGACGGACATGATCAGCCGTTCAATCCCGGAAACTATTACTTTGTTGGCGGCAATTCGAAATTCTACGGCGCGGCTCTGATCCGGTATCGGGCCGAAGATTTTGCCCCAATGCTGCACCGTGACGGCACAACACCGGGCTGGCCGGTTACGTATGATGATCTGGAACCCGATTATCAGGCCGCCGAAGACCTGTATTGCGTACGCGGCGATCCCAGCCAAGACCCGACCGAGCCACCGCATTCCGGTGCTTACCCGTTTGGTCCGGTGACGCATGAGCCGGACATGCAGGATCTGTTTGCACGGCTCCGGTCCGTTGGCATGTCGCCGTCAACCATCCCGCTTGGGCTGGATCTGGACAGGTGGCTGGCCGCTGGCGATACCACGTGGGACGCTTTTCCCAACACCTGCGGCGGCAAGATGGATGCCGAAACCTGTGGACTGGCCGAGGCGCTGAAACATGAAAACGTGACACTCAAGACCAACGCGCGTGCGCAGCGGCTTGTTGCAGACGCGAATGGTCGGGTGAGCGGTGTTGAAGTTGAAGTGGACGGCCGTCAGGAGACACTGACCGCGCCGATTGTGGTGCTGGCAGCGGGCGCGGTTCAATCTGCGGCTTTGCTTCTGACTTCTGCGGATGCGGCGCGCCCTTCGGGTCTGGCCAATCGGTCGGATCAGGTGGGACGGAACTTCATGAACCACAACTGCTCGGCTGTGCTGGCGCTGCACCCACTACGCCGCAACAGGTCGGTCTATCAGAAAACCCTGATGGTGAACGATTTCTACCTGACAGACGGTCAGGGTGGGGCTCCGCTGGGTAATATCCAGATGTTGGGCAAGATCACCGGTCCGATCCTCGCGGCAACGACGCCAATGCCTAGTTGGGTTGCTTCGTTGATTGCAGACCGCAGTTTCGATTTCTACGCCATGTCCGAGGATCTGCCTAACCCCGACAGCCGCGTGACGCTGAAGGACGGGCAGATCAGGCTGGACTGGCAGCGTTCGAACTGGGACGCGCATTTGGAGCTGGTGCGCGTGCTGAAGCGCAAGCTTCGCAAGGCAGGTTTTCCCGTTGTTTTGTCCAGGCCCTTTGACCGCCGCACCCCGTCGCATCAATGCGGCACCGCACGGATGGGCGCGGACCCGACCGCAAGTGTGGTGGACACGTTCTGCCGCAGCCACGACCACCCGAACTTGTTCATTGTCGACGCCTCGGTCCTGCCGACCTCGGCCGCTGTAAACCCCGCATTGACCATCGCGGCGCTGGCCTTTCGCGCCGGACGCCACATCCAGGAAAGAGAATGGGCCGCATGACCGCTGGTTACGACTTTATTGTTATCGGAGGCGGTTCCGCCGGATCAGCCATCGCCGCCCGCCTATCGGAAAACCCCAGCGCGCGCGTTCTGCTGCTCGAGGCCGGTGGTGGCGACCGCAACCCCCTGTTCCACCTTCCTGCAGGGTTTGCCAAGATGACCAAAGGCATCGGGTCGTGGGGATGGAGCACGGTTCCGCAACGCTCGATGCAGGACAAGGTTTTCACCTACACGCAGGCCAAGGTGATCGGCGGCGGCTCGGCCATCAATGCGCAGATCTATACGCGGGGCGCGGCGCAGGATTATGATGAATGGCGTCAAATGGGTTGCGAAGGATGGGGGTATGACGACGTTCTGCCCTATTTCAAGAAGTCCGAAGACAACGATACCTATAGCGGGGAATTCCACGGTCAGGGCGGTCCGTTGGGCGTTTCCATGCCCGCCGCGCCGCTGCCGATCTGTGACGCGTTTATCGAGGCCGCGGGGCAGGTGGGCATTCCGAAAACCACCGATGTAAACGGGGAAAAGCAGGACGGGGCAGGCTATTATCAGCTCACCCAGCGCAACGCGCGCCGATCATCCTCGGCCATGGCGTTTCTTGCGCCCGCGCGGTCGCGGTCGAACCTGACGATCCAGACCAATGCGCAGGTGCGCCGGATCACCGTCGAAGGTGGTCGGGCCACAGGGGTCGAGATGGCCGATGGCAGTAAGATCACAGTGGACCAAGAGGTGATCCTGTCCTCGGGCGCCATCGGTTCGCCGCGTCTGCTGCAACTGTCGGGGATTGGCCCGGCGGACGGGTTAAGGGCGCTGGGGATCGACGTCGTGTTCGACCAGCCCAATGTAGGCGCGAACCTTCAGGATCATCTGGACCTGTATGCGATTTGCGAAGTCACGGGCCCGCACACCTATGACCGTTATGCCAAGCTGCACCTGTCGGCGCTTGCGGGTCTGCAATATCTGCTTACACGTAAAGGGCCTGTCGCCTCGAGCTTGTTTGAGACTGGGGGGTTCTGGTACGCAGACGAAAATGCCCGTTCGCCCGATATTCAGATGCATCTGGGTCTCGGCACGGGGATCGAGGCCGGGGTCGAGGCGATGCCCAATGGAGGGGTGACGCTGAACGCGTGCCACCTGCGGCCACGGTCCCGAGGTTCGGTCCGGCTGCGCAGCGACAACCCGGCAGATATGCCCTTGATCGACCCCAATTACCTGTCGGACCCCTATGACCGTGAGATGTCCATTCGTGGCTTGAAACTGGTGCAGCAGATTTTGGCTCAGGACGCGCTGAAACCCTATGTTCTGGCCGAGCGTTTGCCGGGGCCGGATGTGCGCACCGACGAAGATTATTTCAACTTCATCTGCGTCCACTCCAAAACCTCGCATCACTGCGCCGGAACCTGCCGTATGGGGAGCGACGATCAGGCGGTTCTGGACCCGCGCCTGCGGTTCAACGGGATCGAGCGGTTACGGGTCGCCGATGCCTCGGTGATGCCGACGGTGAACTCGTCCAACACAAACGCGCCGTCGATCATGATCGGCGAAAAAGCGGCAGACATGATCAAACAGGACAACGGATACGCGACATGATCCGACATATCGTACTGACCAAATTCAAACCCGACGTACCGGAAGACACTATCCAGAGCATTTATGCCGGGCTGGCCGCCGTGACCGAAAAATTGCCCGGTGCGCGGAGTTTCACAGGTGGTCGCTCGGAAAGCCCCGAGCAGATTGAGCGCGGCTATATGCACGGCTTTGTCATCGACTTTGACAACTGGGATGCGCTGCAAAATTACACCGACAATTCCGAGCATAAGGCATTGGGCCGTCAGCTTGTTGAAAACGCGGTCGGAGGGATTGACGGCATTCTGGTGCTGGATTTGAACGTGTAGGCAAATATTCGGGGTAAACAGAACAGGGCGACATAGAATATGGGCCAGAGACCAACGATCTTAGACGTGGCAAAGCACGCAGGCGTTTCAAAATCGACTGTCAGCCTTGTTTTGCAGGGAAGCGACTCGGTCAAGGCTGAAACGCGCGACGCGGTCCGCAAGGCGATGGCTGAGATCGGCTATGTGTACAACCGTTCTGCCGCAACGCTTCGGTCATCCTCATCCGGTTTGATCGGATTGGTGATCAATGATCTGCGCAACCCCTTTTTCACCGAGTTTGCGGCCCTGTTTCAGATGGAATTGGCGCGAAACGGCTTTGCCACGGTCATGGCCAACACGGATGAAGATCCAGAACTGCAAAAAAGCATGATCTCGACCCTGACCGAGCATGGGGTTTCAGGGTTCGTGATCTCTCCGGCGTATGGCGATGTCGAGGACACGCTGGCCCTGTTGGCCGCGTCCGGTACACCGACATTGCAAGTGTTCAGAACCCTTGATGCGCAGGCGCAAAGCCTGCCGTTTTTTGCGCCGGATTATCATCTTGGCAGTCGTATGGCGACCGAACATCTGTTGGAGAAAGGGTGCAAACGCGTCGCCTTTCTGGGTGGTTTGGAAGGGCGCCCTGTCACGCAGGAGCGCATGAGCGGCTATCTGGAAATTCTGAACGAAAAGGGTTTGCCGCCACTGGTTTTGACCGGCGAGGCCACACGCTCTTTCGGGAAGTCCATTGTGGGACAGTTGCGGCGCGACCATCCGGATGTGGATGCCGCGATCTGTTTCAACGATCTGGTGGCTTTGGGTGTTATGTCAGCGTCGCATCAGTTGGGGGTCGAGATTGGCACCGACCTGCGTGTGGTGGGGTTTGACGATATCGAAGACAGCAAGGACAGCCACCCCCCCTTGTCGTCAGTTTGTTGTGACATTCCCGACTTTGCCAAGTCTACGGCGGAACAGATCCTGAATTGGGTCAAGACCGGAACGAAACCCAGCAGCCTGAATCGCAGCCCGGTGCGCCTGATCGCGCGCGCCTCAAGCGATCTTTAGTCAGGCGAGACTTGCTGAAGAAAAAGGAGAAGATCATGTCTGAGGTAAGAGTTGCTGTT
The DNA here is from genome assembly GCF_013034585.1 of Ruegeria sp. HKCCA5426. NCBI lineage: Bacteria > Pseudomonadati > Pseudomonadota > Alphaproteobacteria > Rhodobacterales > Roseobacteraceae > Ruegeria > Ruegeria sp. HKCCA5426. The sequence continues at coordinate 12,857 of NZ_WQGH01000010.1, forward strand.
CTGGGCGCATCGGGCTGGATGGGCCGCGTTCACACGATGGCGTTCCAGACCTTTCCGCATTTTTTTGGCAACAGCTTTGGTACTGCGCGGGTCACGGCGCTGGTTTCCTCGAATCCCAACGCCGTGCAAGAGCTTGCGTTTCGCGCCCCTGACGCCAAGATTCTGAAGACTTGGCAAGAGGCCGTGGCCGACCCTGAGATCGACCTGATCGACATCTGCCTGCCTGACAATCTACATTACGAGGTGGCCAAGGCTGCGCTTTTGGCGGGCAAGCACGTGTTTTGTGAAAAGCCCCTTGCCGACACCGCGGCCGAAGCGCTGGAGCTGGCCCAGATCGCGCGGGAAAAGGGCGTGATCACCCGCGTTGGCCACGCCTTTCCCCGCAACCCGGTGCATGACCGCGCGAAAGAGATTATCGAGGCGGGTGAGATTGGTGAGATTACCCTGTTCAAGGGCTGTCAGCATGTCGACATGTACGGGAATCCGCAGACGCCCTATATGTGGCGCGCCGACGGGGATCTTGCCCCCACCGGCATTGTTGGGGACACGGGCTCACATGTCTTCAGCTTTATGGATTTTCTGGTCGGGCGGGTAACATCCTTGATCGCGGACACTTATGTCGTGACCGACAAACGCCCGGTGGTGGAAGGTCTCGGCCTTGGTGAAGTTCCCGAACTAACCGGCAAGGAAAAATGGAAACCCATCACCAATCCGGACGGCGCGAATGTCCTGTGCCATTTCGCCAACGGAGCGCGCGGGATGGTCGATTTCAGCCGCACAGCGACGGGCCGAAAATTTATGCAAAGCTATGAGGTTTACGGCACCAAGGGCAGTCTGGCCTACAATTACGACGAATTGAGCCGCCTGAGATTTTACACTAATGATGATCCGACCGGTCGGCGCGGCTATCGTGAGATTGATGTTGGTCCCGAGCATGACACCTATGGCGCGTTTCTGCCGCTGCCCAATTTTGGGCTGGGCTATAACGAAAGCAAAATCATCGAAGCCGCCGAAGTCATTAAATCCATCACCACAGGCGAACCGATGTGGCCCACTTTCGATGCGGGCCATCGCATTTGCCAGATCGTCGACGCCTGCATGTCATCATCGCGCCTGAAGCGCTGGGTCGATATCGACTGATACGCCATAAGGACCGATCTTCATGAGCACCACTGTCCCTCAGGATATTCTCGATGCACTGACCGATGTGGCCATGCCGCGCCTGCGGCAGGAACCGGAATTGTCGAGAACCGTCCGGATCGGCGGGTATGACATTCCAGTCCATGCCTGCGGAGGTCTTGTGATCGGCAGCGGAGCCGCCGGGTTGCGCGCAGCCGTCGAGATGAAAAGGCGCGACGTGGACGTGACCATCATCAGCCAGAGCGCGTGGGGCGGGACCTCGGCCTGTTCCGGTTCGGACAAACAGACTCTGCACACGGCAAATACGAAAGATCATGGCGATGACTTTCAGGACATGGCAGCGGCAATTGGGGCAGGCGGCGCAATGGACGAGGACACGGCATATATCGAGGCGGTCGGCTCGATCCGCGCGATGGCATCCCTGCAATATCTGGGGCTGCCCTTGCCGCAGGATGCGCTGGGCGGCACATTGCGTTACCAGACGGATCATGACGAGGTCGGGCGTGCTACAAGCTGCGGTCCCCGCACCTCGCGATTGATGGTGCAGGTGCTGGCGCAAGAGGCGATCCGGCTGGACATCCCCTTCTTTAACCATACGACGGCTGTAAACGTTCTGACCGAAGATGACCGCGTGGTTGGCCTGTTGGCAATCCGCCCCAAGGCCAGTTCGGATGCAAACCCCTATGGGCTGACGCTGTTCACCTGCAATGCACTGGTCTTCGCGGCCGGAGGGCCCGGAGAGCTGTACCGCGACAGCGTGTTCCCCAATGGCTGTTTCGGCACGTTGGGGCTTGCGCTTGAGGCCGGTCTAGAATTGGTCAATATCACCGAAAGTCAGTTTGGCATCGGCACGCGGCGCGAGGGGTTTCCGTGGAACCTGTCGGGCACTTATGTGCAAGTGATCCCGCATATTTATTCGGTGGATGACAGCGGGGCCGAGCATCACTTTCTGGCTGACTATTATCGCAGCACGCAAGAGATGGCCTCGAACATCTTTCGCAAGGGCTATCAATGGCCGTTCCATGCCACACGGATGCTGGACTTTCAGTCCAGCCTTGTCGATCTGGCAATCGTGCGGGAAAACCAAAAAGGTCGGCGGGTGTTCATGGATTTCAACCGCAACCTTCTGCCTGTGCCGGGTGATCAGCCGTTCAGTCTGGACCATTTGGATGACGATGTGCGCAGCTATCTGCGACATGCCGGGGCCGTTCACGATCTGCCAATCGACCGGCTGCGCCATATGAACCCGCTCTCGATTGAGCTGTATAAGCGCTACAAGGTGGACATCACTATCGACCCGTTGGAATTCGCGGTGAATAACCAGCATATGAATGGCGGTATTGCCGTGGATATCTGGGGCCGCACCAACGTCGCCGGGATCTATGCAGTTGGAGAAGCCGCGGGCACCCATGGCGTCACGCGACCCGGTGGATCGGCTTTGAACGCCGGACAGGTTTTTGGCACCCGCGTCGCGGAACATATCGCGGCAAGCCGGATGGCGCATGAGGCGTCGAAACTGGAAATCACCTCCTTGGCAGAACACGCGTTGACCCGGATTGAGGCAACTCTGAATACCAACAGCTCCCGCGACGCTGCCGATATTCGTTCCGAAGTCCAGGCCCGCATGAGCGATCACGCCGGCATCCTGTGCACGCCCAAGGACGTATCGGCCGCGCATAAGGCGGCCAGCGACCTGAACGCGCAAATCCGGCGCAACGGGATCTCGTTTAAGCGCAGCGGCGAGGTCGGGCGCGTATTGCAATGGCAGCAGATGTCGCTGGCCTCCGAAGCTGTATTGGCGGCGTTGGATCATTATATCGCCAAGGGCGGCGGCAGCCGCGGGGCCCGCGCAATTTGCGATCCCAACGGGGATGCTCTGCCCCAAGCGGCGCATGGACCGATACCGGAGGTTAGGTTTCGATCCGAACGAGAAGCAGACATGCGCGAACAACTTCTCGTTCATATGGACGGCGAGGATATGGTTGTGTCGCACCGAAAAATCCGCAGGTTTGATCAAGATGCCCGTACTTTTTTCGAACGTGACTGGCCCGCGTGGTTAACCGGGGCCATCTACGATCAAAACGATGGGGATACGGTGCCTTGCTGAGTTTCACGTCAAACAAGGCCGTCGCGATTGGTGAAGCCATGATCGAAATGGCCGATTTGGGCGACGGTTCGTACAAGCGCGGCTTTGCCGGGGATACGTTCAACACCGCCTGGCATATGGCGCAGATCCTTGGCGAAAAGGCGTCGATTGGTTTTGTCACGAAGGTCGGGACCGACAAGGTCTCGTCCGCGTTTCTTAAGCAGTTGGACGAGGACAGTCTGGTAACGGATGGGATAGGCCGGGTCACCGGTCGCACCATGGGCTTGTACATGATCGAACTGGATGGCGTCGAACGCAGTTTTCAATACTGGCGCGAGGCTTCGGCGGCGCGTCTGCTTGCGGAGGATCGCGATTGGTTGCAGCAGGTGGTCGAAGGTGCGGGTCTGATCCACCTGTCCGGGATTACGCTGGCCATTCTGTCGGCCCAAGCCCGCGCGGTTTTGTGGGATGTGCTGGCCGAAGCGCGCTCGGCCAAGGCCTTGGTTTCTTTCGATCCGAATATACGCCCCCGGCTTTGGTCGTCTGCCGATGAAACGCGTGAGACGATCGCCAGATTCAACCAGATCACCGACATCGCATTCCCCAGCTTTGATGATGAACAAGGTCTATGGGGCGATGCGTCCCCGGCGCATACCGTTGAACGGCTTGGGGCAGCGGGCATTTCGGAAGTTGTCGTCAAGAACGGTCCAGCCCCTATGTTAGCGTTGGCGGACAGTCAGATAACGACGTCTGAGACCCCCAAGGTCGAAGGAATTCGTGACACTTCCGGGGCTGGCGATGCATTCAATGCGGGTTATCTTTCGGCACGCTTGAGCGGAAAGCCTCAGGCGGCGGCAATCGCGTGGGGTCAAAAGCTGTCGGGTGAAGTTATTCGGCACTATGGCGCGCGCATTCCCAAGGCCGCGATGCCTCGTTTTGAGAACTGACCAATGTATTGGATCGGGCCACCCGAACGGCCACGATCAGGTCCGGGACACGCTGGTTTTGCGCAGAACAAACGTCCCGATTTCAGTGCCTAAAAATTGCTCATCCTGCTGTTTCATACACCGCTGTTGACCGGAAAAAATTTGACTGAACAGTAAAAAAATGCTGCCATCCCTGAAAACAGGAGAGTGTGATGGCAAAAAATAACATGACAAGAAGACTGTTTCTTGCCGCTGTTGCGGCGGCGTCAACGATATACTCTGTCGGTGTGGCTGCGGCCGAAACGGTCAAGGTTGCAGCGATCTATACGCTGCCCGTGGAACAGCAATGGATCAGCCGTATCCACAAGGCGCTTAACGCGGCGGCTGAGAGGGGCGACATCGAATACGTCTTTTCCGAGAATGTGGCCAACACCGACTATGAGCGCGTGATGCGTGAATATGCCGAACAGGGCTCGCAACTGATCGTAGGCGAGGTGTTCGGGCTGGAGCGCGCCGCGCGCAAGGTGGCCAAGGATTACCCGGACACGGCCTTCCTGATGGGATCGTCCTTTGGGCCTGTCGGTCCGAACTTCTCGGTCTTTGACAACTGGATTCACGAGCCGTCCTACCTGACCGGCATGGTTGCTGGTGCGGCCACGGAATCGAATGTCATTGGTATGGTCGGCGGATATGCCATCCCCGAGGTGAACCGCCTGATGAACGCCTTCATGGATGGCGCGCGCGAGGTGAACCCGGATGTCAAATTCCTCGTGACCTTCATCGACAGCTGGTATGACCCGCCCAAGGCCAAGGAAAGTGCGATTGCGATGATGGATGCAGGCGCGGACATCATGTATGCCGAGCGTTTTGGTGTGTCGGATGCTGCGGTGGAGCGTGGCGTCAAAGCCGTTGGCAACGTGATCGACACGTCGGGTGATTATCCCGGTACGATCATGGCGTCGGCCCTATGGCACATGGAGCCCACCATCGACAAGGCTATTGCCAATGTAGCCAGCGGCTCGTTTGAGGCTGCGGATTACGGCCAGTACAGCTTTATGGGATATGGCGGCGGTTCCATGGTTCTGGATGAGGAACTGGTGCCCTCCGATGTGGTCGAAGCGGTCAACGCGCGACAGGACGAGATTATGGACGGGCTGTTCCGCGTCAACGTGAACGACGACCGACCCGTTTCCGACAACTGATCTTGTTCGGGCCGGTCCACAAACCGGCCCGTTTTTCCAATGACAGATTCCACAGTTCTGAAACTCAACGGGTTGAGCAAGCATTTCGGCCCGGTCATCGCCAATGACAATGTCAGCCTGACCCTGAACAAAGGCGAGGTTCTGGCGCTGCTGGGCGAAAACGGCGCGGGCAAGACCACGCTGATGAATATGCTGTTCGGGCATTACCTGCCCGATGCCGGCTCAATCGAGGTTGCGGATGAAGGCGGGGTGTTGCGCCCTCTGCCGCTGGGCCACCCGCAGGTGGCGCTGGCCTCAGGCGTGGGGATGGTGCACCAGCATTTCACATTGGCCGAGAACATTTCGGCCCTCGACAATATAACCTTGGGATCGGAACCCCTGATTTCTCTGCGCCGCAACCGACGTGCAGCGCGGCGCAGGATCGAAGGCATCATGGCGCAAAGCGGTCTGTCCGCGCCTCTTGATACGCCGGTTGGCCGACTGTCGGTAGGCGAAAGGCAAAGAGTGGAAATCCTCAAGGCGCTGTACCGCAATGCCCGCATACTAGTGCTAGACGAACCAACCGCTGTTCTGACCCCGCAAGAAGCGGATACATTGTTCGAAAACATCCGCCTGATGACCGATGAAGGTCTGTCGGTAATCTTCATCAGTCACAAGCTGCGCGAAGTTCTGGCCTTTTCGGATCGCATTGCCGTTCTTAGACATGGTCGGAAAGTCGGAGAGATGGCCACATCCGACGCGGACGAAAAGTCGATCGCGCAGATGATGGTTGGCGCTGAGACACCCGAGCTTGCCGGCTCTTACCTGACGCCCGGTGATCCGGTCCTGACCATATCGGGCGTATCGGTCGCAGGGCGGTCCAAACGCGACACGCTGACGGCGGTCGACCTGACGGTACACGCGCATGAAATTCTGGGGATCGCCGGGGTTTCTGGTAACGGTCAGAGTGGGTTGGCCAATGTCATCGCAGGTCTTGTGCGCCCAGAACAGGGTCTAATCAAGGTTGATGGAGTCGAGGTTACCTCACCCACCCCGGCCAAGATGGTGCGTGCGGGGGTTGGCCGCATCCCTGAAGATCGCCACCATGAAGGCATCGTCGGTGCCATGACCGTGGCGGAAAACATGGTTATCGAACGGTTGAACGATCCCGAGGTTCAATCATACGGGTTGTTGCGCCGCGAAGACATCCAGGACAATGCCGAGCGTTTGTCCAAAGCCTATGACGTGCGCGGGCCGGGCGTGGATGCGCCTGCGCGTCTGTTGTCCGGGGGCAATATCCAGAAACTTATTCTGGCACGTGTCTTCGATCTTTCGCCCCGCCTCATCCTTGCGAACCAGCCGACACGCGGTCTGGACATGGGTGCCGCGGCCGAGGTGAGCAAGCGCCTGCTGAATGCAAGGGCGCGTGGGGCGGGTGTGGTACTGATTTCCGAGGACCTCGACGAATTGCTGAGCCTCGCCGACCGCATCGTGGTGATCCGCGACGGAGAACTGCACGAGGCACCGGGGCGCGACCGTGAACAGATCGGGTTGATGATGGCAGGAGAACCGGCATGATCCGTATTGAACCACGTCAGACCCAATCGCGGGCTTTCACGTTGGGCGTTCCCATCCTATCGGCCGTGATCGCACTGGGCTTTGCCGCGATCCCGCTGTTGGCGGCCGGTGCAAACCCGATCGTCGCCTATGCCGAGATGTTTCGCGGCGTCTTCGGTTCGGTCTTTGCGTTCTCCGAGGTGCTGACACGCGCCACGCCACTGATATTCACCGGGCTGGCCGCCGCTTTGGCCTTTCGCGCAAAGCTTTGGAATATCGGGGCCGAGGGACAGTTGTATCTGGGCGCGATGGCTGCGGTGGCCATCGGGTCGGGGGTGCTGGATATCTCAGGCATCTTGCTGTTGCCGCTGATTGTCCTGATGGGTGCTGCTGCAGGGGCGGCGGGGATGGTCGCCCCAACCTATCTGAAAACCCGCTTTGGCGCGGATGAGGTGGTGACGACGCTGCTGTTGAATTTCATCATCCTGATCTTTGTGCAGATGATGTTGGAAGGGCCGCTGCAGGACCCGATGGGGCTGGGCTGGCCACAATCAGCACCGGTTCTGGATCAAGGAATGCTGCCGCCACTGATGGAACGGATGCGGGTGCATTCGGGGTTTGTTTTGGCTCTAATACTGGCGGGATTGGCCCAATTCATGCTGGCGCGTTCCGTCTGGGGCTTCAAGCTACGCGCTGTGGGTGAGAACCCCGCCGCCGCGCGCCATGCGGGGATCAACGTCAACCGCTCGCTGTTCGGCGTGGCCATCCTGTCGGGTGGTCTGGCCGGGCTTGCGGGCGTGAGCGAGGTCGCGGGCCTGAAGGGATACCTGACCGCCGACTTGTCGCCCGGCTTTGGCTATACCGGCATTGTCGTGGCGATGCTGGCGGGGTTGTCGCCGGTGGGCGTGGTGATCGCCGCGCTGTTCATCGCCTCGGTCTTTGTGGGGGCTGACAGCATGAGCCGCGCGATGGGCGTGTCGTCTTTCCTGGCGGATCTGGTGGTCTCGGTTTCGCTGCTTTGCGTTCTGGTCGGCGGGTTTGTCGCCCGATATCGCATTGTCCGAGCCAGCACCGCGAGGGCTGCATCATGATGGATATTCTTAATATTCTGCTCTCTGAAAGCTTCTGGGCGGCCTCTCTGCGCATCGCGACACCGTTGATCTTTGGCGTGCTGGGCGCGCTGATCTGCGAACGTGCAGGCGTGCTGAATCTTGGGATCGAGGGCATCTTTGTCGTCGGCGCCATGTGCGGCTGGATGGCCGTCTGGCTGGGCGCGGGTCTGTGGGGTGGCGTGCTGGTCGCGGCAACGGCAGGGGCGTTCTTTGGCTTGCTTCATGCGATCCTCACAGTGCCTTTGGGATTGTCACAACACGTTTCGGGGTTGGGGATCACGTTGTTTGCAACCTCGGTCAGTTATTACACCTATCGCACGGCGCTGCCGAATGTGTCGTCACCGCCTCGGATCGAGCCATTTCAGCCGCTGGACCTGCCGGTTCTGTCAGATTTACCCTTTTTAGGGTCTGTTTTGTTTCAGCAAACGGCGCTGACTTGGCTGGCGCTGCTGCTGGTGGCGGTGGTCTGGTACGTGCTGAACCGCACAGCGCTGGGCGTGGCGATCAAGGCTGTTGGGGACAACCCTGACAGCGTTGATGCGCAGGGTCTGTCGGTTTACGGCCTGCGGATCGGGGCTATCGTGGTCGGGTCGGCGCTTATGGCGCTGGGGGGCGCTTTCCTGACCATGAGCGCCTTTGACGCTTTTTTCTTCGGTATGGTCAATGGGCGCGGCTGGGTCTGTATCGCGTTGGTCATTTTCGCCAGTTGGCGTCCGGGCAAGGCGTTGCTGGGGGCGCTGCTGTTTGGCGCGTTCGATGCGCTTCAGGTACGATTACAGACCGAGGTCGGCGCGCTGGTCCCCGGTCAGGTCTTCCTGATGGTACCCTATGTTCTGTCGATCATCGCCCTTGTGATCGCAGCGCGCTCGGCCGATTATCCGCGTGCATTGCTTACCCCTTGGTTCAAAGGTCAACGCTGAAATGGTCGATCTGCTTATCAAAAACGCCACCCTGACGGACGGTCAGACCGGAGTGGACATCGCCTGCGCCGACGGCAGGATCACAGCGGTCGAGGCCGGGATCACCGCAGACGCCGCCGAGGTCATAGATGCCGAAGGTCAGTTAGTTTCACCCCCCTTCGTCGACCCGCATTTCCACATGGATGCGACCCTATCACTGGGCAATCCGCGCATGAATGTCTCAGGCACTTTGCTTGAGGGCATCGCGCTGTGGGGCGAGTTGAAGCCGTTGCAATCCGTTGATGACATCGTCGCCCGCGCGTTGCGCTATTGCGAGTTGGCGGTGGCCAAGGGGATCGGTGCGATCCGCAGCCATGTGGATACCTGCGATGATGAACTGAAAGGCGTGCAGGCGCTGTTGCAGGTGCGTGAACAGGTGAAGGATTACCTTGACCTGCAACTGGTGGCCTTCCCGCAGGACGGTGTGCTGCGCGACCCAACCGCGATGCAAAACACTATCCGTGCGCTGGATATGGGCGTGGACGTGGTGGGCGGCATCCCGCATTTCGAACGGACCATGGCGGACGGGGCGGAATCCGTGCGTCTGCTGTGCGAAATCGCGGCCGAGCGCGGCTTGATGGTCGATATGCATTGCGACGAAAGCGACGATCCCCACAGCCGTCATATCGAAACGCTGGCCTTTGAAACCCAGCGTTTGGGTCTAAATGGGCGGGTTGCGGGATCACATCTGACCTCGATGCATTCGATGGACAATTACTATGTCTCGAAACTGATTCCGCTGATGGTCGAGGCAGGGGTTCATGCGATCCCGAACCCATTGATCAACATCATGCTGCAAGGCCGCCACGACACCTATCCAAAGCGCCGGGGTCAAACCCGTGTGCGCGAGCTGCGCGATGCGGGGATCACGGTTGGCTTTGGGTCCGATTGTGTGATGGACCCTTGGTATTCTTTGGGCAAGGCCGACATGCTGGATGTGGCCTTCATGGGGCTGCACGTGGGTCAACTGTCCAGCCGTGCCGATATGACATGGTGCTTTGACGCGGTGACGCAGAATTCTGCCCGGATCATGGGGCTTGAGGGCTATGGCGTCGCCAAGGGGTGTGACGCGAATTTCGTGCTGTTGCAGGCCGCCGACCCGATCGAGGCGATCCGCCTGCGCGCCCATCGTCTGGCCGTGGTGCGCAAGGGGCGGGTGATCTCGCGCTCGGCCCCGGTGACACATGCGCTGAACCTGCCATCTGTCCAGCGAACTTTGGACGAGGCGCGCGTGCCGTTCGAAGGGTAAGCCTCATACCTTTGGCAAGGGCAGGCACCCCGGCAGGCCCGCAGGCAGAACCAACCGTGCGCCGCTGGAATAGAGCGCCTTGGCAAAGCCCGGCGCGTCTGACGCCACCGTCACGCTAAACCGCGACGCGGCCAGAACTGCCGTGTCACCCGGCAACCTATCCAGCATCCGGTCTTGCGGCAGCACGACCACATAGGCTGGCGCTTCGCCCGTTAGCAACGCCACGACCACCAATGTCGATAGCCAGCCCAGCACCAAAAGGGGCAGGGCGATCAGAACGGACCTAATAGTCATGGATGTGTTCCAGCGTCAGGCCAGAGCCGTCCAACTGACGCAGCCGTTCGGCAAGCTGCGGGACCTTGACCACGATCAGGTGACGGTAATCGTCAAATCCCTGGCGCGGCGCGCTGAAAACCGCTCCCTCTTCGGTTGGCTGATCGGACAGGGCCGTAAACATGATGTCATCATTCCCCGCGATTTCGACCAGATCAACGCTATCGCGCGCCATATCGACCATAAGGTTTGTCAATTCGCGATACCGGGGCGTTTCAATCTCAATCCCTTCGGGTCTGGAGCCGATGACCTGCACATCCGGATAAGTCGGAAGCGTTTCGAGCCCGGTAACGATCATACGTAGGGTAAGCTCATCCGCGCCCACCTGAGCGACTGCCTGTTCGATAAGGCCGGCGTAACCGTCTTTGACCGTGTTTTCGAACCCCAAGGCGATTGCGCGTTCGCTGTCACGCAATGACCCGCTGGATTGGCTCAACAGGTCATGCGCATTCTCTGCGAAGGGCCATTTGTACCAAGGCACCTGTTGCAGAAACTGGGCGTATTCTGCGGCCTGCTGCGCCGACAGGTCATCCAGCGGCGCACGTTGCGGCCCACGCAGAGCTGTGAACAAGCGCCCCAGTGTCTCTTCATAGGCGGCCTTCAGAGCAAGCTCGGCCGTGAAGCTGGTGCCGATGACATAGACCATCTGCTTGGTCGCAGCATCGACCTCGCCATGGGCCGATGCGCTTTGCGACAGGGCGCAGAGCGAGCTCCAGAACCCGGTGATTCCCTGCCAGAAACCATAGTCATGCGGATCGCCCTGCCGCAGAACCTCGGCGTAATCCTCATAGGCGTGCACGATGTGCCATTCCGGATAGGTCATCAGCGTCCGGGTCTCAGGCCGGTGGTGTTCGGGAGGCAGCAGGGCGTCATAGGGTTGAAACTGCGCCGTTCCCTTGCAGCTTGTCTCGACATAGACGATCGGGGCAACAAGGCAGATCGCGACGACCACAATCAGCAGAACCAGTCGGCGCATCCAGCGCAGTAGAAATCTCATGCCGTTCTCCTGATATCACGCAGACCCGCCCAAGCCGCGATACCGCCCAAGGCCAGATGTGGAAGGTTTGCAAAAATACGTCCCATCGACAGGTCAATTCCTGCGGACGCGTTGGTGAAGATGCCAAGATCCAGATAGCCATAGCCTGTGAAAAACCCGAAAACGCCATCCCCCAGATAGGCCAGCCCGAACAGGATCAAAAAGGTGCGCGCGGCTCGGTGTGACCACAGTCCGGCCACCAGCGCCCAGACCGCCGAGGCGACGTGTAGCGCGTCGTCGTAGATATCGAGTGCAAAGATCCCGAACGCCAGTCCGTTTTCATCCGTCAGGCCGGGGACATAATTCAGCGATGCCGCGATCATCAGCGCGACGAAATATACAAGGCAGAGTTTTTGCAGATTGGTCATAGTTGCCCCAGATAGCTGTCCCAAAGGTTGTTCCGAAGCACAAGCCGGGGGTCCAGTTGGCGTTTGGCCTGCGCAAATTCCGCTGCCCGCGCATAGGCCGAGGTCAATTGATCCAGCCGCGCATGCGGACGGTAGGGCAGGTAATATGCGCCCCCGATCTCGACGATCCGGTCTATCAAAGCCTGCGTCATCCGAGCCATGTCCGCCTCGGCGCGTTGGGTCATTTCCTGACTGAACGACATTACGGCGGCGATCCGGGGCTCGGACGCGAAGGACAAAACCGCCTGATTATCCTGCGCGACATAGCGCAGGGTGACGTTTAGAAACTCCTGATACGAGGCGGGGATCACCTCGCGGCAGGCGGTCAGGAAATTGTCGAACGCATCGAAACCCACGAAGTATTCGTGCAGGATATCGGTGCGGTCCGGGTTGCGGTCGTCCAGTGTGACGACCGGTTCGTTGATCAGGGAATTGCGGGTTGCGTCGCCGCCGCCCAGTGCGGGCCCAAGCGTCGTTTCGTTCCACCAGCGGAAGCTTTTGAACGCTTCGCTTCCCAATTGCGCCCGATACAGGCGGCTGGCCGCGTGCGACATCCACCCCGATCCTGTGGCTGGCGGTAATTCGGTCTGGTCATCTGTCTCGCGATAGGTGATCAGCAGCGCTTTTTCGAAAAACGTGTCGCGTTCCACGTTGAGCCGCCCATAAGCCATCGTGACGGCCGGGTCGTCGATCGCGGATTGAAAGGCGGCCGCAAAGCCCTGTGCCTCCATCACTTCGAATGATGGGGACAGGCGGGTGTTTGGGACCATTTCCACGTCCATATCGACGATGATCCCAATCAGGCCGTACCCACCCATGCCAAGATTGAACAGGTCGGTTTTCTCGGTGGGTGAGCATGTCACCAGCTCTCCGGTTGGTAGAAGCATCCGCAGCGACCGAACCGTCGAGCCCATCGGTCCAAACGGCACGGGCCAACCATGGGCGTTCACCGAATAAGTGGCCGCAACGCCGAAATCATGGTTCGATTGCATTACCTTGGGCGACCACCCCGCCGGGTCCAGCGCGGCAATTACCTGTGACCAGCGCGCACCCGCATGCGCGCGATAGGTTTTGGCTGCGCTGTCGATCTGCAAAGCGCCATTGTCAAAGGTTATTGCCGTCCCGTCGCGTGGAATGGCCTGCCCGCCCATTGAATGACGCGCTGCGCCCACGTTGACAGGGCGACCTTCGGCGGTGGCTTCGGCTAGTTCGTTGCGAAGCGCTGTGATCAGCCTGTCCCCTGCGTCTTCGGTCAGAACCAGATGCTTGTTGATCGGTGTCGGTGACAGCCCGCTGGCGTCATTCATGATGGTATCGGACGTCGGGGCAAAGGTTCGGTCGGTCCCGTCATAGACCGGCAGATCCGAGCCTAACCAACGTGAAAGCCCCCATCCTGCAACGCCCCCTGCGGCAAACAGGGTGGCCCGTCTGGTGAAATTCGTCATAACTCGGCCTCATGTCCCTGCGAGTTGGCAATATTTGTCAGCATTTTGATCAATGTATCCTGAAATTCCAAAGGGCTTTCGATTTGCGGAATGTGCCCTACCCCCGAGAGGGCATCATATTGGGCGTCTGGAATCAAAGCACGCAAGTCTGCGGCTTGATCCAGTGGTGTTACTGTATCCTCGACACCCCAAATGATCCCAACAGGCAGATCGAGCGCCCGCCAGTTATCTGGCCGGGTGCTGAGTGCATCCTGAGGCGGAACCATAAGATGAGGCAACCATTGCGCCACGGCTGCGGTATAACCTTCGCGCTGCATTGGGGCTTGCAACAGGGCCACGCGTTCAGGCGTTGCCGCGGACTTGTTGTGGATAAACCCGCGGAGGAATGTCCGGGTCAGCATAGGGTTGGATATGGTTGCGGCGACAATGTACCTATTTAGGGTCTGATTCATCAGAAACACGGGTGTTTCCGTTGCGGATTCATGAGTGCCCAGACCAATGGCACCGTTTACGACGATCATTCCGGACACAAGGTCAGGTCGGCGCATGACGGTTTCTACCACCGGACCCGCGCCAATCGAATGAGCCACAATTATCGGCGGTTGATCCAGCGCCTTGAGCAGGGCACCGACACGCTCTGCCTGTTTTACACGGTCATACTCGGGCGTTTGCGGATATTCCGACCAACCGAAGGGGGGCATATCAAAGGCGATTGCGTGAAATCCGGCCTCTGACACCGCGTCAAGAGTGGGCTGCCACAACCCTGACCAGGCGGCCGTACCATGCGCAAATACGACAGGGGTATTCTGTGGCTGCCCGCGTTCCAGTACGAAAACAGCGCCCTCGGACGTGCCAATCAGCCGTCCCCCATTTGGTAAATCATGACCGAAGGCAAGTGTTTCCCGCGCGCCGGCTGCCAGTCGAAAACCGATTAGCAACACGGCAACAAGCAATAAGCCTGAAACAAAAACCCTGATAAATATCTTCATTGAGGTGATAGTTGTGCGCCTGCGAAAATAAAACAACCGCTGGAAAACCCTACTGCGGAATAGCGCGACCCTCAGGCCATACTGGGTGACTCACTTGATGTTTGCAGCGATTTTCCCATAGTTAGAGCCTAGAAAACTTTCAAATTCCTCTTCGATTGAGCATTTGACAAATCCTTCGGGGTTGGGAAGCAGATTTGTTTTTTGGGCAAAACGGAATTTGTGACTGCATCAATTCGGTTTGGTCACAATCAGGTGTTGCAACTGTCAAAATGATCTGGATGATCATGGCCACCAGGACCGAAAAAACGGTCGGCCGTTGAAAGGCGGCATTAACGAAAACCCGGGGAGACTAAAATGATCCTAAGAAACCTGATGATTGCTGCCAGTGCGACTGCATTGATGGCGGCAGGCGCATCGGCTGAAACCTTGCGCTGGGCGCGTGCTGGCGATGCGCTGACGCTTGACCCGCACTCGCAAAACGAAGGTCCGTCACACACCATTCGCCACCAGATGTACGAGCCGCTGATCATCCGCGATGTGACCGGTGCGTTTGAACCCGCGCTTGCGACCGAGTGGGGGCCCAAGGCAGATGACCCGAATGTCTGGGTCTTCAAGCTGCGCGAGGGTGTGAAATTCCATGACGGCGCTGACTTCAACGCCGAAGACGTGGTGTTCAGCTTTGAGCGCGCCAAGCAGCCGAACTCGGACATGAAAGAGCTGATCGGCTCTATCACTGAAGTGCGCGCGGTTGATGACTATACCGTCGAGATTGTCACCGATGGCCCGAACCCGATCCTGCCGTCGAACCTGACCAACCTGTTCATTTTGGACAAGGGTTGGGCAGAAGCGAACAACACCGTCAACGTGCAGGATTTCGAAGGTGGCGAGATCACTTATGCGACCACCAACGCCAATGGCACGGGGCCATATAAACTGCAAAGCCGCGAGCCTGACGTGAAAACCGTGATGGTGCGCAACGACGACTATTGGGGCATCGACCAGTTCCCGATGGAAGTGACCGAAATCGTCTATACCCCCATCCAGAACGCTGCGACCCGTGTGGCGGCGATGCTGTCGGGCGAGGTGAACTTCCTGCAGGACATGCCGGTGCAGGATATTGAGCGCGTAAACGGCGCCGATGGCCTGATGGTCAAGCAAGCCCCGCAGAACCGCGTCATCTTCTTTGGTATGAACCAGGGTTCGGACGACATCGAAGCGGATAACGTCGATGGCAAGAATCCTCTGGCCGATGTGCGGGTGCGTCAGGCGATGTCGATGGCGATCAACCGCGATGCGATCAAGCAGGTCGTGATGCGCGGTCAGTCGCAGCCTGCGGGTATGATCGCACCGCCATTCGTCAACGGCTGGACCGCCGAAATGGACGGTGAATCCTCAACCGATCTGGAAAAAGCCAAGGCACTTATGGCCGAGGCGGGCTATCCTGACGGTTTCTCGCTGCGGCTGGACTGCCCGAATGACCGCTACATCAACGATGAGGCGATCTGTCAGGCGGCCGTTGGGATGCTGGGTCAGATTGGCGTGACCGTGAATCTGGACGCCAAGCCCAAAGCGCAGCACTTCCCGCTGATCACCGACAGCAAGACCGACTTCTACATGCTGGGTTGGGGTGTGCCGACATATGACTCGGAATACATCTTCAACTTCCTTGTACATGGTCGCGAAGACGATATCGGCACGTGGAATGGTACCGGCTATCAGGACGATGCGCTGGACGCGAAGATCAAGTCGCTGGCGTCCAACACTGATCTTGACGCACGGAATGCCGACATCGCCGACATCTGGCGCGTGGTTCAGGATGAAGCACTTTATATCCCCATTCACCACCAGGTCCTGAACTGGGGTATGGCCGACGGTGTAGGCATCGAAGTGGATGCCGAAGACCAGCCCAAGGTCAAATACTTTACCATGAACTAAATCGGTTCCAACAAGTATCAGGCAGGGCGCGAGTTTCGCGCCCTGTTTTTTTGTGTCGGCCTGAGAATTCCTTGCGTGCGCACAAAAAACCAAGAACACTCGGCAGCAGAAAACAGGGAGACATCACAATGATCCTCAGAAACAGCGCCATTGGCCTGGCCCTTTTAGCTGCGACCAGTGTTCAGGCGGCCGAGTTCAAATGGGCCTCGACCACTGATCCGCAGACCATGGATCCGCACGCCGTCAACTCAGCCCCGGTCCTGGGCTTTCTCAACAATGTCTACGAAGGGCTGGTGCGTCGCGGCAAAGACATGACGGTCGAACCCGCACTGGCCGTAAGCTGGGAGCCCATCGGAGAGGGCGACGGCTGGCGATTCAAGCTGCGTGAGGGCGTGACCTTTCATGATGGCAGCAGTTTTGATGCGCAGGACGTGCTGTTCAGCTATCAGCGCGCCTCGGGTGAGGCCGCCGATACCCGCAGTTGGTTCGCCCCGGTCAGTGAGGTGATTGTGGTAGACGATTACACCGTCGACATCATGACCACAGCACCCAACCCGCTGTTTCCGTCCTCGATCGCCAACTGGATGATCATGGATCAGGGATGGACCGAAGCCAATGATGCCGCTGCGCCCGACAAGGAATCTGGCAACTACGCCACGATCAACGCAAATGGCACTGGGGCCTTCAAGGTGACAGAGCGAGAACCGGGGTTAAAGACTGTGTTAGAGCCGCATGGCGACTGGTGGGGTGAGGTCGAGCACAACATTACCCGCGCCGAGTTCAACCCGATCCAAAACCCGGCGACCGCTGTGGCGGCGCTGCTGTCGGGCGATGTGGACATGATCAACCCTGTCCCCATTCAGGACGTTGCGCGCCTGAAGGAAAATGGCGATGTCGACGTCATTCAGGGGATCGAGGCGCGCGTGATCATGCTGGGCTTTGACCACGAAGCCGAAGCGTTGAAATACACCGATGACGCAGGCAATCCGAACCCGTTCCGTGACGTGCGGGTCCGTCAGGCCATCGCGAACGCGGTGAATGTCGATGCCATTCTCGCCACGACCATGCGTGGCAATGCCGAGGCCGCCTCGCAATTGGTCAGCCCAGCCATGAGTGGTTATTCCGAGGCCAATGCCGAACGCCCCGCCTTTGATGTCGAAGGGGCCAAGGCGTTGCTGGCCGAGGCCGGTTATGCCGATGGGTTCTCGTTCGGTCTGAAATGCCCGAATGACCGATATCTGAATGACGAAGCGGTCTGTCAGGCGATTGTCAGCATGTTGGCTCAGATCGGAGTGACGGCGGAACTGGATGCCATGCCTGTCCGCAACTATTGGCCGGAACTGCGTGAAGACAATTACGACATGTATCTGCTGGGCTGGAGCCCCGGAACCTTTGATGCCGAACATCCCGTGCGCTTCCTTGTCGCCACGCCGAACGAGGAAAAGAAACTGGGCAGTTGGAATTTCGGCGGCTACTCGAACGAGCGGGTAGATGAGCTTTTGCCGATGATTCAGTCGGAGCTGGACGCCGAAAAACGTCAGGCCATGCTGGATGAGGTGACGGCAATTTATCAAGACGACCATGTGTACGTGCCGATGTACGTGCAGCCCCTAGTCTGGGGGACCGGCAGCAATATCGACCTGACACAACGCCCGGACAATTTCTTCATACTACGCTGGGTGACGGTGAACTGACCGCATGGGTGTAATGATCGCCGGGGTCTACCATTTGGAAGACCCCGCCCCGGACTCAAAGCTTGACGGCGCATACCGCCGTCAGGCGTCGACCATCCGCAACGCTTTGCCGGGTGATCCTGTTGAAGCGGGTCGGTTCCACCTTTACGCCGCGTGGAACTGCCCTTGGGCGCATCGGGTTTTGCTGACCCGCGCGGTCAAGGGTTTGGAAGACGTGATCACGGTTGCTTATGCCCGCCCGCGTCGAACGCCCGATGGTTGGGTCTATGACTTCGAGGGTGAGTATTCCGATTCCCTGTTCAACGTCACCGCGCTGCATCAGGTCTATGCAAGGGTTGATCCCGCCTATACCGGGCGTGTCACGGTTCCCTTGCTGTGGGATCGTGTCGAAAACTGTGCTGTGTCCAATGAATCCGCCGATCTGGTGCGGATGCTGGGTACGCTTGAAGGATATGGCCCGAACCTTGCCCCGCCGGATAAGCTGGAGCAGATCGACTACTGGAACGCAAAGATTTACCCGCACCTGAACAATGGCGTCTATCGCGCCGGGTTTGCCCGCACGCAAGAGGCGTATGAAGCCGGGTTTCAGGACGTCTTCGCCATGCTGGACGAAATCGAATCGCATCTGGACACCAACCGCTATCTTTGCGGTGACGTCCTGACCGAAGCTGATCTGCGCCTGTTTCCGACGCTTGCGCGCTTTGATGTGGCGTATCACTACGCATTCCGCTGCAATTTGCGGCGGCTGGTTGACTACCCGAACCTGTGGGGATATGCGCGCGATCTCTATGCACGACCCGAGATCGGGCGGACAGTCAAACCAGACATCTATAAGGCAGGGTATTTCTCACCATCCGAGCTGAGAAATCCTCTGGGTATTGTCCCGTTGGGGCCAGAGGTCGACTGGACGGCTCCGCAGGATAGACGGTCGCTGTCACCCGCGACATCTTGACCATTCGGTCAGGGCGTGCGTAGACACGAAGATCAATGGGGAAAGTGAATGTTCGCATATATCGTCCGAAGGATGTTCCAATCCGTGATCGTGTTGCTGGTCGTGGGTCTGGTCGCGTTTTCAATGTTCCGGTTTGTTGGCGATCCGATCGACAACATGCTGGGGCAAGAGCGCACTCAGGCTGACATCGACCGCCTTCGCACCGAGCTTGGTTTGGATCAACCATTTCCGGTTCAATACTTCAAGTTCTTGCAAGGTGCCGTGCAGGGCAATTTCGGCGTTTCATACCGCCAAGGCCGCCCGGTGTCGACGATCATAGCCGAGCGCGCGCCTGCGACTTTGGAGCTTGCCTTTGTGTCCGGTTTCCTTGCAATCACGCTGGGCATCGCTCTGGGCGTATTTACGGCGATACGACGACAAGGGCTCGCTGCGAACGTGATCATGACTGTCAGTCTGATCGGGGTTTCGTTGCCCACGTTTCTAATCGGTATATTGCTGATCTATATCTTCTCGGTTGAACTTGACCTTCTGCCCAGCTTCGGGAGGGGCGAGACCGTTATGATTGGAGACTGGTGGTCCACAGGTTTTCTGACGACCTCGGGGCTCAAGGCGCTGATCCTCCCGGCGATCACGCTGGGCCTGTATCAGATGACGTTGATCATGCGGTTGGTGCGGTCTGAAATGCTTGAGGTGATGCGCGCTGACTATGTCCGCTTTGCCCGTGCCCGTGGATTGTCGGACCGGGTGATCAACTTCCGCCATGCGCTGAAGAACACTCTGGTGCCGGTGATTACCATTACCGGATTGCAGCTTGGGTCGATCATCGCTTTCGCCATCATCACCGAGACTGTGTTCCAGTGGCCGGGTGTCGGCCTGTTGTTCATCAACGCGATCCAGTTCGTCGATATTCCCGTCATGGCCGCCTATCTGATGCTGATTTCGGTCATGTTCGTGACGATCAACCTGATTGTCGATCTTCTTTACTATGCCATTGACCCGCGCCTGCGTGTCGACGCGAGGGCCACATGACCGATACTCTCGATACCCCCAAAGCCCCGGAAAAGACGCGGTTTGCCAAGTTCTGGGACAGCGATTTCGCCTGGTCCTTCCGGCATTCGCCTGTGGCGATTATTGCCACGCTGGTTGTCGTTGTTCTGGTGCTGTCGGCGATCTTTGCGCCGCTGATTGCACCGTATAACCCGTTCGATCCTTCGTCGCTGAACCTGATGAACGGGTTTACGCCGCCTGGCACACCCAACGCGTTCACACAGGAGACATTTCTGCTGGGCACCGACGATCAGGGGCGGGACGTGTTCTCGACCATCCTTTACGGGATGCGGATTTCCCTGTTCGTGGGGGCCTCAGCGGTGCTTCTGGCTTTGATTATCGGCGTTGTTCTGGGTCTGGTCGCGGCCTATTTCGGTGGCTGGATCGAGACTCTGATCATGCGGATTGCCGACGTACAGCTAACCTTCCCGGCCATTCTGGTCGCCATGCTGATCTTTGGTATCGCAAAGGGTGTTACCCCACCGGAATACAGGGATGAGATGGCGATCTATGTTCTGATCGTCGCGATTGCCTTGTCTGACTGGGTGCAATTCGCGCGCGTGGTGCGTGGCGCGGCGCTGGTTGAGAAAAACAAGGAATACGTTCAGGCCGCGCGCCTGATCGGTCGCGGGTCTTTCCCGATCATGTTCCGCCATATCTTGCCCAACGTCCTCAGCCCGGTTCTGGTGATTGCCACGATCTCATTGGCGCTGGCGATCATTGCCGAGGCGACGCTGAGTTTCCTTGGTGTTGGCGCGCCTCCGACTCAGCCGTCGCTGGGCACGCTGATCCGCATTGGGCAGGGCTTCCTGTTCTCGGGTGAGTGGTGGATTCTGTTCTTCCCGGCCTGCACCCTTCTGGCGCTGGCCTTGTCCGTAAACCTGCTGGGCGACTGGCTGCGCGACGCGCTGAACCCCAAGCTGCGGTGATTTCATGAGCCTTCTGACAATCAATGACCTGACGGTCGAATTCCCGACCCGCCGCCAATTGTTTACCGCCGTGGACCATGTGGATCTGTCGGTTGAACCGGGTGAAATCCATGGGCTGGTGGGCGAATCCGGTGCCGGTAAATCCACGATCGGCGCCGCCATCATGGGGCTGCTGGACCGCCCCGGTCGTATCGCAAGCGGTACGATCAAGCTGAGCGGCGACCAGATCAGCGGTATCGACGCCGAGGCGATGCGTGGGCTGCGCGGCAAGAAGATCTCGATGATCTTTCAAGATCCGCTGACTTCGCTCAACCCGCTGTTCACCGTGCGCGAGCAACTGGTCGAGACTATTCAGGCGCATCTGGGTGGCTCGGATGCCGAGGCCAACAAACGGGCCCGCGATCTGATTGACCGGGTGGGTATCCCTGACCCTGATACGCGGCTGGATCAATACCCGCACCAGTTCTCGGGCGGGATGCGGCAGCGTGTTGTGATCGCTCTGGCGCTTTGCACAGAACCCGACGTGATCATTGCGGATGAACCGACGACCGCGCTGGATGTGTCTGTTCAGGCGCAGATTCTGGACCTGATCAAGGAACTCGCGACCGAACGGCAGGTGGGCGTCATTCTGATCACGCACGACATGGGTGTGATTGCGGACACCACCGACAAGGTGACGGTGATGTATGCGGGTAAGGTCGTCGAAAGTGGCCCGACATCGCAAGTCATGGGCCAGCCGACCCACGAATATACCAAATCACTGATCGCCGCCGTGCCGCGCCCGACGCTGAAACTGCATCGCTTTCCCCAGATCAGCTATGGCGGGCGCGAAACCCGCTTTGCGATCGAGGATATGGCCCGCCACTGGCCCAAGGTCGACAATGACACCAGCAAGCCTGTGTTCGAAATTCGCAACTTGACCAAGAAGTTCCTGCAAAAGCGTGGGCTTTTGCCATGGGACCGCACCTATTTCACCGCAGTTGACGATGTCAGCTTTGATATTCGCGCGGGCGAGGTGTTTGGCGTGGTGGGCGAGTCCGGCTCGGGCAAGTCCACGGTCGCGCGGATGATCGCAGGGCTGTATCCGGTTGACGGCGGGTCGATCACTTTTGAAGGCAAGGTGGTCAGCGACCTGACCGACAAAGCCGCGCTGGATGCCTATCGCAAGAACATCCAGATGATCTTTCAGGACCCGTATTCCTCGTTGAACCCACGGATGCGCGTGGATGAGATCGTGGCCGAACCGATCCGTCATCACAGGTTGATGGACGGAACCGACATCAAGCGCCGCGTGGATGAGCTGTTGGATCAGGTGGGGCTGGGTCACGAGGCCGGGTTGAAATACCCGCATGAATTCTCGGGCGGTCAGCGTCAGCGGATTTCGATTGCGCGCGCCCTTGCCACGCAGCCGCGTTTCCTGATCTGTGACGAACCGACCAGTGCGCTGGACGTGTCGATTCAGGC
Organism: Ruegeria sp. HKCCA5426; assembly: GCF_013034585.1. Lineage (NCBI taxonomy): Bacteria > Pseudomonadati > Pseudomonadota > Alphaproteobacteria > Rhodobacterales > Roseobacteraceae > Ruegeria > Ruegeria sp. HKCCA5426. Next base: position 35,298 of record NZ_WQGH01000010.1, read on the forward strand.
TCAAATCCTGAACATCCTGAAGGATTTGCAGGAACATCTGGGTCTGACCTTGCTGTTCATCAGCCATGACCTTCCGGTGGTGCGCCAGATGTGCGACCGGGTCGCGGTTATGAAACAGGGCAAGGTGGTCGAACTGCAAGAGACCAACGATCTGTTTGCCAACCCGCAAACTGAATACGCAAGCGAATTGCTGCGCCTGATGCCCAAACTCGACGATCTGTCGACCGAGGGATTAGAAGCTGAAACTTGAACCCAACGCCCGATTTTCGGGCTTTGGGCTATACCAAAAAATAAAATTAATTAACGATTGCAGACTCGGACGGGTCTGCTGTGCTACGCCTATGTCTGAAGTTGGGGGCTTCAGAGGGGCGATATGTCTCAGGACCTTAGGGACTGGCTAAGCGCACTTGGTTTGTCTGACTATGCGCAGGCCTTTTTGGATAACAAAATTGATTTCGCAATTTTGCCCGATCTGACGGGCGAAGACCTGATCGAAATCGGAGTGACCGCCGTCGGTGACCGCCGGCGTCTTTTGCGTGCGATTTCCGAACTTGAACCAGTCGACCTTGTTCAACCTTATGAACCGCAAACCCCGCTTGAGCCCGCAAAGCGACAAGTCACGGTCATGTTCGCGGACCTCACAGGGTTTACCCGGCTGTCCAGCGAGTTGGACGCCGAGGACATGCACGCGCTGCTGAACGAGTTCTTTCACAAGGTGGATCACGTCGTCGAAAAATTCGGCGGACGGATCGACAAGCATATCGGCGACGCGGTGATGGCTGTATTCGGCGCGCCGATTTCACACACCAACGATACCGAACGCGCAGCGCGGGCTGCGTTGGAGATTCATGCGGCTCTGCCCACCCTGACGCGGCCCCTGTCCTGCCATATCGGAATCGCATCGGGGCAGGTCATCGCCAGCACAACCGGCAGCGAGGCCCATACCGAATACACCGTCACCGGCGACGGGGTGAACCTTGCTTCGCGAGTGACAGACATGGCTGCGCCGGGTGAAACGCTTGTGTCACACGACATTCAGCGCGCGTTGGGACCGCTTTTCGTGGGCGAGTCTATGGGGGCCAAGGCCATCAAGGGCCTGAACGAACCCATCGAGCTTTGGCGGCTGGATCGGATGGCGCGGAACATCCGTTCGCGCCGTCACCGTTTTGTGGGTCGCGAGCGCGAGATGTCGTTGTTCTCGGCCACGTTCGACCGATGCCAGCGGCACGGCAAGGGCGAGGTTCATATCGTTCTGGGTGAGCCGGGCATCGGCAAGACGCATCTGTCCGAACAGGTTGCCGAACTTGCCGACAGCTTGTCTTACGCCGTGCATACCGGCGTCGTCATGGATTTCGGTGCGCGCGAGGGGCATTCAGCCATTCAATCCGTGGCCCGCAGCATGTTGGGGCTTGAGGCAACCGATAACGCCGAAACCTGCGCTGAGGTGGCCAAAAGCGCAATCGGCAAGGGTTGGGTGTCGCCGTCCAATGCCACGCATCTGAACGCGCTGCTTGAGCTTGAACAGGACCCCGGACTGGCCGAAGTCTATGCAGTCATGGACAATGCCACCCGCCTGCGCGGGCGGCGTCAGGTGATTGACGAGTTGATTGCCGCCTGCAGTCAGGACAGCCCGCTCTTGATCCAGATCGAGGATATCCACTGGGCGACGCCCGACATCCTGACGGCTTGCGCCCATATCGCGGCCGCTACGCGTGACCTGCCTTGTGTGTTGCTGATGACCAGCCGTGTCGAAGGCGACCCGATTGATCGCGATTGGCAGCTTGGCACCGAGGGCGCGCTGGTTTCGAAACTGGAACTGGCACCTATGGGGGATGATCAGGCCCGGCAACTGGTCGAAGAGTTCACCGGCATAGACCCCGAACTTCTGGACGCCTGTGTGCGTCGGGCAGGTGGCAACCCGCTGTTTCTTGAGCAGTTGCTGCGCAATATCGACGTGCTCAAGCGAGACTCGGTTCCCGGCAGCATCCAAGGCATTGTTCAGTCACGGCTGGATGCATTGGATCCGTCCAGCCGATCCGCGATTCAGGCGGCCTCGGTTCTGGGGCAGCGTTTCTGGCCTGAGGTTTTGAACTTTATTCTGGGAAAAGGGCATCTGGATACCTCGACACTGATCCGCTCGGCCCTGATCCGCGAGGCAGGGACAGATCTGATGTTTGCGCACGCCCTGATCCGGGACGGGTCCTATGCCACGCTGGTAAAGTCCGAGCGTACACGGCTGCACCGCGAGGCTGCCAAATGGTTTGAAGAGCGGGACGCGACCCTGCGCGCACAGCATTTGGATCGCGCCGGGGCCAGCAACGCGGCGCAAGCCTATCTTGAAGCCGCCGAGAACCTGATTCTGGGCTTCCAATATGATGAAGCCAGCCCCCTGATCGAGCGCGCTTTGGAATTACCGGCCCCGGATGGTGTTCGGTTCGATCTGTTGTGCGCACGCGGGGAAACGCACCGGTTGCAGGGATATTCAGAAGACGCGCTGCGCGAGTTCAAAGAGGCAGCCAGGCTTGCCGAGACCGATGAGCAGACCTGCCGCGCCTATATCGGGTTGGCGCAAACCGACCGGCAGGCAAGCCTGTACCAAGAGGCGCTGGATAGCCTTGAAATTGCCGAGGCCGCCGCTGAACGCTGCGGATCGGAAAGAGACATCGCGCAGATCAACTATGTGCGCGGCAATATCTATTTCCCGCTGGGTCAGGTCGAAAAGGCACTGGCCAGCAATGAAAAAGCGCTGACTTTGGCGCGCAAGTTACAATCGGCGCGGTTGGAGGTGGGCGCTCTTAGCGGCTTTGGTGACGCCAATTTCATGAATGCCACCATGCGGTCGGCGACCGGGTTTTACACGCAGGCCGTCGAGCGCGCGCGCGAAGAAGGATTGGTGCGGGATATGGCTGCGAACCTGCACAATCTCAGCGTTGCGCGCAGCTATTCCGGCGACGTGGCGCAAGGCAAGGTGGACGCGCAGGAAGCCATAGAGATTTCGCAGAAGTACTTTGCCTTTGTGCCGGAATGTGTGGCCCAAACATGTCTTGGTGTGGCGCAGACCTTTTTGGGTGAAATGGACGGCGCGCTGGAGTCCTTTACCCTCTCGGCCGAAATTGCCGCCCGAGTTGGGGCCAAGCGGCTGGAGGCGCAGGCGCTGGAGCATCTGGCACGTACACAGGTCTATGCCGGGCAGAAGGATCAGGCGCGCGAAACAGGTCGGCGGGCCGTGGACATTGCGTTGGAACATGGGCGCAACTTTGTGGGGCCAAAGGCGCTGTCGGCGCTGGCCTTGGCTGAAACAGACCCTGACAAACAGGATCAACACTTGAAACTGGGCGCACAGATCATTGCCGAGGGCTGCGTCGGGCACAGCCATTTGCATTTCTACCCCGATGCAAGCGCCGTCATGCTGGCGCGGCAGGAATGGGACAAGGCCACCGGATATGCCGACGCATTGGCCCGTTTTACCGCCGATGAGCCTTTGCCAATGGTCGATCTTTCGATCCAGCACACCAAGGTTCTGGCCGCGTGCGGTGGTTGGGGCATCCCGTTAAGCGCACATGAAGAGTTCGAAGCGCTGGGCGCTGGTTTCTCTGAGATGGGTATCACACAGTCCCTGGTCGGACGTCTGGACCAAGTTTGAAAGGGACTGAATGAGTATCGAAAAGAAGGTTTGGTTGATTTCCGGTGCCCTGACGCTTGGACTGCTTGTGTTGTTGTTCAGGCTGTTGGTGGCGCTGAACCATTTCGAAGGCGACCCGACGCAACTGCCTGATCAGGCATCGGTCGACGGCTATCTGCAAGACCTGGAAAACGTGCCGGAGTATCAGGTCAGGACCGGAATTTTCATCAAGTCGTTTGTTTTCACCGATGCCAGCGATGTCCATGTCACCGGATATGTCTGGCAGCATTACGAAGACGGTGTGCATGACGCGATCAAACCGACCGGCGATGCTGTCGGGTTCGTGCTGCCCGATGCCTCGGACGCCGCCAGCGGGATGATCGAAGAAGCCTATCGCATGGATCAGGACGGCGAAGAACTGATCGGCTGGTATTTTGAACAGACCCTACGGCAGAATTTCGACTACACCAGCTATCCCTTCGACCATAAAACCGTATGGGTCCGGTTCTGGCCCGCCAGTTTCGACACCGCCGTGGCCCTGATCCCCGATTTCGCGGCCTATCCAGCCACGGGCCCCGATGACATATTCGGGATCGACAGCCGCATCGTCATGGGCACGTGGGAGCGCGAGAATACCTATTTCGACTATCGCCTGTCCGATCTGGGCACCACGCTGGGCATCAGTGATGCCGAATTCCAGACCAACCTGCCCGAGTTGCACTATAACTTTGTCATCAAGCGCAACTTCGGCAACGCCTTCGTCGTTCACATGATCCCCCTGATCGTCGTTACGATGCTGCTGTTTGGCGCAGTCATGACCGTGACCCGCCGGCCCGAGTTGATCGAGCGGCACGATTTCAGCACCTCTAGCGTGATTGGCACCTGTTCGGTTCTGTTCTTCGTGATCCTGCTGGCGCATGTGCAACTGCGTGAAGGCTTTGCCGGATCGCCGGTGATCTATATGGAATCGTTCTTTTTCCTGATGTATTTCCTGTTGCTGGCCGTTTCGGTGAACACCTACCTGTTCGCGTCCGAGGCCGTGCCGTCCCTGCGGTTCATCCACTACCGGGACAACCTGATCCCAAAGGCCGCGTTCTGGCCCTTTGTGTTGATTTGCACGGTGGCGATCACGGCCTATAACCTTAGTCTCAAGGCCGACCCCGAGGATGAAGCCGTGATTGAGATGCTTAACTAGGGCGTTGGCTGGAACCCCGGTTTCGGCGTGCCCGTGGCCATGTCCAGCGTGTATTCCGCCACGACGCCGGACGTGCCGTCGGCCCATTGGTCCAGATATTTGGTCGGGTGGGCGATGACGTAGACATAGGCAGGCTTCTTGACCCCGTCCATCAGCACGTTGATCCGCTTGCGGACATAGACATTCTCGGGCGAGCCGGGGCCGTGATAGCCTTCGAGCTTGTCCAACTCCTTCAGCCCCGAGGATGAGACGCGATAGACCTCACCCCGGATGGGTTCGCCACGCCCTTTCTGATCGACCAGCGTGGCCATCCGGTGCAGGTAGCCGCAATTGGGATTGTCGCAATGCGGCTCGTGCGGGACGATCAGGGGCATGCGTTGCCGGGTAACGGCCTCACCCACGAAATCGTCCAGCACGTCTGCATGGGCGTCGTGGTTGGGGAACCCTTTCTTGAGCGACCCGTAGGTGAAATACAGATAGGTCCGCTCGCGGTCGTCGATCAGATCATTGTCGTGGTCTTCCTCGGGCGCGATGACGGTATGGGCATTGGCCCAGTCATCCAGCATGGCCCTGATCTTGGGTTTGACCTGCTTTACGTCTTTGGCATTCTTCGGGTCCCGCAGGAAGTTGATGCAGTTGCTGGCGTCGATACCTGGCGCGCCTAGAAGCACTTCGACCATTTTGGCCGAGTTGTTCATCACCGCCACATGCAGGCTGGTAAACCCGTGATCGTTGGTGGCGTTGACGTCGATGCCGCGGTTAATCAACTCCTGCGCCGCCTCAAGATCGGGCTTGCCAAGGTTCTGGCCGTTTTCATGCAGCTCGCCTTCGCCCCCCGCCGCATAGTGCAGAAGGGTATCGCCGTTGCTGTCATCCACGATGTCGATCCCGGCCATGCCCTTGTCGATAGCGTCAAAAACACGAGTCCATTGCGCGAACTCGTCCGAGGCTGCAGCCTCCTGCGCCCATTTGCAGATATTGTGTTCCTGATCGGCCAGTTCTTCGAACGCCTCGTCCAACACCTCCATGATCTGATCCGGGGTGGCCATCATGCCGATCCCCATCATGCCGTTGGACAATCGACCCTTGCGCGGGCCAACGATATCGACCCCCAGATCGCGCAGTTTTTCGACATTGTTCTGGGTGGTGACATTGTTCCACATGTTTGTGTTGCAAGCCGGGCAGAGGATCACCGGCTTGTTCCGGTATTGCCATGCCACAAAGACCGAGGTCAGCAGGTTGTCGGCGATCCCGTTGGCGATCTTGCCCATCGTGTTGCAGGTCACCGGCGCCACGATCACGCAGTCGGCCCAGTCACACAGCGCCAGATGCGAGGCGCGCAGGGGCATCCCGAACTCGGTATAGCGGAAATTCCATTCGTCATCGTCGCGGTAATAGTCGTGATGCGAGATGTAATCCTCGATCGTCTTTGGTTTGGCTTTCTTGATATTGCCGGTTTCCTCTTCGACCTCGATATCGCGGAAAAACTTCTCGGCTGACACGGACGGGATCAGCTTGACGTTATGCCCCGCATCCTTGATCCGCTTGACCAGATCGGGAACCTTGTCTGCCGCCGACGACCCGCAGGCACACAGCAGCACATTGCGCTTTTCGCTGGGCGCATCGGTCAACCCGCCCTTGGGGTAGCCAAAGATGTTCTTGTCCAGACTGGGCGATTCATGGCGCAGCAGCACCGGCAGCCCGGCTTCTTTGACGCTTTTCTGAAAGCTGCCATCCAGCACCACATCGACAATATCTTTTCTGCGACCCAGGCATTCGCCCTTGAAGAACAGGTAGGGTGGGTTTTCCTTCCCAGTCATTATCGTCAATTGCCGCCGCATTTTCATTACGTTGGCCCCGTGGCCTTCGACGTCAATCAGCCGGGCACTGGTGATGCCGATATTGGCCAACATACTGCGCAGCATATAGGACCAGGGGTCCTCATCCGCGTAGAACAGCACAATCGGGTTGGTGTTGACGATGCGTTCGACATCCGTGGGGTCTTCGGGCGGTTCATGTTCCTCGATCACCAACATTGCCGGGTTTCCGAGGTCGCGCAGACCGCGGAAGATATGCCCGCGCGGGGCCTGCCAGACTTGCGAGGTTGCCGGGCTCATATCCACGACCGTAACCAGATCGGTCTTTTCGTCATAGGCGATGCAAAGGCACCAGAACTCTTCCAGCAGGGCTGTCTCGCGAAAGACATTTGCGGGGGGGCGGATGACTTCGAACCCCAGCACGCGGTTGAAATCAATATTGATCATCAGATGGCGATCGTCGTGCGCATTCAGGCTGTGCAACTGATCGCGGAACCAGTCCTCGGGCGATTTGTCGTCCTTGTCGGGGCGTTCTGCATAGCTTCGGAATGTGCTGCCCAGATGCACGTCAGGTGTCTGGCTGAGATAGCGCTGCGCCAGCGCGTGCATCTCCTTGGCCGTGGACACACGGCTGAGCGCGTCCGTCAGATTGGCCTGTGTCGCGATCAGCAGCTTGTCTTCGTCGACCTGCTGGTCGCCCAGAATGTTCAGGCTTTCGGCCAAAACCCCCATCGAGTTCATGTTAGGGCTGGCCCGCCGGAACAGGTTGCGGCGTTTCTTGGGGTCTTTTGCCAGATATTCGGTGCTGTCTACGTAGTTGCAATCCTGTTGCAGCGTTTGCAGCGTGGTCTTCACCGCATCCAATGCCGAGAATCGCAAAATCCCCCGCGACCGCATCGAGGTTCCGTCGCGGTCCGACATACCTGCCCATAGCCGGTCAATTGTCGTCACCCACAGCTTGCCGTATTTCTCGGGGTGGACATCCATCATATGCACCAACCCGGTGCTGGGGTTGCATTTCGCGATGATCGCAAAGTGACCGCCGGGCATGTTCTGTTTGCCATGCGCCACGCCGACTTGAAAATTCGCCACAAGAATGTCGTTGTCGCCGCCCACCCGGTTGGATTCGTCAATCGCCGCAAGCAGCAGATCGACCGAGGTCGTGGCCTCGTCCATGAAATAGGCCTGCACTTGTATCTTCTTGCGCAGGCCCTGCGTGTGGATGAATGTGCAGGCGACGTCATAAAGTTCGCCCAATGAAATCCCGTCATTCACAACAAAGGATGTGGGCAAAGCGCATTCGCGGAAGATGTCGTTGACCTCGCAACTGAAGCCCAATGCCGACATGCTGAGCGCGGCCGCCGTGACACTGCAACAGTTGATCGGTTGCTGGAAGTTCTGCAAATGCACGCTGACCAGATCGCCGAACAGGGTTGCGTAACAGGCTTCGCGGATTTTGACCGGGATTTCGAACCATTGGTTGCTGGACAGGTAAGCCAGCTTGGTGCCGGGCGTGGCCACGGCCTCGAGGCTGACGGGAATGTCAAAGATTTCAAGATGCTCTTCGTAGAAATAGTCGCCGGTATCGGCGGTGGTCAAAGTTGTTCCGTCCTGCCGTAACTGGACGATGCCGGAAAGAACGACATACATGCCCTGCGGAGGCAGAACCGTTTTTTCTGCAATGTCGAAGAATTCGAAATGCGCGTTAATTGCCGCGCTGTCGCTGGATGAAAGAATGGAATGAATCAGTTTCCAATCCCCATCCGTCGGCTCGAATGGTTTTGAATTGTCAATCGGATCTTTTGGCACGCTTATTCCCCCTGAACTCGTCTTGAAACTATCACTGACCAACACCGGCTCTTGGCTGGTAACGGGGCCCAAATCGGTTAGCTGGAAACGAAACCGCCCCTCATAGCGCCCGGCGCTGGATGGGCTGGAGTTTGCAAGGAATTAGTGCGCAATACCGGCCCAATAGAGCGCACATTATCGTATTTGTTGACGAAAATCACTGATCCAGTTGGGGTGGCGCCCCCTGCCAGCGGCACGGGGGCCAATGGTTGATTGCGCTCAGGTCACAACACGCAATAGGGGTCGGTCGCGGCGGATGGCGCCAAGATTTCGTCACCATGATGAAAACTCCGACACTATGACGGATCATTCCGTGTTTCCGACAAGATAACCCCTGCGAGCCGGACAAGCGGCCCGTCATACTTTCAGAAAACGAAAGAGGAGGCGCGTTTTGAGCTGGAATATCTGTGTTATCGGAGCAGGCAAGATCGGTCAGATGATCGCGACCCTGCTAAAATCTTCGTCCAATTACTCGGTCACGGTTGCGGATCGTGATCTGTCAGCCCTGTCGGTTCTGAACCGCCAAGGCATTGCGACCCGGCAGATCGACGTCAGCAACGCGGCGCAATTGGCCAAGGCGCTGACCGGCTTTGATGCCGTCATCTCGGCCGCTCCGTTTTTTCTGACCCCGCAAATCGCCAATGCCGCCAAGGCTGCAGGCGCACATTACTTTGACCTGACCGAGGATGTTGCGGCCACCAATGCCGTGCGCGAATTGGCCAAAGACAGCGCAACAGCATTCATGCCGCAATGTGGTCTGGCACCCGGGTTTGTCGGAATCGCCGGGGCAGCGCTGGCGTCAGAGTTTGATGAGTTGGACAGTTTGCACATGCGGGTTGGTGCTTTACCGCTTTATCCGACCAATGCGCTGAAATACAATCTGACATGGTCCACCGACGGGCTGATCAACGAATACTGCAACCCCTGCGATGCCATCGTGAACGGCGACCGGGTCAAGACTGCGCCGCTAGAAGATTACGAGGTGCTGGGCCATGACGGGGTGGAATATGAGTGTTTCAACACCTCGGGTGGCTTGGGCACATTACCCGAAACGCTGGACGGCAAGGCGCGGGCAGTATCCTATCGCTCGATCCGGTATCCCGGCCATTGCGATATTCTGAAGCTGCTGCTCAAGGATCTGGGGCTTGAGCGTCGCCGCGATCTGCTCAAGGATATTTTCGAGACCGCCCTTCCGCGCACGGATCAAGACGTGGTGCTGGTCTATTGCACCGCAAAAGGCATGATCGACGGAAGCTTGCGCGAGAAGTCCCTGATCAACAAAAGCTATGCCCGCAAGATCAACGGACAGGTCTGGAGCGCCATTCAAGTCACCACCGCCGCAGGTGTGCTGGGTGTGGTCGATCTGATGCGCACGGGCGCGCTGCCTGCCAAGGGCTTTGTCCGGCAGGAACAGGTGGCCCTGTCTGATTTCCTGAACACCGAATTTGGCCAGCTTTACCGCGCTGGCGACGCAACCCCACAGAACAAGGCGGCCTGAGATATGAAAGACATCGTGATGACTGCGCAAACAACCCTTGCCAATCTGGACCTGACAGCGGCTGAGCTGACCGGCGGCACTCTGCCGGTGCATTCCCCCATCGACGGCAGCCTGCTGGCTGAGGTGCATGAAACCCCGGCGGGCGACATGGAGACGGTGTTTGCCAATGCCAAAACTGCATTCAAAGCCTGGCGTACTGTACCCGCCCCGCGCCGGGGCGAGTTGATCCGCCTGCTGGGCGAGGAACTACGTGCCGCCAAAGAAGATCTGGGCGCGCTGGTCAGTTGGGAGGCGGGCAAGATCACCTCCGAAGGGCTGGGCGAGGTGCAAGAGATGATCGACATCTGCGACTTTGCCGTAGGTCTGTCGCGGCAGCTTTATGGCCTGACCATCGCTTCTGAACGCCCCGGCCACCGGATGATGGAGACATGGCACCCGGCGGGGCCGGTCGGCGTGATCTCGGCCTTCAACTTCCCGGTTGCGGTCTGGTCGTGGAACGCGGCGATTGCACTGGTCTGCGGCGATACGGTGATCTGGAAACCGTCCGAAAAGACGCCGCTGACCGCGATGGCCTGCCAGAAGATCTTTGAACGCGCACTGGCCCGTTTCGGCGATGCGCCCGACCACCTGCTGCAAACCCTGATCGGCGGTGCCGCGCTGGGCGAGGCGCTGGTGGCCAGCGAGGATGTGCCGGTGATTTCGGCCACCGGTTCCACCCGCATGGGCCGCGCGGTTGCTCCCGTGGTGGCATCCCGCTTTGGTAAGTGCATTCTGGAACTGGGCGGCAACAACGCGATGATCGTTGGCCCCTCGGCCGATCTGGAAATGGCGGTGCGCGCGATTGTGTTCTCGGCTGTGGGTACGGCTGGTCAGCGCTGCACCACGCTGCGCCGCCTGATCGTGCATAACTCGATCCGTGAGGAGCTGGTGGGCCGCCTGAAAAGGGCCTATGCCGGTCTGCCTATCGGCAACCCGCTGACCGAGGGCACTTTGATCGGCCCACTGGTCGATGAGGCATCCGGCGCGGCCATGATCGCTGCTTTGGAATCGGCCAAAGCTGAGGGCGGTGCGGTATTCGGAGGCCAGCGTGTGACCGACGGTGTGCCGGATGGCGTCTATATGCAACCCGCCATCGTTGAGATGCCCGGCCAGACGGCGACCGTGAAAACCGAGACTTTTGCGCCGATCCTTTATGTGATGGGCTATGACGATTTCGACGACGCCATCGACATCCAGAACGACGTGCCGCAAGGCCTGTCGTCCTGCGTGTTCACCCTAAACATGCGCGAGGCCGAGCAATTCCTGACCGCAGCCGGATCGGATTGCGGAATCGCCAACGTCAATATCGGGCCGTCGGGGGCCGAGATCGGCGGTGCCTTTGGCGGTGAGAAAGAAACAGGAGGCGGGCGCGAAAGCGGCTCTGACGCGTGGAAGGCCTATATGCGGCGCCAGACCAATACGATTAACTACTCGGCTGAATTGCCGCTGGCGCAGGGCGTCAAGTTCGACATCTGAACATCCAGACCGGCGATGCCCCAAGCGTCGCCGGTTTTTCAATCGGCGAACAGGTAGTCCAACTGCAAGATTGCCCGGGCCTTGTCTGGTGAGACACCCAAAAACGCTGTAATTGCCGCTTCCTTTTCTGCAGGAGTATCGGTTTCCCGAATACGCTGGTAACTGCCAAGACCGGCCCCCTGTATCAACTCGGATTCGTAGGCAAGCGCGTTGCGTAGGGTTGGCACAAGTTCGGCTACGGTCTCGTCGGGGCTGTTCTCACCAGCCAGACCTATGCGTCGGGCGTGGCCGATCAAGTAAGCATCTGAATACGCGCAATCAATCTCCAACACATGCGCATGGGACTGGTCGGCATAAAAATCCTCAATGATCTCAAGGTTGGCGGGATCGACGCAAATAACCAGCTTGTCCGTTTCGAAATTGTCGAACAGCAAACGCACGACCGCGCGCCGGTGCCGAGACCGTTTTCCCAGCGTGGTTTCTATGCCGCCCAGATCGGGCAGGGCCGTGTCTTCTTCATTAAACAGGTATTCGATACAGGGGATGTCTGTCTCGGACATGATCTGATCGACGAGCCGTTTGGCGACATGCCATTTCTTACAGACGATCAGATAAACTTCGCGGTTTGGTCCAAGGGTATTGCCCGCCTCCCAGAACCGTTGACCATACCGGCGTCCAACGCGGCCGCGCCCGGTCAGGAACCTGTGCAGGTTTCGCCCTTCATCCGTTATCCGGAACGTGACGCCTTCGGTGGCATAGAGTTTGCCCAACCTGTCTTTCAGATCATGAGCTTCAGAGCTGATCTTGCGGGCAAACAGATAATCCTGCCCCAGCAACATATCATAATGGTCGTTGTAAAACGTAACCGGCATTCCATAGTCCGAGAACATCAGGAATGTGGGCGTGCGGTTCTCGATTTCTTCTTTCGAAACAAGATGGCGAACCAGGGTCTGAAAGAAAGTCTCATCCGGAATCCAGGTGGTTGAGAAAAAGCGGATCACATCCGGGCGCTTCTTCAGGAATTCCAGAATCATCTCGATCGTCCGGCGGCGCAGGCACCACCACTGGCTGCCGATCATGACCTGAATGTCGTCGGGAACGTCGCGTGTCAAACCAAACCGCTTTTGCAGTTCGTAAGCGGCATAGAACCACCGGCTTTGTGTTCTTTCGTTGAAGTAATGCCGATAGATCAGCCGGTCTTCTTTCATCCCGGTCTTGATCCACTTGCTTTCAAAGAAGTCATGGCTTTCGATGAAATCCATGTCGCGCTCGTCCAGAAAACGATGTGCGTATTCCGCCGTCTTGATTGCCATGCAGTCGCCCGACAGCATGTAGAAATGCGTTGCACGAGGAAATGCATCCACCGCCGCTTCGATGGCGTGCAGGGTGGCCTGAACCAAAGACCACTCTCCCCAGCCACATCTGATCCGCTTGGTTGCGAAAGTGACGTTTGCGTTGTGCGCAAGAGCGTCCCGAATTTGGGCATAGGCCGCGGCGCTGGCGCGTGCGTCGAAGTGAATGGCCATGCAATCCCCAGCGGCGGTCAATTGCTCGGCTTGTGCAATGATGGCCTCGGGGTCTTTGTGGCACAGCAATATATAGGCAATCCTGGCCATTTCAGTTCTGTGAATTCCGTTTCTGCCCGTTTCCAACCGTGATACTGAGGATGAGCGATTGAATAAACATAATATTTTTGGTTTTTTGATCTCAAAAGCGGGCAGAAATTTTAGGTTCTGACACGCGGAGGAGGCAAAGCAGATGGGTTTTCCCGGCACATGGATGACCGAGAGCGAAAGCATGGTGTATCGGGTTGTGCCGAAATGCGCCTGCTCAACCATTGGACAGATCATGTATTATTCGGATCATGGTCGGTTCTTTGATGGTGATATTCACGACGCAGATGACGGAATGCACAAATGGGCGTTCGAGAACAGTCAGGATGTGATTTCCCAAAATATCCGAAACCACTCGTCTTATACCTTCACCTGTGTCCGCAATCCTTACACGCGTATCCTCAGCTCCTTTTTTGACAAGATCTGCGGCATTCAGCGAAACGGCAAACGGTACCGGGGCAATCTGGTGCCGACGCTGATCTACAATTACGGGATCGAGGTTGGCGGCGATGACGGCAAGGGTGAGTTCGATCAGATCGCCAGCTTCCGTCGGTTTCTTTTGTTCGCGCGCGACACGATCCGGTGGCGCAGGCCGATGGACCCCGACATTCATTGGTCCGCCATGTCGGGCCATGTCTCAACCTTCATCGTGAATGGCGGACGGTATGACAAGATTTTCTGGACCGAAGCGTTCAACGACGGAATGCAGGATGTCCTGAACCATCTGGATACGCCGCATAATGTGGAGCTGTCCACAATCCCGCGCTTCAACGAATCTGAGGGGCATGGCCCAAAGCGCGCGCATCCGGTTGCAGACTATTTTGACGACCTCTCGATGCACTTGGTCTACGAAATCTACAAGCAGGATTTCGAGCTGTTCCGGTATGATTTTGAGAACCCGGCTAACAAGATGCCAATTGGTGAAATTGATCTGGATGAGGTTCATGCCAAACTTGGCGACTGAGTAAGGGCAGGTTCTCCCGCCCATCATCAATGTCTCTGACAAGACATCTCCTCTGGTTGGGCCCGGCGCCGCGCACCGCGCGGCGCCGGGCCCAAGACTGAACGGGGTATCGGCGCAGCCGATGGCGTAGTTCGGGCGCGGGAGGGTTTGGGTGGTTGGAAAACCCGGCCCGTCATAATCGCGCGCCGGGTTAACACAGTCACAACTGGCGCACAGCTCCCTTAGCCGCACTTGTCGTCAGTTTGGCATAGGCCTTCAGTGCCGTGGACACCTTGCGTTTGCGTGCGGCGGCAGGTTCCCAGCCTTTTTCGTCCTGTTCTTCCCGGCGCGCGGCCAGTTCTTCGTCGGACACCGCCAGATGGATCGAGCGGTTGGGGATGTCGATCTCGATCTTGTCGCCCTGATGCACCAGACCGATGACGCCACCTTCGGCCGCTTCGGGCGAGACGTGGCCGATCGAAAGGCCCGAGGTGCCACCCGAAAACCGCCCGTCGGTCAGCAGCGCGCAAGCTTTGCCCAGCCCCTTGGATTTCAGATACGAGGTCGGGTACAGCATTTCCTGCATCCCCGGGCCACCGCGCGGGCCTTCGTACCGGATAACGACCACGTCGCCCTCTTTCACTTTGCCGGTCAGGATGTCGTTCACCGCCTGATCCTGGCTTTCGCAGACATAGGCCGAGCCGGTGAAGGTCAGGCTGGCAGGGTCCACACCGGCGGTTTTCACGATACAGCCGTCGCGCGCGATGTTGCCGAACAGCACCGCCAGACCTCCATCCTGACTGAACGCGTGTTCCTTGGACCGGATCACGCCGCCTTCGCGGTCGGTGTCCAGCTCTTTGTAGCGGTTCGACTGGCTGAACGCCTGCGTGGTGCGGACGCCACCCGGCGCGGCCTTGAACAAATCCTGCGCCTTGGGGTTGTTGGCGACCTTAATATCCCAATTGGCAATTGCTTCACCCATCGTTGCCGAATGCACGGTGCTACAATCATCGTGCAGCAGACCGGCGCGGCTGAGTTCGCCGAGGATCGAGAAGATGCCGCCCGCGCGGTGAACGTCTTCCATATGCACGTTCTCTGTGTTCGGCGCGACCTTGCACAAACAGGGTACTTCGCGGCTGAGTCGGTCCATATCGGACATGGTGAAGTGCACCTCGCCCTCATGCGCGATGGCCAGCAGGTGCAGCACGGTGTTGGTGGACCCGCCCATGGCGATGTCCAGCGACATGGCGTTCTCGAACGCATCAAATGTGGCGATTTCGCGGGGCAGGAAGCCCTTTTCATCCAGATCATAGTGGCGCTTGGTGATCTCGACGATGCGGCGACCGGCCTCAAGGAACAGCTCTTTGCGGTCTGAGTGCGTGGCCAGCGTGGACCCATTGCCCGGCAGGGCCAGACCCAGCGCCTCGGCCAGACAGTTCATCGAGTTCGCGGTGAACATGCCCGAGCACGACCCACAGGTCGGGCAGGCGTTTTCCTCGATATGCTGGACCTGTTCGTCGGTGTACTTGTCGTCGGCCGCGGCGACCATCGCGTCCACAAGGTCGATCTTTTTCACATCCAGATCGGCGATGTCGATCTTTCCGGCCTCCATCGGCCCGCCCGAGACAAAGATCGCGGGGATGTTCAGGCGCATGGCAGCCATCAGCATACCCGGCGTGATCTTGTCGCAATTCGAGATGCATACCATCGCATCGGCACAATGCGCGTTGACCATGTATTCGACCGAATCTGCGATCACCTCTCGTGAGGGAAGCGAATACAGCATGCCGTCATGGCCCATGGCGATCCCGTCATCCACGGCGATGGTGTTGAACTCTTTGGCGACACCACCGGCGGCCTCGACCTCGCGGGCAACCATCTGGCCGAGGTCCTTCAGGTGAACGTGGCCCGGCACAAACTGCGTGAACGAGTTGACGATTGCGATGATCGGCTTGCCGAAATCGTCATCCTGCATCCCGGTGGCGCGCCACAGACCGCGGGCACCGGCCATGTTGCGGCCATGGGTAGAGGTTCTGGATCGGTACATTGGCATGATGCTGTTTCCCTTATGCCCCGGTTGCGATGGCGGGGTGTGTGCGTTATAGCGCACGTAACACATGTGCGCTATAACGCACAAGAGGATTCGAAAGACGAACGATATGGCACCGGATGATATAACGCTGAAACTGCGGGATGTGCGCGCGGCCTCGGGGCTGAGCCTGTCCAAGGTGGCCGAGATGACAGGCGTCAGCAAGGCCATGCTGGGCCAGATCGAGCGGGGCGAATCCAGCCCGACCATCGCGACCCTGTGGAAGATCGCCAAAGGATTCCAACTGCCACTTAGTGCTTTGATCGGGTCGTCGGCGCTGCGCGACCCTGCCGATTCCAGCCTGTTCCGCACAGTGACCTTTCCTGGCAGCATCGAGGTCAAGATCGTCTTCCCCTATGACCCCGCACTTGGCGCGGAAACCTTCCATGTCGATCTTGCACCGAACCAGAGCCACGAATCCGCCGCCCATGCCGCCGGCGTGACCGAGGAAGTGTTCGTGCTGAAAGGTGCATTGGAAATCTTGCGCGACGCGGAATGGGTGCCGTTGCAAGCCGGACAGGGCCTGCGCTTTGCTGCAGACATTCCCCATGGTTATCGGGCGGGTGATGAGGGTGCCGCATTTCTGAACATGCACCACTATGGTCAGGCCGGATAAGCGGACCCGCGACCTTATCCAGCCTTGAACCCGCAACCCTGCGCGTATAGGGAAAACCCAAGCTCGCTTTGGGGAGGCTTTGATGCAGGACGATCCGAAAACCCTCGTTTCAACCGAATGGCTTGCAGCCCATCTCAAGGACCCGGACCTGCGGGTTCTGGACGGTTCATGGTATTTGCCGCAGCAAGGGCGGGATGCAAAGGCCGAGTACGACGCGGCCCATATTCCCGGCGCGCGGTTCTTTGACATTGACGAGATCTCGGATCGTCGCTCGGATCTGCCGCACATGGCGCCCCCGGTTGAAAAGTTCATGTCGCGCCTGCGGGCGATGGGGGTTGGGGATGGTCATCAGGTGGTGGTCTATGATGGCGCCGGGTTGATGTCCGCCGCGCGGGTCTGGTGGCTGTTCCGTCTGATGGGTCAGGAAAACATCGCTGTTCTGGATGGCGGTTTCCCCAAATGGCAGGCTGAAGGGCGCGAGATCGAAGACCTTCCTCCGGTCATTCGTGACCGCCACATGACGGTGCGCGTGCAAAACCATTTGGTGCGAGATGTTACCCAAGTGTCTGCTGCGGCGAAGTTGGCCGATCACGAGATCATTGATGCACGCTCTGCCGCCCGATTTGCAGGGACAAGCGCCGAGCCGCGTGAAGGCTTGCGTTCGGGTCATATTCCAGGCTCGCGCAATGTGCCGTTTGATACGCTGCTGAACAAGAACGGCACGATGAAGTCGCCCGATGAATGCCGCACCGTGTTCGAGGCCGCTGGCGTGGACCTGTCGAAACCCGCCATTACCTCATGCGGGTCGGGTGTAACTGCCGCGATCCTCAGCCTTGCGTTGGAACGCTTGGGCAAAAAAGACCATTCGCTTTATGACGGCTCCTGGGCTGAATGGGGTGCGTTCCCCACCCTGCCCGTCGCAACCGGAGAGACCTGATGTTCGAAAACCTCAAACCGCAGCCCGCCGATAAGATCCTGGCGCTGATGCAGATGTACCGCGAAGACCCGCGCGATCAAAAGATCGACCTAGGTGTTGGCGTCTACAAGAATGCTGAAGGCGTGACCCCGGTCATGCGCGCGGTGAAAGCGGCTGAAAAGCGCATTCTGGAAGAGCAGGAGAGCAAGGCCTATACCGGTCTGGCGGGCGATCCGGCTTTTGCGGATGCGATGATCGGCCTGATCCTTGGCACCTCGGTTCCGCGTGGCAACATCGCGGCTGTGGCGACGCCTGGCGGCACTGGCGCGTGTCGGCAAGCGTTCGAGATGATCCGCATGGCCAACCCTTCGGCGCGCGTCTTTGTGTCGAATCCAACATGGCCGAACCACCTGTCGATCCTGAACTATCTGGGGATGGAGACCGTCCCGTACCGCTATTTCGATGGTGAGACCCGAGGCGTTGATTTCGATGGCATGGTCGAAGACCTGAAAACGGCCAAGGCGGGCGACGTGGTTCTGCTGCATGGCTGCTGCCACAACCCGACCGGAGCCAATCTGAACATGGTTCAGTGGCAAGAGGTCGTTAACATCATCAACGAGCTTGGCCTCGTCGCGATGATCGACATCGCCTATCAGGGCTTTGGTGATGGTCTTGAGGAAGATGCGCAGGCTACCCGCCTTGTTGCCTCGTCGGTCAAGCGTTGCCTGATCGCGGCGTCTTGTTCCAAGAACTTCGGCGTATATCGCGAACGCACCGGGCTGTTGATGGCAATCAGCGATGATGCGGCGCAGACGGCGCTGAACCAGTCGACGCTGGCCTTTCTGAACCGCCAGAACTATTCCTTCCCGCCCGATCACGGGGCGCGGGTTGTGACGACGATCCTGAATGACGACGCCTTGCGCGCGGATTGGGCGGCCGAGCTGGAAGAGGTTCGCCTGTCTATGCTGGGTCTGCGCCAACAACTGGCCGACGAGCTGCAAAGACTGAGCGGGTCCGACCGGTTTGGCTTTGTCGCCCAGCATCGCGGCATGTTCTCGCGCCTTGGCGCAGCCCCGGAACTGGTCGAGAAGCTGCGTGCTGATCACGGCATCTATATGGTCGGCGACAGCCGTTTGAACATTGCGGGTCTGAACGCCAACACGGTGCCGATTCTGGCACAGGCGATTGTCGACGTCGGCGTTTGAGTTATCCATCACAACCGTTAAAGCCGCGCAGGATTGCGCGGCTTTTTTGTTTTTGGCCAATTCCAAAAGAAAAGGCCGGGCGCGAACGCCCGGCCTTTGAGTGGTGAACTCAGGTCTTAGCCTTTGGAGAATTCGGGGTATGCTTCCATCCCCAGCTCTGCCATGTCGAGGCCGTTGATCTCGTCCTCTTCGCTGACGCGAATGCCGACAACGGCTTTCAGGATGCTCCACAGGATCAGCGCGCCGACAAAGGTGAACACGCCGTAGGCTGCGATACCGAGAAGCTGGGTGCCCAAGGATGCTTCGCCGTAGAAGATCACGGCGATGGTGCCCCAGATGCCTGCGAACAGGTGAACCGGGATCGCGCCGACAACGTCGTCGATCTTGAACTTGTCCAGCATCGGAACCGCGAAGACCACGATGATACCACCGACGGCACCGATCCACAGCGCGCCGAACAGGGTCGGGGCCAGAGGTTCGGCTGTGATCGAAACCAGACCGGCCAGCGCACCGTTCAGCACCATGGTCAGGTCAGGCTTTTTGTACAGCAGTTGTGTCAGGATCAGGGCTGTAACAGCGCCTGAAGCGGCGGCCATGTTGGTGTTGGCGAAGATACGCGAGACGTCTGTTACGTCGCCCACAGTGCCCATCGCAAGCTGCGAGCCGCCGTTGAAGCCGAACCAACCCAGCCACAGGATGAACGTACCCAGGGTTGCCAGTGCCAGGTTCGAACCGGGCATCGGGTGGACCTTGCCGTCCTTGTATTTGCCGATCCGCGGACCAAGGATGATCGCGCCTGCCAGCGCTGCCCAGCCACCGACCGAGTGTACGACGGTCGAGCCAGCGAAATCCGAGAAGCCAGCTTCAGACAGCCAGCCGCCGCCCCACTGCCAGGAACCTGAGATCGGGTACATGATACCGGTCAGTACAACGACGAAGATCAGGAAGGGGAACAGCTTGATCCGTTCGGCAACGGCACCTGACACGATGGAGGCGGTTGCAGCCACAAAGACCAACTGGAAGAAGAAGTCCGATCCGATCGAGGCATAGTCCAAAGCAGCCTCGGCAGGGTCGACGCCGACCGGGTCAAGCACGGTTGGGCCGCCAATGGCAAAGAAACCATTGAAGTCGCCCGGATACATCGTTTTGAAGCCAACCAGCCAGTACATGATCGCGGCAATGGAAAACAGCGCCACGTTCTTGATCATCTGCATGGCCACGTTCTTGGAGCGCACCAGACCGCCTTCAAGCATGGCAAAACCTGCCGCCATGAAGAAGACCAGGAACCCTGCCATCAGGAACAGCAGCGTGGTGAAGATATACTGGGTATGGAGCGCGGCTTCGCCGTCGGCGGCCTCTTGCGCCAGACCCATCTGCGGCAGCGCGACGATCGCGGCAGCAGGGATGAGAGATTTCATCAGGTTCATTGTCAGTCCTCGAATGATTGTGAGTGGGGGCGCTTACAGCGCCTCTTCGTTGGTTTCCCCGGTCCGCACGCGCAGGGCCTGCTCGACATCGAGGACGAAAATCTTGCCGTCACCGATCTTGCCGGTCTTGGCGGTTTTGGTGATGGTCTCGACGATCTGGTCGGCCATCGCAGCGGGCACCACGATTTCCAGCTTGATCTTGGGTACGAAGTTCACGGCATATTCCGCACCGCGATAGATTTCTGTGTGACCCGATTGCGAGCCGAAGCCCTTGATTTCGGTCACCATCATGCCGCGCACGCCAGCTTCGGTCAGTGCCTCGCGCACCTCCTCCAGCTTGAACGGCTTGATTGTCGCAATGATCAGTTTCACGTTGATCCCCTCTGCTTCCCGGTCTGTCCGGCTTGTTTGCACTCGCAGCAAAAAAGCGCGGCTGACGGTTTTAAGGAACGCTGAGTGCGACCGAACGCTGGGGAAATTTGCAGCTAGGTGCACAATTTTTGCACAGATTGAGATAAATGCCCAAAAAATGTGCAAAGTGAGGAAGGGATTTACCGGAAATTCGGACCTCAACTTCACAGGTGTTGCAGGGTATGGTGCCTCAAAACGATAACCGGGCAGAGTTCGGAAATGACAGATTCCAAGCGCCGCAAAACTCCTTTGGTGGCGGATAAAAGATACCCGTCCAAGGGCCGTAAACCCAAGGCGACCAAACGCACCGCGAAACCTGCGGGAAAGAAGGCTGTCGCACGTAAAACCACCACACGAAAGCCCACCCGCAAGAAAACACGCAAGAAATCGGCCGGTGGCGGCGGAGGGATATTCCGCCGGATGTTCCGCTGGCTGTGGCGGATGATCTGGGGTGTGACATGGCGCGTGGGGGCCGTTTGCGCGCTGTTGCTGGCGCTGGCGATTGGCGTTGTCTACAACTCGCTGCCCGATGTCGATTCGCTTTTGGACGGCCGCGCGCGCGGGTCGGTCACGATGCTGGACCGCGACGGTAAGGTGTTTGCATGGCGCGGTGATCAGTTTGGCGGTGTCATTACGGCTGATACGGTGTCCCCGCACCTTAAACACGCGGTCATCGCGACCGAGGACAAGCGGTTCTATCGCCATTTCGGTGTCAGCCCGCGCGGGGTTGCCAGCGCCGTGCGCATCAACCTGAGCGAAGGCCGAGGGCCGCTGTCGGGCCATGGCGGTTCGACCATCACGCAGCAGACGGCCAAGTTGCTATGTCTGGGCGTTCCATACGATCCGGCTGAATGGGAGTCCGAGGCGGCCTATGAAGCTGATTGCCGTAAGGGGTCGTTGTGGCGCAAGGCCAAGGAAGCCGTTTACGCGATGGCGATGGAGGTCAAATACTCCAAGGACGAAATCCTTACCATCTATCTGAACAGGGCGTTCCTTGGCGCAGGCGCGCGAGGGTTCGAGGCGGCCAGCCAGCGGTATTTCGGGATTTCAGCCGCCGAAGTATCTCCGTCCGAGGCCGCGATGCTGGCGGGTCTTCTGGTCGCGCCGACCCGGTATGCGCCGACGAACAACCTACAACGCTCGCAGGATCGGGCGCGTATGGTGGTCGGTTTGATGGAGGATCAGGGATATCTTTCCCCTGCGCAGGCCAGCGAAGCCCGCACCCGCCCCGCAGAATTGTCCGAAGCCGCCGCCGCGCGTGCAGGCGGATATTTCGCCGATTGGGTCATGGCCAGCGGGCCCGAGTTCTTCACCCGCAACACGACCGAGGATGTGGTGATCCGGACGACTCTGGATCAGCGCCTGCAAAAATCGGCTGAAGAGGCGCTGCAATATATCTTTCAAGAAAAGGTTCGCGAAGGGTCCAAGGCGCAGGCCGCGATTGTCGTGATGTCCGCAGATGGGGCTGTGCGCGCCATGGTCGGCGGTCGCAAGACGCGTGTATCAGGTGCGTTCAATCGCGCGACACAGGCGTTGCGCCAGACCGGATCATCCTTCAAACCCTTCGTCTACGCGACAGCGTTGGAGCTTGGGTATTCCCCGCTGGATACGGTGGTGGACGAGCCCTATTGCATCAATATTCCCGGTTCGGGTCAGTGGTGCCCAAAGAACTATACCAACAAGTTCTATGGTAGGGTCACGCTTGCGGATGCCTTGAAGAACTCGCTGAACATCCCGGCCGTCAAAGTGGCCGAGGTTGCGGGGCTTGAAAACGTCCGCACTGTCGCCAGCGGTTTTGGGATCGCCAATGATCTGGCCGAAGGTCCCGCCCTTGCCCTGGGCGCGTCGGAAAGCACGCTGATTGAGATGACCGGCGCTTATGCGGGTATCCTGAACGGTGGCTCGTCCGTGGAACCTTATGGTCTGACCGAGTTAAAGCTGCTGGGGGACCAGACGCCCGTCATGGTGACGACGACCGGCATCGGAGAACGCGTCATCAACGACAAGGCGGCCAAGCAACTGACATGGATGATGGAGCGCGTGGTCTCGGAAGGCACCGGCGCGCGGGCGCAGCTTCCGGGCTGGCAGGTGGCGGGTAAAACCGGCACGACTCAGGCCGCGCGCGATGCGTGGTTTATCGGGTTCACGGCGGATTACGTGGCGGGTGTCTGGATGGGTTATGACGACAACACGCCCCTTTCCGGTGTCACCGGCGGCGGGTTGCCTGCGGAAATCTGGAAGGAAACCATGCTGCGCGTGACCGAAGGGATGACGCCGACGCCCTTGCCGATGCTGGCCCCGGACCCGCCCGTGCGAACCGCGCAGCCCCGGCAGCAACGCCGCAGGCAGGGCAACGGGTTCGAGAACGCCATTAACAACCTGTTGAATAATATCTTTGGCAATTGATCGGGCAAAGAAAAAGGCGGTGCGCTGGGCACCGCCTTTTGCATTTGTATGCTCGCGTGATCAGACGGTTTCGTCCAGCGTCGCCAGAATCGCGTCACCCATTTCGGTAGTCGACACAGGCTGCACACCTTCCTCGGCCAGCAAGTCGGCGGTGCGGATACCATCGGCCAGAACTTTCTCGATCGCGGCTTCCAGACGATCGGCCTCATCCCCTTGGTCAAAGCTATAGCGCAGCGCCATGGCAAAGCTCAGGATACAGGCGATCGGGTTCGCCTTGCCCTGACCCGCGATATCAGGGGCCGAGCCGTGGACCGGTTCGTACATTGCCTTGGGCCGGCCATTGGCCATCGGTGCACCCAACGAAGCGGATGGCAGCATCCCCAACGAGCCGGTCAGCATTGCCGCGCAATCGGACAGGATATCGCCGAACAGGTTGTCGGTGACGATCACATCAAACTGCTTGGGTGCGCGCACCAACTGCATTGCGCCATTGTCGGCATACATATGGGTCAGCTCAACCTCGGGGTAATCCTCGGCCACACGGTCCACGACCTCGCGCCACAGGATGCCCGATTCCATGACGTTGGCTTTTTCCATCGAGCACAGCTTTTTGTTCCGGCGCATCGCCAGCTCAAAGGCCGAGCGTGCGGCGCGTTCGATCTCGGATTCGGTGTAGCGCTGGGTGTTGATGCCCACGCGTTCGTTACCTTCTTCGAAGATGCCGCGCGGTACGCCGAAATAGACGCCCGATGTCAGTTCGCGCACGATCATGATGTCCAGACCGGCGACGATGTCTTTCTTCAGCGATGAGAAATCAGCCAGCGCGTCAAAGCACTGAGCTGGGCGCAGGTTGGAAAACAGGTCCATTTCCTTGCGCAGGCGCAGGAGGCCGCGTTCAGGTTTTACGCTGAAATCCAGATCGTCATATTTCGGGCCACCAACCGCGCCTAGCAATACCGCGTCGACCTCTTGCGCCTTGGCCATGGTCTCATCCGACAGGGGCTTGCCATGGGCGTCATAGGCGGCACCGCCGACCAGATCCTCGCTCACGTCGAACGCCAGACCGCGGTTCGCGCCGAACCAGTCGATGATGCGGCGGACTTCGGCCATGACTTCGGGGCCAATACCGTCTCCGGGCAGGATGAGGAGCGAGGGGTTGGACATGAAGGATCTCCTTGCGTTTCGTCGCAATGGCCCTAGCGCCTGCGCAGCATGGGGTCAATGCGAGGAAGCTGTAAGCTGCAGGTAAAACCCGTATCTGTGCTCGGAACGACGAATTCCTGAAGAAATGCTTGCCACGCGCGGCCCTGCCGACGCTCAGGTGTTCGGTAGAAACGCGGCGTTGAACGCCTTGCGCACCCACTCAACAGTGACCTGCACGCGCTTGTACCCAACAGTATCCGGGTTGAGATAAAGGTACAGGGTGCGGCTGAAATCCGGACGACCTGTGCCAACACGCACCAGATCATCGCGCCCTTCGGCAAGGCACATTGGCAGCAACCCCTTACCCGCCCCTGCAGCAACGGCCGAGACCAGCACGCTGGCGTCCGTTGCGGTTAATCTCACTTTTTCGGCGTGTTTGCTCAGGCGTCTGACCGCGCGGTTGATGATTGGGCGGCTGGCCTCTTCGTCAAAAAAGGCAACCCAGCTTGCGGGTTCTTCTTGCAGGTGGGCGGCGTGGTAAACGGCGTAAGGGACCTGACCCAGTGTGACCGTGTATTCCGCAGATTCGGGCGGAACTTCGAACCACATCTGAATTGACGCCTCGCCCGAGATGCGCGTTGTTGCGGCACGGGTCATGAACCTCAGGTCCAATCCGGGATTTTCGGCAAGAAAACGATCCATCCCTGACAAGGCCAGGCGCTGCATTGTCCACGAATTCCCGACTATCCGCATCATCCCTACAGCGTTGGCATGTGATTGAGAGATTTCGTCGGTCATTCGGTGATAGCTTGCTTCGATTTGTAGCGCGCGTTCGATTGCAATGGCCCCGGCTTCGGTCGCCACAAACCCTGACTTAGAGCGAACAAACAGGATCACCCCAAGCTCTTGTTCCAACGCGGTCAACCGGCGGCCAATTGTGGTCGCGTCCACATCAAGGAAATGTGCCGCGCCTGTCAAAGAGCCCGCCCGACTAATGGCTAACAGCACTTTCAGATTGTCCCAGTTCATTTTCAGACGTCCTGCAAATTTGCATGATCTTGATGCAGATTAGCGGCTTTTTGTCCGCAGATTTCAATTCTAAAGTTCCGGCGTTCCGAAAGAGAGACAGCACTTTCCATATTTCACAGTGGGTTACGAGTACGCTTTTTTGGATGGTTTGGGCCGGTGCGGGTGTGTGTCGGCCCGTGAAAAAGGACAAGTGAATGCAAAGATACTCAAAACTATGGGCTGCGACTGCATGTCTGGCGTTAGTCGCCGCCTGTGGTCAAACAGAAGTCCCAGAGCCGATCCAACCCGAGCCTATTTTCAATAAATACGGAGACGTTGTCGGTTGTACCGGCGGGGCCAGCCCCAGCGGTGCGAACCCGGACCAGCCCTGCCTGCCACCGCCGCCACCGCCCCCCGGAGGGTGCGATGACTCGGCGGTTGCTGGAACGGCATCGGTTCCCTGCTCGCCAACCGGTGAAGAGCGTGAGCCTGAAGATAGCTCAACCTCAGGCGGGGGGCGTGACCCGGGCGATAGCTCAACCTCGGGCGGGGGGCGTGACCCGAGCGATAGCTCAACTTCCGACGGCGGCCGTGATCCAGGTGGAAGTTCAACACCTGGCGGCGGTAGCGATCCGACCGGAAGTTCGTCCACCAGCGGAGGCCGTGATCCTGCGGGCGGAGGGTCATCCTCGGCACCGCGGACCTGATACTGCATATTTTGGGTAACGAGTTCTTCAGGGTTTGAAGACGATCCTCGACAAAGGACAGGGCAGCCAACCGGTTGCCCTGTTTTGTCAGTTTCACTCCAATTCCAGATCGACCCTAACCAGCCGATGGCGGCTTGCTGTTTGCGCCGCCGTTCGCCCTTCGGTCCCTGTATCAGGCCAATAAACACCGCAGTCCCGAACCGTCCAATGGGCTGAGGGCAACACGTAATCCACCCGCATATCACCCGTTGCTTTCCAAGTGACCGTCGCCAAGTCGCCTGTCGCGTCACGCGGCTGGGGGTCTTGTAGCAGGGGATGGGACAAAAGCGCCTTAATCGCCTGTTTACGCCCCTCTCCGCGGGTCGGGTCCTGATTGGCATCCCCGGCGATCACGTAAGGGCCTTTAGGGGCGCTGCCTAGCCGACCTTCCAGAACGTGCGACCACACCTGTATCTCATCGTGATTGCGGAGCCCGTTCCGATCTTCCGGTCCGTCAAAAACGGGGGGTGCCGCATGAAAAGTCATCAGGTCGACCGGCCCAAAAGGTGTATCAACCGGAACCACCCACTGTGCGACCGAAGGCAACCGCTGTACCATTTGCGCGTCTTCTGACGGATAAAGTTGCCCGTCCAATACAGGCAATTGCGCATCCGGCAGGTCCCGCCAGAGCAAAGGCGAAAAATCCTGAACCTCGTCTTGGTTGATGGGATAACGCGACAGGACCGCCATGCCGCCATGCCCGGTGTATTTGCCCCAACCCTGCGCGTCGCCCGGACCATGGGTGCGACCGTCGCCGTCCATATCCAGGCCTGTCTCCAAATCCGAATTTGGCCGAGCGGCAAACTGATGGGGGTAGTCCAAACCGGCCTCTCGCAACTGTTCAGTCAATGCGGCAAGCGTTTCGCCGCCAAAGTCCCAGTCGACACCCTGCAACGCGACAATATCGGGGTTGACCGCTGTCAACACCTGCACCACAGCCTGAACCTGTGCGTCGCCGCGCCGAATATCCCTGAGCAATAGGCCCGGCCCATCGCGGCTGAGTTCGGTGTTAAAAGTTGCCACGCGCACAGTCTCAGCCTGCGCCATAAGGGGCAGTACTAGCAGGAATAGTATTCGGATCATGCGGTCTGAGTGGACTCGGCCGTGGAATAGGCGCGACGTTTTTCAACGATCAGGTTCGCGATACGAAGGGTCGCCATGCCGCGCATGATCATGCTGGCGGGCAGGAAAGCCCATGCGCTCATGGTCCAAATCAGGGTCTGCGGATTGCTGAGTGAAATGGGATCCGCATAATTCGTCAGCATCTTTATCATCGCGGGGATCAGGAACGGCAGCAGCACCCCGATCGAGATGTTGAGCCGCCCATCGCGCTGAAGGCGCGTGACCACATCGCCGCCTTTGGTCGGATCGAACAAGGGCAGGTTGGTCCAGACATTGAACGCACCGTTGCCTGTAGGCCAGCCACGCAATTTCACGGCGTAGGCAAAGCTGCCAATCGTAACCAATGCCGTGAGATAAGCGACACTGGCAGATATGCGAACCAGTTCGATCAGGGGCGAGCTGGCATCTACAGGCAGCATCAGCACGATCAGGCGAACTGGCGAATACGGAAAGTCGACGATATTGGCCACGCTCAGGCCAACCGAATAAAAGACAGTTGTCAGATGGGTCGGCGCATAGGCGTTCTTACAGATCAGTGTCAAAAACATGATCATTGTGACCAGACCAACAAATCGCAGCCGGTTCACCGGGGGCGCGTCCCGGAACTCAATAAAGCTGGGGAAGGCCGAGTTGTATTCGGCAAAGGTCAGGAAAAACGCAAGAATGGCGAGAAACACGACGATCTCGGTCCCATTCGTTGACGATGCGGGCAGATACAACGCGGGGGTCAGCACGATCAACGCAACCAATATTCCCCGTATTGCCGCCCCTGTTGTGCGCGCAATCACTATCCGAACCCTTTCAAACTGGACCGGTCGGTTCTGTGCCGACTTCATTCCAACTTGTGCCCGCCGTTTGTTTTTTGACGGATGCCTCTTTAGCGCCAACACTGGCTGCCTCAGGCACTCCACTCAAGCCAAGGTGCAGAAAACACGTGATTTTGGGCAAAATGATGGCGAAATTGGTGCGGGTTTGCATCATTGCTGACGCAAATCCGACGTGTAATTTAGCATTGCCCCTACATGTTGTGGTTGCCGCGAATTCAACCCCTAGAATGCGAAAGGGGCCGCTTAAGCGACCCCTTTAGGTTGAGTGTTCACAGAATCATCCACAGAATCATACCCAGGGGCGGGCCTGACTCGCGTGATCCTCGAATTTGTCGATGTGATGTTCTTTCTCCATCGACAGGCCGATATCGTCCAGACCGTTCAGCAGGCAGTGCTTGCGGTGCGGGTCGATGTCGAACGCGATTTCGACGCCATCCGATGTTGTGATCTTCTGATCTTCAAGATGCACGGTCATGCGGGCGTTTTCGCCTTTATGCGCGTCATCCATCAGGATCGCATGATGCTCTTCCTCGACCACGATGGGCAGGATGCCGTTCTTGAAGCAGTTGTTAAAGAAGATGTCGGCAAAGCTGGTCGAAATTACAACCTTGATGCCGAAATCCTTGATCGCCCAAGGTGCGTGTTCGCGCGACGAGCCGCAGCCGAAATTGTCACCGGCCACCAGAATCTCGGTATTGCGGTAGGCAGGTTTGTTCAGAACGAAGTCTTCGTTCTCGCCGCCGTGCTCGTGATAGCGCATCTCGTCAAACAGCACGACGCCAAGGCCGGACCGTTTGATGGTTTTCAGGTGCACTTTGGGGATGATCATATCGGTGTCGATATTGATCAGTGGCATTGGGGCGGCCACCCCGTGGACTTTGTCAAACTTTTCCATGTTTACACTCCTGCGGGAGAGGGCCGACCCCTTGCCCCGCGTTTAAGCTTGTTTCGCTTCCGTTGTTGCGTCGTTGGGTGCGTTCTTGACGAAGAACGCCATGAAGACCAAACCGAACCCGTTGAACAGCATCTCGACCCCCAGGAAGATACCCAGAATGCTCATCAGCACTGCTGGTTCACTTCCTACATAGGTCCAGATGATACCCGCGAGCACGATCGACAAGATGCCCGAGATCATTGTCGGCCAGAAATACTGTGTTCCGCGCATTTGGAACGACAGGATAACCCGCGCGATGCCGCCTGCCATGAACAGGATCAACATGACCACCGCCAGGGTGAGCGTTCCTGCAAGCGGCTGGGACATGAAGTTCCAGCCGAGGAACAGCATCACGGCACCCATGATGAATGACAGAATCTTGTTGCCGGTGCCTTCGACGGAAAATCCGCCGACGACCTGCAACGCGCCCGATATCAGCAGCAACACGCCAGTTACCACTGTCACAGCTATCGAAGCCACCACCGGCGCGCCCAGCACAAAGATGCCAAACGCAATCGAAAGTAGCCCCAACAAGAGCCATTTGACCCAATCACTCATTTCAGTCTCTCCCTCAAATATTCAGATATGAGGGTAGCTTACATCATTTCGCGGACGTCTGTCAGCCGTCCTGTGATTGCCGCCGCGGCAGCCATCGCCGGGCTAAGAAGATGGGTGCGTCCACCCCGCCCCTGACGGCCCTCAAAGTTGCGGTTCGAGGTTGCGGCGCAGCGCTCGCCCGGTTGCAACTGGTCGGGGTTCATCGCCAGACACATGGAACATCCCGCCAGACGCCATTCGAAACCGGCCTCTTTGAAGATATCCGCCAGACCTTCTTCTTCGGCCTGCAGGCGTACAAGGCCCGAGCCGGGCACGACCATGGCGCGCATCCCGTCCTTGATCTTTTTGCCCTTCAGTATTTCAGCAGCGGCGCGCAGGTCTTCGATCCGGCCATTGGTGCACGACCCGATAAAGACGGTGTCGATTTCCACGTCGCTGAGTTTCTGACCGGCTTCCAGACCCATATATTCGATCGAACGGCGCGCCGCGTCGACCTTGCCGCCTTCGAAATCTTCGGGGTTCGGCACGGTTGCGGTGATTGGCAGCACGTCTTCGGGGCTGGTACCCCATGTGACGACAGGCGCGATGTCTTCACCGCGAAGGGTCACGACCTTGTCGAAATGTGCGCCTTCATCGGTATAAAGCGTTTTCCACCACTCCATCGCGGCTTCCCACTGGGCACCTTTCGGGGCATGCGGGCGACCTTTGACATATTCGAACGTGGTCTCATCGGGGGCGATCAGGCCCGCGCGGGCACCGCCTTCGATGGCCATGTTGCAGACGGTCATGCGGCCTTCCATCGACAGATCGCGGATCGCTTCGCCGCAATATTCGATGACGTAGCCGGTGCCGCCGGCGGTGCCGGTTTCACCGATCACGGCCAGAGTGATATCTTTGGCGGTTACGCCCGGCTGCAATTTGCCGGTGATTTCCACCTTCATGTTCTTGGATTTCTTCTGGATCAGGGTCTGAGTGGCCAGAACGTGTTCAACCTCGGACGTACCGATACCGTGGGCCAGCGCGCCAAACGCGCCGTGGGTGGCGGTGTGGCTGTCGCCGCAGACGACGGTCATGCCGGGCAGGGTCCAACCCTGTTCAGGGCCAACGATGTGGACGATGCCCTGACGGACGTCATGCACCGGGTAATAGTGAATGCCAAAATCCTTGGCGTTCTTGTCCAGTGCTTCAACCTGAATGCGCGATTCCGGGTTTTCGATCCCGTTCACCCGGTCTGGTGTGGTGGGCACGTTGTGATCCGGCACGGCGATGGTTTTTTCCGGCGCACGCACCTTGCGGCCCGCCATGCGCAGGCCTTCGAAGGCCTGCGGGCTGGTCACTTCGTGAACCAGATGGCGGTCGATATACAGCAGGCAGGTGCCATCATCGGCTTCGTGGGCGACATGGGCATCCCAGATCTTGTCATAGAGCGTTTTGGGGGACATCGGTCCTCTCCCGTATGTAATGAGAAATAGCTGGCGAGGTGGCTTAGGCTGCGCGTAGGCGCGCCAGAACCGTGCGGGCAGCCCCATAGAACCGTTCGCGCAGACGCGCGCGATCTTCCAGATTCTGAAGTTGGGCCACATTGAGTCTCATGCGCACCAGATATATCGCGCGATCCCGGCAATCAAGGTTCAAAACCGCCGCGGACTTGCATCGTGGGGCTTTGGTCTTCAATCTGGTCGTGAGGAGGCGCTGCATGAACCAAGACCTGATCCCAAGTTCGGTGTCAAAGCTTTATGACGATATGGTCGCGGCCTTCTCCTCTCAGTTTGAAAATTTTGCCGAACTGATCGTCACACCGGGCTGGCGGCAGTACCAGATTATTATCATCCTTTGTCTGTGGGGAGCGGCATTTGTTCTAAAGCTGCTGACCCAGGGCCGTTGGGATACCTGGGCGCGCTCGCGCACCGGGTGGCCTAAGTGGCGTTTGCGGGTTCTTGTACAACTGATGCAGCGCCTGACACTGGTGTATTTCGTGGTGCTGTCATGGGCGCTGTATCTGGTCATGCAGCAGATCACATGGCCTTCGCGCAGTTACATAATCGGCGTGATCGCAACCTTGGCCGCTGCGTGGCTGGCGATTGCACTGGTGGCACGGTTGGTGCGGAACCGAACGCTGCGACGCATCTTCAAATGGGCAATGTGGGTCTATGCAACGCTTGTTGCCCTGAACCTGACCGACGACGTGGCCGGGTTTATGGATGGAGTGGCGATTTCCATAGGTGACCTGCACATCTCGGCCCTTGGGATTCTCAAGGCTGTTCTGCTGATCGGCATTCTGTTGACGCTGGCGCGCGTTGGAACCCGTGCAGCCGAGCGCGGCTTGATGAGCAATGACGATATCACCCCGTCGATGCAGGTGCTGCTGGCCAAAGGCATTCAGGTTTTGATCTATGGCGGGGTTTTTCTGGTCGCGATCCGCACGCTGGGCTTTGACCTGACCGGTATCGCGCTGCTGTCCGGCGCGATTGGTGTGGGGATCGGATTCGGACTGCAAAAGGTGGTGTCGAACCTGATTTCAGGGATCATCATCCTGATGGATCGGTCGATCAAGCCGGGCGATGTAATCTCGCTGGGGGACACGTTCGGTTGGATCAACGCGCTGGGCGCACGCTATGTCTCGGTCGTAACGCGCGACGGGCGGGAGTACCTGATCCCGAACGAGGACTTGATCACCAATCAGGTGGTGAACTGGTCGCATTCCGACAAATTCGTGCGGCTGGATCTAGAGTTTGGCACCAGCTATTCCGACGACCCGCACAAGGTCCGCTCGACAGCCGTCAATTCCGTTAAAACCGTGTCGCGGGTATTGAGCGGCGGGTCTCATGAGCCGGTCTGCCATATCACTGGGTTCGCCGACAGCAGCGTAGACTATGTCCTGCGCTTTTGGATTAGTGACCCGACCAAGGGGCTGACCAATATCCGCGGCAATGTCTATCTGGCGCTGTGGGATGCATTCCACGCCGAGGGCATATCGATACCCTTCCCGCAGCGCGAGGTGCGGCTGCTGCCCGACGCAGGCTCGCAACAGATCGCAGAGGATTGAGCCTGCGTTGCGTGGCGCTTCATTGAAATGTTGCAATCCCCTTGTTACCTTATTAGTACCCCGGCGCCGGGATTGCATGGCGCGCAGCAAAGGAGGACTATGTCCTGTCTCTACATACCCAGGCGGGTTTGCCCGCCGATGACGGGGCCAGCGTGATGGCCCACTCTCAGTCAATCAGCGACAAGCTGCTTGAGCGTATCCTTTCCTCACTTTCCGATGACAAGGCCGAAGACGTCGTGCAGATCAACCTGCAAGGTAAGTCTTCTGTTGCGGATCACATGGTGATTGCCTCGGGTCGGTCGACCCGTCAGGTGGCGGCCATGGCGGAAAAGCTGACGGATCGCATCAAGCAAGAATTCGGTTTCACCTCGAAGGTCGAAGGTAAGGATGCCGGCGACTGGGTGTTGATTGATACGGGCGATGTGATCGTCCATATCTTCCGCCCCGAAGTGCGTGAATTCTATCAGCTGGAAAAGATGTGGCTGCCTGCGGGCGGCAGCGCCTCAGCCAACTGAGGCGCCATCCCGGCCTGTATTGAAGGGCCGGAGGCGAGAGAGATATGCGGATCAGCATAGTTGCGGTCGGGCGATTGCGCGCCGGACCCGAGAAAACCCTGCTTGACGATTACCTGACACGCTTTGATCGGACCGGGCGCGCCTTGGGCCTTGGCCCCGCGCGGGTGATCGAGGTTGAAGACAAGAAAAACGCGGGCATGGGGGCCGAGGCGACTTTGCTGCGCAAGGCGCTGCCCAAAGGGGCCGTGATCTGTACGTTGGATGAACGCGGGCGGGTGATGTCCTCACCTGATTTTGCGAAAAAACTAGGCAGTTGGCGTGACGCCGGGCGGCAGGATCTGGCGCTGATCATCGGCGGAGCGGACGGAATAGACCCTAATTTGCGTTCGCAGGCGGATTTTTCCCTCTCATTCGGGTCGATGGTCTGGCCCCATATGCTGGTCCGTGTGATGCTGGCCGAGCAACTCTATCGGGCCGCAACCATTCTGTCTGGCGGTCCCTATCACCGGGTCTGACCATGGCGCAGCTATTGATCGTTTACCACTCGCGCACCGGCGGAGCCCGGCAGATGGCCGAAGCTGCGGCCCGGGCCGCGCAGGGTGAAGCAGATGTTATCCTGAAAACCGCTGATCAGGCTGGACCCGATGATCTGCTGCAAGCCGAGGGCTATGTCTTCTGCGCGCCCGAGAATCTTGCTGCGATTTCGGGTCTGATGAAGGAATTTTTTGATCGCAGCTATTACCCGGTGCTGGGCCGGATCGAGGGCCGCCCCTATGCCCAGA
Organism: Ruegeria sp. HKCCA5426; assembly: GCF_013034585.1. Taxonomy (NCBI): domain Bacteria; kingdom Pseudomonadati; phylum Pseudomonadota; class Alphaproteobacteria; order Rhodobacterales; family Roseobacteraceae; genus Ruegeria; species Ruegeria sp. HKCCA5426. The sequence continues at coordinate 69,100 of NZ_WQGH01000010.1, forward strand.
TGATCTGCGCCGGGTCCGATGGCGAAAACGCGGCCCGCCAGATCGCCCGCATCGCAACTGGCTGGCGGCTGAAAGAGGTGCAGCCGCCTTTGATCATCTGCACCCATGCACAAACGCCCGAGGCGATATTGGCCGCGAAAACCATCCCTTCCGACCAGCTTGAAACCTGTCGAGAGCTTGGACTGTCCATGGCCGCCGGGTTGCAAATGGGCGTGTTCTGACCTCAGTTCAGGTCGACCACATAGGTATCTTTGGCCCACCCATCCGTATTGGTGCGGGCCTGTACCTGAACTTGCGTGACGCCGTCAGGAATCGTCACACCGCTAAGGGATCGGGTAAATGGCTGTTCATTCTCATGCGGGTGGTGTAGCACGCGCATTCCCAGCTCTTGCCCCTGCATATCCAGCACCCGCCAGCCATCGGCATAATCGTCCCAACCCGTTTCGGGGTGAAGGACAGTCACGTCGAATCGCCATGTCCCACCGCTCTGTTGCGCGGTGACGTTTTCAATCACGGGATCGTCGGCAAAGGCGGGAGTGGCCAGAAGGGCGGTCAGAACAAGATATCTCATGATGTGAACCTAATCGGTTTGGTGCGACCCGGCGATCACGATCCAGTGTTGAGCAGAACCGTGCGCGAATGCGATGCGAACTCACGCCGATACAGCATGGCAAGTGTCGTCACCGTACCTGCAATCAGAGCCAGAGGTCCCAGTATCCACGCCACAGCCGCCAGCGCGAAATAGGTCGCCCGCAGGCCCCGATTGAAGCTGCGCGCGGCGGTGACGCAAATCTCGGCCGCTTGGGCGGCACGGGGATAAGCGGCAGGGTCTTCGGGTTCATTGGGGACAGCGGCCATCAGCACGGCGCAATAGCCAAACAATCGGTGTGCCCAGACGTATTTTAGAAAGGCGTTGGCCAAAAACAGCAGGATGATCAGAATCTTGACCTCCCACACCATCGCGGGGGCCGTTCCCAGCGCCAGATCCTGCGCCAGCCCGGCCAGCCGTTCCGTATTGCCCAACAGGGCCAATCCACCCCCGATGGCGATCATCGTGGTCGAGGCAAAGAACGTGCTGCCCTGCCGCATTGTGCCGACCACCTGCGCGTCGAACATGCGCGGCTGACGGGTGACCATTTCCTTCATCCAGTCGCGGCGATAGTCATCCATTATCATCCCGACCGAGGGTTTGCCGGGCGACGGATTCTCGATACGCCAGCCGATCCACAGCCATGCGCCGATCAGCAGGGCGATGCCGACAAAGTCCAGCGGCGCGAAGGGCAATGTTTGATCAATCCAGGACATGCGCGCGACACTAAGTCGTGACGTCGCAACTTGCCAGATCGGAAAATTGGTAATATTATTTTACCAAACGGAGGACCCGCCATGGAAATGCCAAAGCCAAACCCAGACATTCTGCGCCGCAAGGATGTGGTCCTGCGACGCCTGTTACAGGTTCTGCCCGAAGACGCCGTGATCCACGATCCGACTGAGACACGCGCTTATGAGTGCGATGCGCTGACGGCCTATCGTTGCCCTCCGATGCTGGCTGTTCTGCCATCCACGACAGCCGAGGTCTCGGACGTGCTGCGCATCTGCAACGAAGAAGGCGTTCCGGTGGTGCCGCGCGGCTCGGGGACATCTCTGGCCGGTGGCGCATTGCCCACGGCGGACAGTGTCATTCTGGGTGTCGCACGTATGAATGAGGTGTTGGAGGTCGACTATGACAACCGATTTATCCGGGTCCAGACGGGGCGCACAAACCTGAGCGTGACCGGGGCCGTGGAAGAAGATGACTTCTTTTATGCGCCCGACCCTTCGTCGCAACTGGCCTGCGCGATTGCGGGGAATATCGCGATGAATTCAGGTGGGGCGCATTGTCTGAAATACGGCGTGACCACGAACAATCTGCTGGGCGTCACGATGGTCATGATGGATGGCAGCGTGGTCGAGATTGGCGGCGCGTATCTTGATGCAGGCGGGTTGGACCTGCTGGGTGTGGTCTGCGGGTCCGAGGGGCAATTGGGCGTCGTGACCGAGGCTACCCTGCGCATCCTACGCAAGCCCGAGGGCGCGCGGCCTGTGCTGATGGGGTTCGATGATAACGAAGTCGCCGGGCAATGTGTGTCTGACATCATCAAGTCGGGAATCCTGCCCGTGGCGATCGAGTTCATGGATACGCTCTGTATCAAGGCGTGCGAGAACTTTGCCCATGCCGGTTATCCCGATTGCCACGCCCTGCTGATCGTCGAGGTTGAAGGGTCCGAGGCCGAAATCGACTATCAACTGTCGAAGATCGTCGAGATCGCGAAGCGCCACAACCCCGTTGAGCTGCGCGAAAGCCAATCGGCCGAGGAAAGCGCCAAAATCTGGCTTGGGCGCAAATCGGCCTTTGGTGCGATGGGGCAGATGAACGATTACATGTGTCTTGACGGGACGATCCCTGTGTCTGCTCTTCCACAGGTGTTGCGCCGGATCGGAGAGCTGAGCGAGGATTACGGATTGCCGGTGGGCAACGTGTTCCACGCGGGTGATGGGAATATGCATCCACTGATCCTTTTTGACGCCAACAAGCCCGGCGACCTTGAGAAATGCGAGGCGTTCGGGGCGGATATTCTGAAGCTGTGTGTGGATGTGGGGGGATGTCTGACCGGCGAACATGGCGTGGGGATCGAAAAGCGGGATCTGATGTCGCACCAATACGCGCCTGCGGACCTTGAGGCGCAGATGGCGGTAAAGGATGTGTTCGATCCAAACTGGCTTTTGAACCCGGCCAAAGTGTTCCCGCTGGATGTGTCCGAAGTTCGCAGGATCGCTGCTGAGTAGGGGGCGCTGCCCCCATCGCGGCAGGCCGCGATTCCCCCGAAGTATTTTAAAACAGAAGAAGTGTCATGAGACCTGAAACAGAGGCCGAACTGGCCGAGATAGTGGCCGGACTGCAAGGGCCCGTGCGAATTGCCGGTGGTGGAACCCGAGGGATCGGCGGGCCGGATGACCTTGTTGAAACTAGCGGTTTGAGCGGGATTACCTTGTATGAGCCAGGCGCGCTGACGATCGTGGCGCAAGCCGGAACCCCCGTGACTGAGATCGAGGCCGCGCTGGACGCCGAAGGTCAACAATTGGCGTTCGAACCGATGGATCATCGCGGCCTGTTGGGTACCAATGGCACACCGACGATTGGTGGCGTCGTGGCCGCCAATATCTCGGGGCCGCGCCGGATTCAGGCGGGGGCGTGCCGCGATTTCCTGCTGGGCGTCCGTTACGTCGACGGTCGGGGTCAGATCGTAAAGAATGGCGGGCGGGTGATGAAAAACGTGACCGGGTATGACCTGGTCAAGTTGATGAGCGGTGCCTGGGGAACGCTGGGCGTGTTGACCGAGGTTTCGCTGAAAGTGCTGCCCAAGCCCGAGGCGATCGCAACGCTGCAAATCCCGGTCGCGGATGCAGGAACGGCAATTCAGGTGCTCTCTGCTGCATTGAAATCCCCGTTCGAGGTAAGCGGTGCAGCCTATGACCCGCAATCAGGCTGCGCGTTGCTGCGGCTGGAAGGGTTTGCGGATTCGGTAGCTTACAGGGTGGAGCAGTTGAAATCCACACTGGCCGGTTTTGGCGCGCCAGAAGAGGTCGAGGGCTTGCCTGACTTGTGGCGCGACATTCGGGATGCCGCTGCGTTCCATGACAAGGAGGGCGATGTATGGCGTATCTCGGTCAAACCGACGGACGCGCCAGAGGTGTCCGCGCGTCTGGACGCAAGCCAGACTCTGTTTGATTGGGGCGGCGGATTGATCTGGGCGCTTGTTCCCAAGGGCGTTGATCTGCACGCACGTCTAGGTGCGTTCGACGGTCATGCGACGATTGTCCGAGCGGATACAGAAACCATCACAGCATTGGGCCGTTTCCAACCCGAAACAGCTGGTGTGGCGGCTCTAACACAAGGACTTCGGCAGAAATTTGATCCGCGTGGTTTGTTCAACCCGGGACTGATGGGATAGAAAAATGCAGACGACGTTTTCCGAAGAGCAACTGCGAGACCCGGGCATCAAACGCTCGAACGAAATCCTGCGCAATTGCGTGCACTGCGGGTTTTGCACTGCGACCTGTCCCACTTATCAGGTTCTTGGGGATGAGTTGGACAGCCCGCGGGGACGCATCTACCTGATCAAGGACATGCTGGAGAACGAGCGTGTTCCGGATGAAAAAACCGTCAAGCACATTGACCGCTGCTTGTCCTGTCTGGCGTGCATGACGACCTGTCCCTCGGGCGTGCACTACATGCATCTGGTGGATCATGCCCGCGAGTATATCGAACAGAATTACAAACGGCCCTTGTCAGACCGTGCATTGCGCTGGGTTCTGGCGCAAATCCTGCCCTATCCGATGCGGTTCCGCTGGGCGTTGATCGGTGCGAAACTCGGCAGGCCGTTCAAATTCCTGATGCCCGACGCGCGGCTGCGCGCAATGCTGGACATGGCACCGAAACATATCCCACCGGTGAGTCGTAACGATGATCCCCAAAGCTTTGCGCCTAAAGGTGCACGCAGAAAGCGCATCGCGTTGATGACGGGTTGCGCGCAAAAGGCTCTGAATACGGATATCAACGATGCCACCATTCGTTTGTTGACCCGTATGGACTGCGAAGTTGTCGTGGCCGAGGGGGCCGGATGCTGTGGTGCCCTGACTCATCACATGGGCAAATCAGACGACAGCCATAAGGCCGCTGCCGCGAATATCCGCGCTTGGACAGCCGAGATGGACAAAGACGGGCTGGATGCGATTGTCATCAACACGTCTGGCTGCGGTACGACCGTCAAGGATTACGGGCATATGTTCCGAAACGATGCATTGGCCGAAGACGCGGCGCGGGTATCCTCGATCGCAATGGATATCAGCGAGCTGTTGGTTCAGCTTGACCTGCCGGACGGCACCGACAAGGACATGACCGTCGCCTATCACGCAGCATGTTCCCTGCAACACGGCCAAAAGATCAAGACGCACCCCAAAGACTTGTTGAAACGCGCGGGTTTCACCGTGGTCGAGCCGGCGGACAGTCATTTGTGCTGTGGCAGCGCAGGCACCTATAACTTGATGCAACCTGAGATTTCTGGAAAACTCAAACAGCGCAAGGTCAGGACTCTTGAGGCTAAGAACCCTGATGTTATCGCCGCTGGCAACATTGGTTGCATGATGCAGATCGGTTCGGGCACCGACGTTCCGATCCTGCACACGGTGGAATTGCTGGACTGGGCAACCGGAGGTCCCGTGCCCCGAGCCATGCAACAGGATCGGAAGTCAGACCATGAGGTCCCGATCCTTAGATAGGTGTTGATGCGGCAACGCATCGGTTTCGGTCAGGAACCGCCTGTCATGTCAGCGCCCTATTTTCGCCTCACCCGGTGCGTAGGAAGATGCGTAGATAGCAACGCCGGAGAACCGCTTGCGAAACTGGATCAAGGCTCTAGTGCTGGTATGTTTGCCTATGACCGCCAACGCACAGGATTCCAGACTGAAAAGTCTGGACACCACCGATGCGGGGCGCGCTTGGATGGCTGTGGGTCGCCTCGATATTGGTGGCGCTGGGTTTTGCACGGGCACGCTGATATCCCCGACCTTGGTTTTAACTGCGGCCCACTGCCTATTCGACAAGGTCACAGGTCAACGTGTGGAACTGGCCCAGGTCGAGTTTCTGGCGGCTTGGCGGCTGGGGCGCGCGTCTGCATACCGCGCCGCACGCAGGGCCGTGATTCACCCTGACTACCAGTATGGCGAAGAAGCATCTGCTGCGCGTATCGGCAGTGATATTGCGCTGATCGAGCTTTGGCAGCCAATCCGCAACACGACCGTCATTCCCTTTGAAACAGGAAACCGCCCGGCAAAAGGCGAAGAGGTTGGCGTGGTTTCTTATGCCAAAGACCGGGCCGAGGCGCCTTCGTTGCAAGAAGTGTGCTCGGTCATGACCCGCAAATCTGATGTGTTGGTCATGTCCTGCGATGTCGAGTTCGGATCGTCTGGCGCCCCTGTCTTTTCCTTTGACGGGGATCGGCCCCGGATCGTGTCTGTTGTTGCGGCCAAGGCCGAATTCAACGGGCAGCGCGTGGCCGTTGGAACAGCGGTAGAAGAATCGCTGACCGTGTTACAGGCCGAATTATCGGCAGGGCGCGGGTTTATCGCCTCTACAAATTCGAACGGATCAGGCAACAACGTGGGCGCTCGTTTCATCAAACCATGATCCGATTTCTTTTTTCTGTCATTTGCCTTTTTTCTGTGACATTCGCCGCGTCTGCACAAAGCGGGAAACGCACGCTGAACGATCGTGACGATCTTTATGGTTGGGAAGCTGTCGGTCGGTTGGATATTGGTCAAGACGGGTTCTGCACAGGCACCTTGATCGCGCAGGACCTTGTGTTGACGGCGGCGCATTGCGCTTTGAACCGGGCTAGCGGGTCTCCTTATGAACCTGGTGAGGTTACCTTTCGCGCGGGGCTGAGTGATGGGAAGGCGCTGGCGGAACGCAAGGTTGTCCAGATCGCTGTGCATCCTGATTACGCCCGACATCCGAACCTCTCGGCTGAGGCGGTTCGGGTTGACGTCGCGCTGATGAAGCTAGAGCAGCCGATCCCATACTCGGTTGCGGATCCCTTTGAATTGCACAGTGGCCGGGTTGCTGGGAACGAGGTGAGCATCGCCTCATACGGGCGTGGTCGGTCCGAGGCGATCACGCGGGAACGCTCTTGCCGTATCCTCCAGCGTCGACAAGGGTTGATCACGTTCAACTGTGACATCACCTTCGGGTCGTCGGGATCGGCACTGTTGGCGCGAAACGGCCCGCGCTGGCAGATCCTCTCTGTCGTATCCGCAGTCGGGACAGATGGGCGCCAAAAAGTCGGGTTTGGCATGGAAATGTCTGGAATCGTGGCGGAATTGAAGTCGGTGCTGCGCCGTGACGCCCCTCAGCCCAAGGCTGCGATACGCCGTTTGCAGGTGGGTTCGGGAAAGTCCAGTTCAGGCGCTAAATTCATCAGCCCCGGCGGGGGTTGAACTCGGTCAAATCTCTACCCATGTGAACTGTATCGGGTCGCCACAAACGGGGCCTGATATCTCATCGCCCGTCCGAACTGGAGGGCACATCATAAATCGCTCAGACTTGAGGATATGACACATGCGTAGTTTTGACTTTGCACCGCTGCACCGCGCCACCATTGGTTTCGACCAGATCGCCGACATGATGGATCGCGTTCTGACAAATGACGTGGCCCAGCCCAGCTATCCACCTTACAACATTGAAAAAACCGACGCCGACGCGTACCGGATCTCCGTCGCTGTCGCCGGTTTTGCCGAGGCCGATCTGTCGGTCGAAGTGAAGGAAAACGCCCTGATCGTGGCCGGCAAGAAAGCCGCCGAAGATAAGGACCGTTCCTACCTGCATCGCGGCATCGCCACCCGCGCGTTCGAGCGCCGCTTTGCCCTGGCCGATCACGTGCGCGTCACTGGCGCAAGTCATGAAAACGGTATGCTGAACATCGACCTGAAACGCGAGGTGCCCGAGGCGCTGAAACCACGCCGGATTCAGATTTCGTCCGGTCAGGCCATCGAAAAGGATGTGGTTGACGCCAAAGCCGTGAACTAAGGCGATCCGACCAAACAGCGATAATCGCGCCTCTCTCGATTATCGCACCATACGCCCCGCGTTCCTCCAGACGCGGGGCGTTGTTTTTGGGCGGGGCTTCAACTTGGCATAAACCGCTGCGACCAAAGATACGTGTCGTTAGCGCCCTTGTTTCCCTTCATCCGTGGTGCCAAGTTGGAAACACAGGCTATTCCGCGATTTTTATGTTTCGTTGTTTCATCTCGACAGTGATTGTTCTTTGGCCGATCGCAACCAAGGCGGACGTTTTTCCTCCGGCCCTGAGCAGCGACTATTCCCATATGATTGCCATCGGTCCGACAACGAAAATCGGGCTTGTTCGAAACGGAAACTCTGCCGACAACACGCTTGGTGGAACACGTCTGGTGGACTCGTTTTTGGGTGCAGGGGGAAATGACGTTCTGATTGGGTACGACTCGGTTGATACCTATACTTTTGAATTGGGCGACGGTGCAGATATCGTTGTCGATCACAGCGCTAACGGAAACAGGATAAAGTTCATTGATGTACCCGAAGGTGCGGTCCGGCGGTTCGAAACGCCCGGGCGTAACGGAGAAACCGACCTATTGATTACCTATGGAGACAATGATGCGATCCGCATTGTCGGGTGGTCGGAGTTGTCCGAGAATACGAAATCAGGCTGGGCTTTCGACCATGTCTTCCGCCCCAAACAAGAACCAGTCAAAGGCACGCCAAGCTCATTAGTTCTTATTTTGACGGATCCAATGTCGGCGCTAAAGCTGTTCTTGTTGCTTTTTCTAAGCTTTTTCCCGCTGGCCCGTGTTCTTTGGGTCCGGAGGCAGAAATCGAAGGAATAGTGTCCAGAGCGGCCTGTCTGACTGCCAGTCTCTTCAGCAAAGAGACCCTGCGCAACGGCTGCGCAGGGTCACTCTTTTAGGTTTTGACCTAGTTCCCAGCCGTCACCGACCCGATCGACCAGAACATCGTTTCGCCTGAGGCATCGTCGACGCCGTCATTGTCGGTCATCACAAACGCCTCGCCCGAGGGCAGGATCGCCAGGCCTTCGATTTTGTCCAGAACATAACCTCCGGTCGAGGTCAGGTCAGGCAGCAGGTCGCGGACCTCTTCTTTGCTGACGACGGGCAGGGGGTCGCCCAGCGGGGCCGGGGTCATCTCGGCCAGCGGGATGCGGTAGACCTTTTTGGTCACCGCGCGATGGTCGTGCTGATTGTCGCGCTCGATCACATAGACGTGGTCGCCGAAGGCCACGATTTCCGACAGGCCGACCCAACCGGTTTCCGGGTCTGCCTTGGGATAGTGCACGGCACCCCATTCCTTGGTCTGAAGATTATAGGCCACCAGTTTCACATGGTTTTCCGGATCGTCCTTCCATTCACGCTGAACGGCCATCCATAGGGTGTCGCCAACGCGGGTAATGCCTTCGAAGCCGAAACGTTTCTCGACCGCCATTAGTTCGGCAGGCAGGCCGATTTCACCCTTGCGGTCCTTGATCAGACCATCTGCGCTGACGTGATAGATCGCGTGCGGGATCACACGGTCAGTGCGACCTTCGGATGCGACGTAGAAGCCACCCTTGCCGTCCAGCGTGATGCCCTCAAGGTCCAGCTTCTGCGCTGGGTTGCCATCCTGACGGTGGATGCGGATCACGTCCACGATGCGGGCGGGTTGCTGGCTGGGGTCGATCTTGAAAGTCGACGGCTGGAAGCCATAAAAGCTGTCATTGACGGCATAGATCATGCCGTCCTCGTCCGCTACCAGACCGGACAGAGCACCCCATCCGATCAACTCATCCGCGCCTTCCGATGTCAGATGCGGGTAGGCGGCGGGGGCCTCTTGATATGCGAAGACCGACACATGCGCACGTGGGCCGCCATCTTCGATCAGATCTTTTTCGTTGGCCGAGATCAGCAGGTTCCGCTCGGGGATCGCCACATAGCCTTCCGGTCCAACGCCTGATGGCAACAGTTGTTTCAGAATCGGGTTCGCGGGGTCAGTGGCGTCATCGACACCCACGACCGAGGCGCGCTCCGCCCCGACAAAGATCATCGGCGTACCGCCAAAGGTGGCTGCGGTTACGCTTTCCGGCTCAACGCCTTTGCTGTCCGAGCGTTTGTCGGGGTAGTGCCCGATCTGGATGATCGCCTTCTCGAACTCGGTGCCGTTCTCATACACAACGGTGCCGTCCTTGTGGAAGATTGTCCAACCACGCGAGCCGCCCTCATAGTCGCCTTCATTGGCGGTGGCGAAGTGGTTGTCGTCGATCCATTTCACCGCGTCGGGTTCGCGCAGGCGACCCGGCTGGCTTTCGATGAAGATCAGTGCGCCGCGCTCATCGGTGGCGTCGATGCCTTCTAAATCCACGCTTCCGGCCGAGAAATGGTTGAGCACGGTGCCATCTTTGGCAACAACCGCGATGTGGTTGTTTTCCTGCAGAGTGACGACGGTCTCGCCAAGGTTGTTGATGTCAACGAATTCGGGTTCGGGATCGGTGGGCGCAACCTCGGCCAGTCCGGTCAGAGAGGCCATTTCCATGCCCGAACAATCTAGCGCTCCATCTTTCAGCGGCACCAGTGCCAGTTCACCCGCAGGAAGCTGCGGGATGATGCCATCGTTCAGGTCTTCGTCCCGCTCGTTCTCAATCGCCACGGCGACAAAGCTGCCATCCGGCGCAATGGCAACGCTGTCGGGTTGACCGCCCAGATCGCAAGCACCAGTTTCCGCCTTGCCCGCAATATCGACCGAGATCAGCTTGCCCGATGGCGCAACAAAGCTTTCCGAGGTGTTCACGCCGACAAAGGCGGTCGCGCCGACGATGCCCACGGACGTCGGTTCTCCACCCACGTCCATCGCACCCAAAGGCGCTGGGTTCGCCGGGTCGGTGATGTCGACCATGCCGATCAAGCCCAAAGGGCTGTCGGTATAGACCAGCGTCATGCCATCTGCGGTGGCCGCGATGATCTCGGGCGAGGTCTCGCGGGTCGTGTCCGCGCCGTCGGCCATGTTTTTCACCACGGGGAAGGACGCAATTCGGTTGAAATTCATTTCTGCCATGGCCTGACCGGCGGTCAGGGCAAGGGCAGATGTCAGGCAGACAGCGCGCAACGACATCGGTTGATTTCCTCTCACTATTGGATGACAGGGGGATGAACCGGGATCGTTGCGGTGTTGTGACAGTTTGGCTTCAGTTTTGTGACAAACGCGGCCACCGCCGAAACGGTGGCCGACAAAGATCAGACCGACATGCAGATGTATTTCATCTCAAGGTAGTCCTCCATACCGTGATGGCTGCCTTCGCGGCCCAGACCAGATTGCTTGACGCCGCCGAACGGACCCAGCTCGGTTGAGATGATGCCGGTGTTCACGCCGACGATGCCATATTCCAGTGCCTCGGCCACTTTGTAGACGCGGCTCAGGTCCTTGGCATAGAAATACGAGGCTAGACCAAAGATCGTGTCATTGGCCATGGCGATCACGTCATCTTCGTCCTCGAACTTGAACAACGGGGCCAGCGGGCCAAAGGTTTCTTCCTGCGCGACCTTCATGTCCTGCGTCACGCCGGTGACGATGGTGGGTTGAAAGAAAGTGCCACCCAGATCATGCGGCAGGCCGCCTGTCACGACCTGCGCACCCTTTGCGGTGGCGTCCGCGATATGGTCCTGCACCTTGGCCACGGCTTTGTCATTGATCAGCGGCCCGGTGGTGACACCATCGGACAGGCCGTCCCCCACCGACAGGGCTTCGGTCGCGGCTTTCAGCTTTTCGGCAAAGGCATCATAGACACCGGCTTGTACATAGATTCGGTTGGCGCAGACACAGGTCTGACCGTTATTGCGGAATTTGCACATCATCGCGCCTTCGACGGCTGCATCCAGATCGGCGTCGTCAAACACGATGAAGGGCGCATTGCCGCCCAGTTCCATCGAACATTTCATGACCTGATCTGCGGCCTGCCGCAGCAGGATGCGCCCCACCTGGGTCGAACCGGTAAAGGTCAGCTTACGCACGCCGGGGTTTTCGCAAAATTCCTTGCCAATCTCGCTGGCATTGAGGGACGGCAAAACGTTGAACACACCCGCCGGGATGCCCGCCTGATCGGCCAGAACCGCCAGAGCCAGCGCAGACAGGGGCGTTTCCTCGGACGGACGGGCGACAAAGGCGCAGCCCGCCGCAAGTGCCGGCGCAGCCTTGCGGGTGATCATCGCATTGGGGAAGTTCCACGGCGTGATCGAGGCCGCCACACCAATTGGCTGTTTCAGCACTGTGATCCGCTTATCGCGCTGATGGCCGGGAATGGTTTCGCCGTAAATCCGTTTCGCCTCTTCCCCGAAAAACTCGATGAACGATGCGCCATAGCCAATCTCTCCTACGGCTTCGGCCAGCGGTTTGCCTTGCTCGGCTGTCAGAATACGGCCCAGATCCTCGGCGTTCTCCATCATCAGGTCATACCAGCGGCGCAGGATCGCTGCGCGCTCTTTTCCGGTCAGCTTGGCCCATTCCTTTTGCGCGGCCTCGGCCTGTGCGATCGCCCCTGCCACCTGTGCACGGCTAAGGTCTGCAACTTCGGCCACCACATCACCGCGCGCGGGGTTGGTGACGGCAAAGTTGCCATTGTCGCCATCCACCCACTGCCCGCCAATATAGGCTTGGGTCGCCAGCAGATCGGGGTTCTTGAGGATAGATTTCAGGTCGGTCGTTGCGTCCAGCATAGGTCAGCCTCCGGCAGGAATTTCGGTCGTCGCACCCAAACAGGTGGTACGCAGAATGTCTATGTCCACTGTCCGTCGCAGATCAATCCAAATTTGATCAAAAACTCCGGCATTTGCTGCCCGTGTGGTGCCTATCTTTTTCAGGTGGAGTTTGCCAAAGTTCCGGGGAATTTTGGACGCAAGGGGATGTAAATGGCCATAACATTCCCTATCTTATTGGGTAATTGGACAAAAAGGGGGATAGTGCAGATGTCGAACCATCAATTTGACGCTTTGATCGAAGAGACGCAGGCGAAAGTGCGCGAAAGCCAGTCGCAGATTGAAGGGCTAACGTCGCGGATTGACGCCGCACGCGCCAAGATCGGCACCGTCCAGGCCGATATCGACATTGAAAACGCCACGCTTGAGGATGTCCATGCCCATACCGAGGTGATGAACGCCAATATCGCCGAACTGATTATGGGGCTGGACGACGTCACCAACGCGTTCTCCAAAGATTTCGACGAAATGCGCTCGAAGACAGGGTGGGAGTCTTTTGTCGGCATTTTCGCCAAGGCCAAGTCCGAGTCGATGCGGCAGGAGCGGATGCGCACCGCCAATATCGACGACAAGTTGCAGGATTTGATCGCCAAATCCGATGTGATCGTAAAGCTGCTGGAAGGGCAGCTATCCGTGCTGGAAGAACAGCGCGTTAAGGTCGAGGACAACCTAACAGGCACGCTGGACGACCGCGAAGCGACCGTGGCCGAACTGGAAGCCTTGCGCGCTGAAATTCAGGATATGGACCCGACGATTATCACGCTGGAAAACAAGATCAGTGTCGAACAGGACGCCGCTGCGCGTACCCAACTGGAGACCGAACTGGCCGAGCTGAACAAGCAATACAACGCCAAGGTTCAGGACGAGCAAGTCAAGCTGGCCAAGTCCCAGACGCTGGAGCGCTATATCGAAAAAGGTAAGACCTGGGTCGATTCACTCCAGAACCAGGCGGCGACGCAGATGGTGCTGATCAACAAGCTGCAGACAGACACGCAACAACGGGTGGTGCTGTACGACGCCCTGACCAAATCGCTGAAAACCGCGCAGCAGCAGGACGTGGCCCACCGCATCAACGAGATCGGTGTGCAGACCGACCAGGAGGCCCAGACTGCCATGGCCGCAATCGGCACCGCGACCAACCAGAAAATGGCCGACATGCTTGAGGCGCACGAAGGCCACATGGTCTTTGCTCGTGACGTGCTGGAGAAAAAGGCCAAGGCGGATGAACGCTTTGCCCGCCGCTTTGCCTCGATTGTCGAGAAGCATGATAAGAATTTGTATGGGGGTTAAGTGCGTTTCGCTCACCAGCAATTCCTCTTGCTAGCTGCAAGTCTTGGACCGTTAGAGCTGCCGAGAATACTGGAGCGATTGGGTTTCATCGACGAGAAACCGGCTTATCCAGAAGTCGTCCAGACATTGATGATGATGGTCGTTGCAGCTTCGCTCATAAGGCTGCTGTGCTGGCTCAGTTGGGGCAGTGAGCGGGGGCGTCAGTTTCAACGCTCAGTTGGAATTAATCCCGAGGTGGTCCTGAATAGTATCGGTTCGCCCTTATACCGGTGGTGGTTCCACATCGACAAAAATGGGAAGGACTTGGACGCTCCAAGATGAACGATATTGACCCCACCCAAGACCATGTCGGCCTGACCGACACCTTCGCCTCGCGCCGCTATTTCCGCAAATTCGAGGTGATCACTGTCCACCTCCTGCGAGTGGCTGCGACGATGGAGGCTGAGGGTGCGATCAGCAAACAAGAGGTGCGGATCGTGTCGCGCTACCTTTCGGGGTTGCTTTACACCTTCCGGGCTCTCAGCATGAAATACCTGCTGGTCGGACGCGATACGGGGCGGTTCTTTGGCAGCCTTGCGATGGACAAGCGCGACAGCGGGTTTCCGGTGGCGGCCGAGTTGCTGACCATGGCCAATGACGCGCAGCAGGCGCAGGTGCATTTGGCGAATATGCCTTCGGAAGACGACCTGAAAACCGACATGGTCCGCACCATTATTGGCGATCAGGAAATCCCGACCAAGCTGCAATTCGCTCTGTCCCAAAGGCTCTATTATGAGGAATTGCTGAAAGGTCAGCTGTTCTGGGCCCGCAATGATCCCGAATGCCACTGGATCGGGAATGAGGGCGAGCGGCGGAAATTTCTGATCCACTGGGCCGTGTATGACAGCCAGATCAACCTACCGGTCATCTACCTGATGCAGTTGGAGGATGGAGGCCGGACGGCCCTGCCCAAGGACCAACGCCGCTGGCCCGAGGTGCAGGCGCATCTGATGGCGCAATCTCTGGGCGGGCTGAAACTGGTGACCATCGCCAAGGGGTTCGATCAGGATTTCGACGACCTGCACCCAAAGCATTTGCGCCGCATCCACGTGGGGCCGATGTATTCCTCGGCCTATACCGAGCAATCCGGCCCCCTGCGGCAGGTGCTTGAGGATGCGCAGGCGCCCGAGGGTCAGGACTGGGCGCTGGCCTGGACCACGGAAGAGTTGGAAAGCGAGGACGTCATCGAAGAACGCACCGGATGGTTCTCGACCGTTGAGCGTGAGGTGTTTGCGCTGGACCCGTTCGGTGGGCAGGGGGCCGAAACCGGGGCCACGCGCACGCAGCGCTCGATCATCCTGCCTCAGCGCCCGTTTCAGGTTCTGGCAGAGCGCGACCCGCCGGGGTTCGCCGATGTGCGCAAGTTTGTCGTCAGCAAGAGCGGGCAGGTGTTGAGGTATTGAAGCGGGTGGCGGGCCGAAGCCCGCCCGACGAAGTTTGAGTAGGCCGGGCCTCAGCCCGGCATTGCGAGGAATAAGATGAGTTTGACGTCAGATCAGATGGAATTGCGCGAAGACGATATTCGCAAACATTATCCCGCAGCGACCGTCATGCTGAACGGGTTCGAACACGCGCCGCGGATTGCGAAACCAGTTGATGTGGCGGTCGAGCGCTCCTCGGGCGTGTCGACGGGGCGGCGTTTCCGGTCGACCACGCCGGGGCTGGTGACACGGCGCACCGCGCGCGCGGACGGAGTGCATCTGGTTGAACGGATCGAAGCCTCGGATGAGGGCGACACGTTGGTCTCGCCCCCTCAGGCCACTACGCAGCAGGCCATTCGGCGCGCCATCGCCATCGCTCTGGCCGTGGCAGAGACTTATGCCGAGCAAACTCCGCTGGCCGATCTGAAACGCGCCAATCTGGCGGGGGATCTGCCCGCCGCGCGTAAGACCGAGTTTTCCGAATTGTTGACGGCTGAAGCGTTGATCACCTCGCATACCTTCGGCAATGCCTTGGCTTATCTGATGTCTTCGCATCTGGGTGAAACCACGGTTGATCTGGGCGAGATCGAAGAAGTTCTGACCGACAATGGCCAGCTTGCCCTGCACGGCGCGCTGTGGGAGCTGGACCAAACCCTTGCCAAACATGCCCCCGACGACGCCCATCTGATCGCCGCCACCAGCGCCTATGCCGAGCAATTGATGGAAAAATCCGCCCTGCGCGCCCAGTCCGCGGGCCATCTGGCCCCGTTCCAGAACGCCGCTTGGCATATCGAGGCTGACGACCTGACAATCCGGGGGTTTGACCCGGCGTCCAAGGCGAAATCCACCACCCTGACCATGACGTTCAAGAAACCGAATGAGGTGGTCGGCAACCATATCGCCAAATATCAGGCCATGAAGTTGGCCAAGATGGTTATGGCCTATGACTTCGACCGACGCCTGAACCCGTTTGCAGAACTTGGCGGGTTCATCTTTACCTTTATGGGCGACGGTAAACCAGGCACCGGCAAGACCACCCTTATTCAGATGATGGCCGGGCTGATTTACGAGTATTGCCAGAACGCAGGCTATCCGTTCCGCTATCAGAACCTGAGCACCGACAATATCGACAGCTATCAGGGTAAATCCGGCCAGAATGCCAAGGCGTTTATCAACACGATTGTCGACCCCTCGGTCATCGGGTTCGGCACCATCGACGATATTGACCAACTGGCGGGTAAACGTGGCGACCGGCAGTCCTCGGCCGGGCAGTTGGAGATTACCGCCGTGCTGATGGAGAGCTTTGCGGGGGCCAACACCGTTGTGCGCGGCAACTGCACCTTTGGCATGTTTTCGAACTATCCAGAAAACGTAGACGACGCCCTGCGCCAGCGGGCGGGAGCTCGGTTCCTGGTGGACGGACCGCAGACGCGCGAGGATTACATCGACATCCTGCATTTGCTGATGGGCCGCAACCACGACATCCCGCTGGGCGAGCACGACGCCTATGCTGCGCAGGAAATCAAAAAGGCCGTCGCCGCCAGTTTCGAAAGCCACGCCCGCCCGCATGAGGACGCCCTGATGCAAGTCTATGACCGGGTTTCGGGCCAGATCGGCCAGATGGACACGATCGCCAAGCTGGGCACCTACCTCAAGGCGATCCAGCAGGCGGATGAGCGTTTCACCGGCCGCGCGATCAAGAACATCACCGACGCGGTCAAGGTCCGCGCGATGGATTTCGAACTGCCCGACGAGTGGATGGAAAACCCCGACCTGTTCCTGTTCCGCGACTACGACACCAAGAAGGCCATGATCGAGGGCCTGCGCCAGCCGATCACGGTTGAGATGGTGATGCAAGAGATCAACCGCTACGCCGACAGCGAGTTCCGTTATGCCGACAAGAGCGACGAGGTCGCCATCGAAAACGCGGTGCGTGAGATGAGCCGGATGGAAGAGGCCAAGCGGCGATATCTGGAGGGGAAAGGGTGACGGCTACTTTGATCAAGCAATCAAACTGTCCAGATCAGTTGGCTGAAATGCCTTCACGTTTTCTTGGTCGGTCGTTGCTACCGCATGTGATCGCGCAGACTTTGAGCGTCAGAGCGCGCACTGATGCGCTCTGTCAGTCAAAGGAGAAAGAGACATGACGTTGACAGTCGCAATCACCGGTTTGGCCCTTGTTCTGGGTCTGATTTTGCCTTTGCGCTGGGGTGTGATCGGTTTTTTGGCTGCCGTAGCGGTACTGTTCCTGACCCAATTCGGCGTGAACGCGGGTGGCGGGTTCGAGGGAACGACATGGGAGGAAACGCTGATCCTGTTCGAAGGCAGCGTAGTGTCTTACCTCGGGTTCAACTTGCAGATCACGGCGCGGGCGTTTGCGTTACCGTTGATAATATTTGCGACCATTGTAGTTTGGCGCTTCAGAACGGAGATGAAATGAACGACGTTCTGCCGCTTATTGCCTACTACGTTTTGAGCGTCGCGATTTCGGCCGTTGTGGGTTGGCACGCCGGTAAACTACGATTGAAGAGAGACGAGCATACCGGAATGGGAGCGGTTTTGGTCAGCTTGTTTCTGGTATTTATTGTGGTGCCAATTGGGCCTGCTATTCTTTCGGCAATTTTGTCAGGCGGTTTCAGCAGCGTTCCGTTTTTGATAAAATTTTGGGGTTGGGCCTTGCTTCTTTCTGCTGGTTCAGGTGGAGGGTCTGAATACTTACTGCTCCTTGTAGTTTCGAGTGTTGCGGTCTGCTTGATTAACCACGCCTTGGGGCGTCGAGCGGCAGCTGAAGACACTGCTTCGATGCAAGAAACTCAAAGCCGAGTAGACTCTCAGAGAAGTCACATGGCAGAAACGCGCGCGCGACGATCGTCTAGGGATGAATTGCAATGATCCGCCTCATCGAAAAAGGCCTGATGTTCGGCAACCTCGTCCACATCTCCAGCCCGGCTTTGGTCGAGCGGTATAACCGCGCGCTGCAGCATCTGGCGGGCAAGACCACGGCGTTGACGGATTTCCATGTCGATATCTCGGGCTATTCGCCGGAGGTGGTGATTGAGCTGGACGACCCGCTCTACCTAAACCCCAACGGGGTCAACCGGCAGTTCGTCCTGCTGACGACTGAACAAAAACGCGCGCCTTTGCTGAACGTCAAATTCTCGACCTCGCGCGATATCCTGCGTGAATTCATCGAGATGAACGAGGCGCAGCTTTTTGCCCTGACCGCCACGGATGCCGTGGCCGGAGAGTTGGTGAACTCTGTCTTTGAACTCACCACGCCTGCTGATCTGCTGAGCCTGCGCAGGATCGAGGTTGAGGCAGATACGGTCGGCGGCACCCTGCGCAAGGCTGAACAGTTGGCCGGTATGGTCGAACGTTTCAAGTCCGAGGAAGACGCATGGTTTGACGATGTCCTGATCGCTCAGATGATCGAAACCGCACGGGACACCGGTGATGTGACCCGCAACCCGGTGCGCTTGCGCCATACAGCCTTTGATCGGCGCAATTTCTGGACGGCGCATTTCGGCGGGCTGTATCTGTTTGCGGATGTGGATCATCCGGCGGCGGTTTATATGGGCGACAAGCCGGACGGGTTGCCGATGGAGTATTTGCTTCACCAATTGCAGCGCAACGGGATCGCGCAGTTTCTGGAAAATAACGCGTTGGTCGAAACGATCATCGAGGCTCGTGGGCTGAACTCGGCCGCTATCTTGCAACAGAAAATGGATTTCCTGACGATCGCTGCGGCGGCAGATGCCGGTGTCGATCTGACTGGGCTGGACCGCGGCGATATGCGGCGTTTGGCGCGCAACCACTCGGATCGCTTGCCTGAGGCGTATCATGGGCTTGCCGAATTGTTGCGATGGGCGACAGATGGCGGGCCCTGGCCGCGCATCACCTCGGATCACCCGGCCTATTTCTACACGCTGCGCGCTGCGGACACGCCCAACCGCGATCTTGTGAACATGCTGCTGGCCGAACTGGCCCCGCTGGACCCGCGCCAATTGTTCATCTGCCACAAGGAACTGTTCTACAGCACCTACAAAACCTGGCCCGAAACCAAGAAAGCCTTTGTTGCCGACTTCCTCGCGCGCGAGTATCAGGTGGACAAAGCCGGTGCGCGCGCGGCTCTGTTCGGTCACGAACCGGATATGAGCGGCGAGGACCGGGTGAGCGATGATATCATCGCGCGCGTTGGCCCCTGGGGCGCAGTAGGAAGAGGTTGAATGTTCGTCGCTCTGCGATTTTTGATCCCTTTGCTGATCATTCTGACGGTGATCTATTTTGTTCTGTCGCTTTATTCCCGCTGGGTTCGACGCGGCAAATTGATTGCGCATTGGGAAAAGAAGGGAATTACCGGTGATCGTGAAGCCTTTTTGAAGCGGGGCATGAGGCAATATGACAGGTCTTTCCGCAAGAAACTGCTGCTGGGTGTCTATGTCGTCCCGCTTGGGGCAATCGCCCTGTTGTTATATATTACAAATTTCATGTGAGGGCCGGACAGATGGTCTATGTTAAATGGGCGTTTATTATACTCTTTTGGGGGTCTGTTGCGGCAGTACTGGAGTATACTTTGCCGCAACAGGACGTTGTCCGGGTCGTCAAGACCGAGGTGCGCCGGGTCGATTTTGGCGAGAATTCGATTTTCTGGGCGCAGCAGGATACTGGTCAGGAAGGCGCGCAGACTGTCAATCGTGATGTGCGGTTCGTTGAAACGTTCCGCCCTAACGGAACCCCGCGCGTTTACCGCAACGAGGATACCGGGTGGGGATGGCCGCCCTATTTCAAGCTCGACAGCTCTAATCTGCAGGCAGAGCTGACCAATCTGGTTTCAACAGCAGCAGATCCGCAATGGGTGGTGTTGCGCCACTATGGCTGGCGCAATCAACTTATGTCGATCTTTCCCAATGTGGTGTCGGTGCGCCCGGTAGACAGCCCGGATGTGCGAGTGATCCCGTGGTTCAATATCATTTTCCTGACAGTGTTCTTTTCGATCCTCTGGGCAATTTGGGTGCGGTGGCGCAGGTTTCGGCAACGCCGTATCGACCCGATGCTTGAGAACGTGGAAGATGGGTTTTATGCCGCTGGCGACGCAATCGAAGAAAAGAGCAGCAGCTTCAGGAAATGGCTGGATACTTGGAAATCGAAATAGGGGTCGTTGGGGCGCCGTGACCTTGGCCGTGTCTGGTAAACTCAACGGACGACGAATTCCGCATGCAGGGCACCCGCGGCCTTGATCGTTTTCAAGATGTCTATCATGTCGCGCGGCGACACCCCAAGTGCGTTCAGCCCTGCCACAACCTCGGACAGGGTCGTGGCTTCGGGTATCTCTGCCAGGCCAGTGCCTTCGTCTTCTTCGATGCCGGCGATGGTTCGGGGGACCACTACGGTTTCGCCGCGTGCGAATGGGTTGGGCTGAACGGCGATCGGGGCCTCTTCTACAGTAAGGGTTAGGTTGCCTTGAGAGACTGCAACCCGGGAAATCCTTACCTCTTGCCCCATGACAATCGTGCCCGAACGTTGGTCAACCACAACCCGAGCCTTGGCCTCGGGTTGCACCAGAATGTTCTCGATCCGACCCAGGGCATGTGCCGTAGAAAGAGACTGCGTGGCGGCGATGTTCAACTCGACTGTCCCGGAATCGCGCATGATGGCGACGGGGCGGTTGAATTCCCTGTTTATTGCCGTTTCGATCCGACCCGCCGTCGTGAAATCAGGCTCCCTTTGAAGATGTTGAAAACGTAAGACTTCGCCTCAACCTCGGATTTGAACCAGAAACCCCCCCTTCGACATTGATGGCCCATGGCCACGGGGCGAATTGACCGTCCAGTGTGCGTCCGGTTTCGACCCGAGTTATGGCGCGCAGGACGTCAATAGGGACATCGTGTGACAGCGCTGCGCGCAGCGCCGCCCGATCACAGAGCGCTGCCGTTTGGGGGGAAGCTAAAGCTATCGCCGCTTGCGCGATGTACAACGCAAAAGCCAGTCCAAGGATCGTCGATTGGGCATTCTGCCGGTCCGGGATTCTGATCAGTCCGGGCCAAGCTAGCTGTGCGAGGGTTTACAGACAGTTATCGGCTGTTCAGATTCGGTCGATCCTGCGCCCGAATACAACGCTGGTATTGGTCCGAAGGACGCCCGGAATCTTGGCGAGGTCATCGACCAGAATATCCAGATCCTCGATCCGGGGGGCCTCGGCCGACAGCAGCAGATCGAACTCGCCATTGATGGACAGGCAAAGTTTGACCTCAGGGTAGGCTTCCAGTCGCTTGATAATGCGCGTGGTTTCTTTCTGCTGCACCTCCAGCAAAACGACAACCTGAACGCGTGGGGCATCTTCGGGGGTATTTAGCACCACGGAGTACCCGGCGATCACGCCGCGTTCTTCCATGCGATTGATGCGCTCATGCACCGTGGTTCTTGCCACGCCAAGCTTCGCCGCGATCCGAGTGGTTGAATCGCGAGCGTTGTGTTGAAGGGCGGCGATGATGCGGCGGTCCAGTTGATCCATGGCTCAAAGGTGTAGTGCAGAGTTGCGCTGTTGCTCAAGGCTTGTGAAGGTGTTCTTTGGAAACGGCTTTCCTGTCTTCGGTGGGCCACAACAGAACCGCCAGTGCCAGTCCCAAGACCGCAGCGAACGCCATCCAGCCCAAGGCATGTGTTACTCCTTTGACCGTCATCAGCCAGCCCGCCAACGGATAAAGCACCAACCAGCAGGCATGGGATAGGGTGAACTGCGCGGCAAATACGGCCGGGCGGTCCTCGGGCGCGGCAGACCGTGTCAACAACCGGCCAGATGGCGTAAGGGTCGCCGAATATCCGAACCCGATGCAGACCCAAGTCAGGATCAGTGTCGGCAGCGTGATTTGGCCCCCAATGGACAACACTGCCCCCATCGCCATGGAAAAGGTGCCAAAGAAGGCTCCCGTCAGCATGACCCTGCGATCCCGGAACCTGTTCAGCAGCGTCGGCAGGACAAATGCGGCCAGCATCGAACCGCCCCCGAATCCGGCAAGTGAAATGGCTACGGCGCTTTCCGATAAACCCAAATCGGCCCGGACGATCACGACCGTGTTCACGATGACCATCGCGCTTAGCGCGGCAGCTGCCCAGCTCAGCGCCAGTAACCCGCGCAGGCGGGGCGTCTCCAGATATAAACGGATACCGCGCGTTGTGCGGTCATAGACGCCACGGGGTCGTGTCGGTTCGGGCGAGGGCAGGACAACCGAAGTTACCAGAAGTGCCGATGCGACAAACCCAAGACCCGTTCCCCAGAACAGGCTGTCGAAACTTACGATTGTCAGCAATAGCGCGGCCAGGATCGGGCTTACCACGCTTTCAAGATCGTAAGCCAAACGCGAAAGCGACAGAGCTTTGGTATAATCCTGCTCATCCGTAAGAACGTCCGGAATCGTCGCCTGAAAGGTCGGTGTGAATCCGGCAGAGGCAGATTGAAGGACGAAGATCAGCAAGTAGACCTGCCAGATTTCCGTTACAAAGGGCAGGCACATCGCAACGGCAGCGCGCACCACGTCCAGGGCGACCAGCATTCGCCGCCGGTCCAGCTTTTCGGCGAAAGCGGCGGCAATCGGCGCAACCACCACATAAGCGACCATTTTGATGGTCAGGGCCGTGCCAAGCACCAAACCGGCGGCCTCACCGGCAAGCTCAAACGCCAAAAGACCCAAAGCAACGGTTGCCAATCCGGTTCCGGTCAGCGCCACGATCTGTGCGGCCAGTAAATGGCGGTAAACTCGGTTTCGCAGGATGCTGAGCATCTGCAATGCCTTTCTTTTGCGCCCAATTGCTCTGACGGTGATGTTGCCCGGTAAAGAACGCCATTTTCTAGTCAAACGCGCAAGGGGCAAGAAACATGTGCATATTGGTCGCATTCCATGGATGGCGTTGAGTTTACGGCCCAAACCTCCTATCTCGGGGGCGATACGGCACAAAGGAAGACCCCCGTGGCAAACCATCTTTATAAAAACGACCTGCCAGACGGGTTGGATATGGGCCCTGTTGTGGCCATTGACTGTGAAACCATGGGATTGAACCCACATCGTGACCGTCTGTGTGTCATCCAGATGTCCGGGGGGGATGGTGACAGCCATATTGTGCAGGTCGAAAAAGGCCAGACCGCTGCGCCAAACCTGTGCGCCATGCTGGAAAACACCGACGTGCTGAAACTGTTCCACTTTGGCCGCTTCGACATTGCCGCGCTGTTTCATACCTTTGGCGCGCTGGCGGCACCTGTCTATTGCACCAAGATCGCCAGCCGATTGGTGCGGACCTATACCGACCGCCACGGGCTGAAGAACCTGTGTCAGGAACTCATCGGTGTTGATATCTCGAAACAACAACAGATGAGTGACTGGGGCGCGGAAAACCTGACCGAGGCGCAGTTGGAGTATGCGGCCTCGGATGTGTTGTACCTGCACCGCCTACGCGAGGCGCTGGACGGGCGTTTGGCCCGCGAAGGCCGGACCGAAATGGCCCAGGCCTGTTTTGACTTCCTGCCGATGCGTGCGAAACTCGACCTCGCCGGTTGGCCCGAAACGGATATATTTGCGCACTCATGACCGATACCGAAGCTTTCCTGAAAACCGCGCGGCAAGTCGTCACTGACGAAGCCCGCGCGTTGGATGTTCTGGCCGAAGGCCTGGACGAACAATTTGCCGAAGCTGTGCAAATGATATTGCAGGCCAAAGGCCGCATCATCATCAGCGGCATCGGAAAATCGGGTC
Source organism: Ruegeria sp. HKCCA5426 (assembly GCF_013034585.1). Classification (NCBI taxonomy): domain Bacteria; kingdom Pseudomonadati; phylum Pseudomonadota; class Alphaproteobacteria; order Rhodobacterales; family Roseobacteraceae; genus Ruegeria; species Ruegeria sp. HKCCA5426. The sequence continues at coordinate 92,963 of NZ_WQGH01000010.1, forward strand.
ATATTGGCCACAAGATCGCGGCAACGCTGGCCAGCACCGGCACGCCCGCCTATTTCGTTCACCCTGCCGAGGCCAGCCATGGCGATCTGGGTATGGTGTCCAAAGGCGACGTGGTTCTGGCCATCTCGAACTCGGGTGAAGCGCCCGAACTTGCGAACCTGCTGGCCTTTACACGCCGTTTTGGTATCCCGCTGATCGGTCTGTCCAGCAAACCCGAAAGCACCTTGATGACACAGGCGGATGTGCATCTGCTGATCCCGTCGATGGGCGAGGCCTGCGGGTTCGGCATGGTGCCTTCGATCTCGACCACGCTGACGTTGGCGATGGGTGATGCGCTGGCGATTGCGCTGATGAAGCATCGCGATTTCAAACCCGAGGATTTCCGCGCGTTTCATCCTGGTGGCAAATTGGGCGCCCAGTTGTCCACCGTGCGCGATCTGATGCACTCAGGCGACGCGCTGCCTCTGGTGGCGGCTGACACCGCGATGAGCGAGGCGTTGATCGTGATCAGCCAGAAAGGGTTCGGCGTCGCTGGCGTTACAGATGCGCAAGGTCAACTGACCGGTATCATCACGGATGGTGACCTGAGGCGTCACATGGACGGGCTTCTGGACAAGACCACCGCCGAAGTCATGACGGAAAGCCCGACCACGATCAGCCCCGATGCTCTGGCGGAAGAAGCTGTTGCGATCATGAACGATCACAAGATCACTTCTTTGTTCGTGGTCTCGCCTGACTCCGACGGCTCGGCCGAGGGGCTGCTGCACATTCACGACTGCCTGCGCGTCGGGCTGGGATAAGAGGGCGGATCTGTGGACAGTCATTCGCGCATGGTGCAATTCCTCAAGGTGTTGCTGCCACTGGCGGCCATCGTGCTGCTGTCCACCGTTTTCCTGTTGTCGCGCAGTATTGAAACCAACGTAACTGTGCCCTTTACGCAAAGAGATATCGAGGAACGGCTGGCAGATCAGGTCGTGACCCTGCCGAATTATCGCGGCACCACACGCAAGGGCGAAGAGGTTCAAATCGAAGCGACAAAGGCGACTCAGGGGACAAAAAACTCGGTTCCGACAGCGTCTGATTTCAAGGGGCGGCTTGGTCTTTCGGACGGGGGCGTGATCACGCTGGACTCAAATTCCGGGATGATCCGCCCGGACAAGAACACGGCGATCTTTGTCGGTGATGTGGTCATAATTACAACAGACGGTATCAAGGTTACGACGGACCTTTTGAATACGGCGCTGGACGAAATCCGTGGTGATACACCGGGTCAGGTCGACGGCACGGGCATAATTGGCAACTTTTCAGCGGGCCGGATGACATTTGGGACTGAAAAAAAGGACGGGCCGGTCCATATTATTTTTACAGATGGCGTCAAGTTGGTGTATGAGCCGGAAAAAGCAGAAAGATAACCTGTGTTCGATTTTCGTTTAGCCATTGCGTTTTGTGCCCTTGTAGCCGGTGCTGTTTCAGCGACTGCTCAAGAGACACAGGTCGCGTTCGGGGCCGTCAAGGCAGACCCCAGCCTGCCGGTTGAGGTGACGTCAGAAACGCTCAACGTGAATCAGGAAAACGGATCGGCCGAGTTTCAGGGCAATGTGATCGTAATCCAGGGCGAAATGCGCCTGACAGCCGAACGTGTTCTGGTCATCTACAACGAAGATCGGTCCGCGATTGAACGCATGGAGGCGACAGAGGATGTCGTTCTGGTCAGCCCGCCGGACGCTGCGGAAGGTGACTGGGCGGAATACACCATCGACTCGGGCGTGATCGTCATGAAGGGCAATGTTCTGCTGACGCAGGGGCCAAGTACGATCAGTGGCGACCAGATGAACGCGAACCTTACGACCGGTACAGCGACGATGACGGGCAACGTCAAAACCATTCTGCAGCAGGGGGCCAATTGATGGCCGGTCCGAGCCTGACTGTTGCCGAGGGCAACTCGGGCCTCAGAATTGAAAAACTGCGCAAGTCTTATCGTAAGAAAACGGTGATCCGGGACGTTTCCATGACGTTGGACCGGTCCGAAGTGGTCGCTCTGTTGGGGCCGAACGGATCAGGCAAGACGACGACATTCTATTCTGTGGCCGGTTTGGTGTTCCCCGAAGCGGGGACCGTCACGATTGACGGGCAGGTGGTCACGACTTTGCCGATGTACCGTCGCGCGCGTCTTGGGATCGGCTATCTGCCGCAGGAAATGTCGATTTTCCGTGGGATGAGTGTTGAGGACAACATCGCCTCGGTGCTGGATATCACTGTCAGTCACGCGCATCGCCGCAAGGAACGGCTGGAAGAGCTGCTGTCGGACTTTTCGATCGAACATCTGCGCCGTGCGCCCGCGCTGGCCCTGTCAGGTGGTGAGCGTCGTCGCGTCGAAATCGCGCGCTGCCTTGCAGCAGACCCCAAATATCTGCTGCTGGATGAACCCTTTGCGGGCGTTGACCCGATCAGTGTGGGGGATATCCGTCATCTGGTCGCGGATCTGAAGAAGCGTGGAATCGGCGTTTTGATTACCGACCACAATGTCCGCGAAACCCTCGAGATCGTGGATCGCGCCTATATTCTGCATGACGGCCAGGTCCTTATGTCCGGCACGCCGGACGAGGTGGTCGAAAATGAAAACGTGCGCCGCGTCTATTTGGGCGAAAACTTCCGAATTTCATAGGTTTGTGCAGGTCTGTGCCGACTGCATGGCGGAAATCGCGTATATACACACCTGTTTTGATTGACTCTTCCGCCGTCTCTTGCCTCAATTGGGGTATGGCATTTCTACGGTTCAATTCTGGATCACGATGCCCCTTCCCTGAAGGGTGCGCGGTTCGGTTACTGCGGAAATTGTCGATACCCCCCACCCGATAATCAACAAGCGCGTCGCGATTTGCGGCGTCAGAATGGGTGTGAATTGTGAAGGAGATCACATGCGTTACCAAATTAGCGGAAAACAGATCGACATCGGTGAAGCACTTCAGACCCATGTGCAGACCGAACTTGGCGAGGTGGTGGGTAAATATGCCCAGCGTCCGACCGATGCCAATGTCGTCTTTTCCCGTTCTGCGCATGAATATGTGTGCGAAACTACTGTGCATCTTTCCACCGGCCTGACGGCTCAGGCCAAAGCCCACGCAACTGAAATCTACGCAGCTTTTGAGGCTTGCTGCGACAAGATGGAAACACAATTGCGCCGTTACAAGCGCCGTCTGAAGGACCACCACAAGGATCGGGCCGAGCCGGTTGAACTCTTTGGAGCATCCTCTTATATCCTCGCCTCTGACGAATCGGAGTCGGCTGACGAACCCGAATCTCTGCAGCCGATGATCGTGGCTGAGATGGAGACCAAGATCCCATCGCTGAGTGTTGGTGAAGCCGTAATGCAGATGGAACTGGCTGGTGCCCCGGTGCTGGTGTTCCGGAATGAAAACAAGGACGGATTGAACGTCGTGTACCGTCGGGACGACGGGAATATCGGCTGGATCGATCCGTAACAGGCAAGAATAGCAAGGCTAGCCCCTGCCAAAGGTGGGGGCATTGCCGTGGAGCGTGATCATGGAGCTTTCGAGCATACTAAAGCCCGAAGCAGTACGTGTTTTGTCCGCCGCTTCCAGTAAGAAGCGGTTGTTTCAGGAAATCGGCGATATTGCCGCCGGGATTCTGGGACTTGAAGCGCAAACTGTTGTGGACAGTTTGCTGGAACGTGAAAGCCTTGGGCCGACGGGTGTTGGGCATGGTGTTGCGTTGCCGCATGCTCGTCTGAACGAAGTCGAAGAGGTGTCCGGGGCTTTTGTCATGCTGGAAAAGCCGATTGATTTTGGCTCGGTCGACCGGCAGCCCGTCGATATCGCCTTCGCACTTTTTGCGCCGGAAGAGGCCGGTGTCGATCACCTGAAGGCCCTTGCTCTGGTGTCTAGAACGCTGCGGGACACTGCGGTTTGCGCCAAGCTTCGGGCCAATCCCGATCCGGTCAAGCTTTATGCGATCTTGACCGAGGCGCAGTCGATGCAAGCGGCATAAGCCACTGACAAACAATAAAAAAGCCCCCGATTTTCGGGGGCTTTCTTTTTTGGCTGGATTGGCGTCTTAGCCGCCGGTTCCCATTTCCAGGGTCCACCAGATTTTGCCGCCATTTTCCTGATGCCAGGCAAAGCCCATCTGTGTGGCTTTCGGGTCCATGATCACGGACCGCGGACCCGGCTCCTGCATCCATGCGGCCAGTGTCTCAGTCTCGGTCTCGTAGGTCTCCGAGATCGCTTCGCCCAGGAAAGTACCGAAATACCCCACGCGTGCGGCGCGGTCGATTGGCGATGAACCGTCTGATCCGAAGTGCCATGGCCGGTTCTGGCGCGCCATGTCCTTGGAATGAGTCGCCGCAGCAGCGTTAAGCTGCGAGTTCAACTGCACAGATTGCAGCCCCGACGCCTGACGCAGCGCGTTCACCGAATCAAGCATCCGGAACTGCAACTTTTCCGGGTTTCCGCGAATCTTGTAAACCGTCGGCAGCGGGCGACCATCCGACCCATAGGTTGGGGTGCTGCTGGGGGTGCACGCTGCCAGCGCAACGAAGCAAACGAAAAGTAATGAAATAATACGCGTCATGGCCGACCTGATGATTGTGATGCCTTACGGCATAGCGCGCCCGACTGACTTGGGCAAACCTGCAAAAGCTGATTCTCGCGTGATTCTGCCGGTTTGATTTGCGAATGAGGTATTCTGGCAATAAAATGCGTTAGATTTTCAACTTTGGTTTAGCAAAGGACCGCCTGATATGGTCAAGAAGCTCATTCCCTCGACGACCCGCCGTGGATTTTTAACCGGCGCTTCGGCTGTTTTAGCCTCGCCCGCGATCGCGCAGTACATCCCCGGTGATCCGCTCCGTCCTGCGCCGGAACCTGAACCGCAGGTCCGTAGAAACGTTTCGGGCTTCCGTGCGCTGGATTGGCAGCCTTATTTCTCGAACACGCGGAACGGGGCCATTCTGGTCGATACGGTATCACGCGCGCTGCATTATTGGTCAGATGATCAATCGGTCTACAAACTCTATCCATCTTCGGTGCCTCTGACCGAGGAATTAACGCGCCGTGGCCGCACAAGTGTCATCCGCAAGGTTGAAGGACCAAGCTGGTCGCCAACGCCATCCATGAAGAAAAGAAATCCGGAATGGCCGGACTATATCCCTCCGGGGCCGGATAACCCGTTGGGAACGCACGCTTTGTATCTAAGCTGGAAGTACTATCGGATTCACGGCACACATGACACACGTAAAATCGGGCGTAGATCATCCAACGGATGCATCGGTCTGTTTAACGAGGATATTGCCGAGTTGTTTTCAATGGCGAACGTAGGTACGCAAGTGTTGCTTATTTGACGACATTTCCGCGCACGAACCCGCTTTTGGAGCAAGTTCCATTTGCATTCCAGTCGGATAGCTGATTAGAAAAAAACACGAGGTAAGTCTTGGGTGTGCGGTTTCAATATATGAAACCGTGCGTATTCTGGAGGTTAATATGAAGAAACTCGTTCTCGCCGCTGCACTGACCGCTGCTGCATCGACCGCTTATGCTGGCAACCTGGAAGAGCCGGTTGTTGAAGCACCTGTTGTTGTCGAAGAAACTCAGGGTTCGTCGCAGGGCATCATCCTGCCGCTGGTCCTGCTGGTTGTGGTTGCCGCAGCTGTTGCAGCAAGCTAATTCGACGAGCGCAATACAAAGAAAAGGCGGTGGAGTTTTCCACCGCCTTTTTTTATGCCCAAGGGCCGGGGCGAATTAGTCCAACCAGCCTTTCAGATTGTCTTCGATCACTTTGCCAAGCGCAGCGATGTGCGAATCGTCATCGTTCAGGCAGGGTATATAGGTAAAGGTCTCGCCGCCGGCCTCTTCAAAGCTTTCTTTGATCTCTTCGTTGATCTCCTCCAGCGTTTCGATGCAATCGGCGGAAAACGCCGGAGCGATGACGGCAATATTCTTCTTACCCTGCCGCGCCAACTCAGCAACATGATCGACTGTATAGGGTTTTAGCCATTCTTCCGGCCCGAACCGGGATTGGAATGTCGAGACAAGCTGGTCATCCTGCCATCCCAGACGCTCTTTCAAAAGCCGGGTCGTTTTCGCGCATTGGCAGTGATACGGATCGCCCTGCTGCAGATAGCGTTCCGGCATCCCGTGGTAGGAACAGACCAGAATATCTGGTTTGGTTTCCATCGCGGCATAGGCGTTCTGGACTGAACCGGCCAAGGCGTCGATATAGGCGGGTTCGTCGAAATAGGCGGGAACGGTGCGTGACGCAGGCTGCCACGCTTCTTCCATCAGCGCGCGAAAGAACTGATCGTTTGCCGTGGCGGTCGTCGCGCCTGCATATTGCGGATAGAGCGGGAAGAACAGGATGCGGTCACAGCCTGCCGCCACCATCTCATGCACCTTGGACTTGGTCGAAGGGTTGCCGTAGCGCATGCAGAAATCCACCATCACCTGATCGCCATAACGTGCCTGCATCGCCTCGCGCAGCTTGGCCGTCTGATCCTTGGTGATCGTCATCAGCGGGCTTTCACCCTTGTCGTGGTTCCAGATCGACTTGTACGCCTCACCCGAGCTAAAAGGCCGCTTGGTCAGGATGATACCTTGCAGGATCGGCTGCCATTTCCATTTCGGATAGTCGATGACGCGCTGATCCGACAGGAACTCGTTCAAATAGCGACGCATTGGCCAATAGCTGTAATCGTCCGGGGTGCCCAGATTGGCCAAAAGAATACCGACGCGGCCCATTTTGACCTTTGGGTGGTCGTCGGGGGCATGAGCGGGGCGGGTGGCGTCAAACATGGGATGCTTCCTGAAATCGTCGTGTTTCGGGCTGAGATAAACGGAATTAGCCCGCCGTCAATCGGACAGTTTGCCTTCTTTTGTTCCCAGCGCGTCGGCAAGGCGCGCTTGTGCCGATCCGGGGCGCAGGGGTTTTTGCTGGCTTTCATCGGGCGACCAGCCGGTCAAGCAGATCAATTCGAAAGTTGTCGCCAGACGACCCTGCGGGGTTGCGAAGTTTTCGGCATAGATGTCTTGCGCCCGTCCAAAGACCTGCCGTCGGGTGGGGTGCTTTAACCTCTCGGACAGGCTGTTGGTCTCTCCCATCGCGCGCAGATCGTGCATCAGGTGGACTATGTCGCGGTATTCCGCAGTCAGGCGCGCGGTATCGGCGACAGGCAGAGCGAAACCCGCCCGTTGCAGCAATCCGCCCAGATCGCGCAACTCACCCATCGGGGCAATGCGCGGGCTGAGGCCGCCGGTGACCTCGATCTCGGCCTTCCCCAGGGATGTGCGCAGCTCGTGCAAGGTTTCCCCACCCAGACACGCAACCAGCAACAGCCCGTCGGGTTTAAGCGCGCGATGGCACTGAATCAGTTGCCCGACCGGATCGTTAGCCCAGTGCAACGCCATTGCGTGTACCACCAGATCGTGCGCGCCGGGCGTCAGCCGCAAAACATGTTCATCGGCAACGATATGCGCTTTGGGCAACACACCCTGCCAAACATGCGCAAAGGGCGTCACGATCGCCGGGGCGGTAAAGCTTTTGTTAACCATGGAGAGGCGATCCTGCACCTCGTCAATCGCGGCGCGGTGCAAAAACAATGCGTCGTCCTGCGCGCGGGCGCGACGCTTTGTCAGGGCAAAGCGGTCAAACAAAGAGGGTGCATTGGAGTCAGGCAGCTTCATAAGGGGCAACTATCGCATCTGGCCGCGGATTCAAGCCGCCGTCCAATTGATCTATCCGCCGCGCTGTCTGGGATGCGGCGCGCTGACAGAATCGGACTTTGCCCTGTGCGGACCCTGCTGGAGCGACACGCCATTTATCGGGGGCACCGTCTGCGAAAGCTGCGGCGTCCCCTTGCCCGGTGATCCGGACGGGCACCGGATTGAATGCGATGACTGCATGAAGGTTTCCCGGCCGTGGCGGGATGGGCGTTCCGCTCTTTTATACAAAGGCAGGGCGCGGGCGCTGATATTGGCTCTGAAACATGGTGACCGCCCGGAACTGGCGCGCCCGGCGGCGCGATGGATGGTGCAGGCAGGGCGTGACTTGTTTCGTGACAACATGCTGCTCGCTCCGGTGCCGCTGCATTGGACCAGATTGTTAAAACGGCGATACAACCAATCCGCTTTGTTGGCGCATCACGTGGGGCGGGAAACCGGATTGCAGGTGTGTCCCGACCTTTTGGTTCGGCCCGTCCGAACTCCGATTCTGGATGGAAAAACTGCAGCGGAACGTGCGCGGACATTGGAAGACGTGATTGTTGCGCATCCCAAGCGGCGGCACCGGATGCAGGGGCGGGATGTTCTGCTGGTCGACGACGTGATGACGTCCGGCGCGACGCTGTCCGCTTGTGCAAGTGTCTGCCTTGCATCTGGCGCAAATCATATTTTCGTGTTGACCCTAGCGCGCGTTGCCAAGGATGCCTAATTCGTCGAAGATTACGTGAAACCCCAAGGGACGGATTATGAAACCTGTTGAAATCTATACCTCTCCGCTATGCGGCTTTTGCCACGCGGCCAAACGACTGCTGAAACAGAAAGGCGTTGAGTTCAAAGAAGTCGATGTTTTGATACACCCCAAACGCAAGCCCGAGATGATCAAGCGCGCTGGTGGTAAACGCACCGTGCCACAGATTTTCATCGACACGCAGCACGTGGGTGGCTGCGACGATCTTTATGAGCTGGAGCGTCAGGGCAAGCTGGACCGGCTTCTGGCCGCGTGATGCTGACTGCGCTGCTGCAGGTCACCTCGTCGGATGATCCGTCCGAAAATCTGAAGATGGTGCGCGCCCTGATGACCGAGGCGGCCGAACAGGGCGCGCAGTTCATCCTCACCCCTGAGGTGACGAACTGCGTCTCGACCTCGACAACGCGGCAGCGCGAAGTTTTGCAGTACGAAGAAAATGACCTGACGCTGGCCGGGCTGCGCGATCACGCGCAGGCGCTGGGCGTGTGGCTGCTGATCGGCTCGCTGGCGGTCAAAACTCATGACGCGGACGGGCGATTTGCCAACCGTTCCATCATGATCGACCCGCAGGGGCAGATCGTTGCGCGGTATGACAAGATCCACATGTTTGACGTGCAGGTCACTGAGACCGAGACTTTTCGGGAATCTCGAAACTACCGCCCCGGTGACCGGGCCGTGATTGCCGAGACAGATTTCGGCAAAGTTGGCCTGACCGTTTGTTACGATATCCGCTTTCCCCACCTCTATGCGGCGCTGGCTCAGGCTGGTGCGCGCATCTTGACGGTTCCGGCGGCGTTTTCCCCAGTTACGGGGGCTGCACATTGGGAATCGCTGTTGCGTGCCCGGGCGATTGAAAACGGCGCTTGGGTGCTGGCACCGGCCCAAACCGGAGAGCATCCCAAAACCCGTGGCAGAACGCGCTATACCTACGGTCACAGCATGGTCGTGGCGCCATGGGGAGAGGTCATCATCGACGCAGGTACCGATCCGGGCATTCACATTTTTGATTTGGATGATAGTTCTGTGTCAGAGGCGCGCCGCCGCGTGCCTTCATTGACGCACCTGCGGGCTTTTGACGGCCCCTGACCCAGAGCCGGACCCAATGACGGACGACACCAATGCCCTTGCGGTCACGCTGTTCAGCGAGATCCTGACCGCCGACCAGCTATTGCGCAACCGGCTTAGCCGGGTGCTGCCCAAGGGCATGGAAATCTCACACTTCTCGGTGTTGAACCATTTGGTCTTTGTGGGGGATGAACGCACGCCCGCACAACTGGCCAGCACTTTCCACGTCACGCGCGGGGCGATGACCAACACATTGGCCAAGCTGGAATGGGCCGGATACATCCACATCCGCCCCGATTGGGACGACGCCCGCCGCAAAATGGTCGCGATCAGCCCTGCCGGCCGCCGCGCCCGCGATCAGGCGATTTCCTCTATCGCCCCGCTGATTAACCGTGTGGTTGGAGAGCTGGGGTTGGAGCGTGTCCGCGGCACGCTGCCCGTGTTGAGGGATTTGCGGTTGCAGTTGGAGGGGGAGTAAGCTCAGCCCGCCTTCACACTCGCCGTCACATAATTCACGCTTAAATCCCGGTCCGAGATCGACCAGCTCCACAGAATCGGGTTGAAGACGAAGCCCTTGCGGTCGACCGGGTCCAGCCCGGATTGGCGCAGCAGGTCGAACAGCTCATCAGGGGTGATGAACTTGTTCCATTCATGCGTGCCGCGCGGCAGCCAGCGCATGACGACCTCGGCCCCGAAAATGGCCATCGCATAGGATTTCGGGTTGCGGTTGATGGTCGAGCAGATCAGCAACCCACCCGGTTTCAGCAGTTGTTGCGAGGCGGTCAGGAAGCCCAATGGATCGGCTACGTGCTCGACCACTTCCATGTTCAACACGACGTCGAATTGTTCGCCCGCAGCGGCCATGTCCTCGGCTGTGGTGTGGCGATAGTCGATCTCAAGTCCCGATTGCTCGGCATGGATACGGGCGACGGGTAGGTTGCCCTCGGCGGCGTCGGCGCCCACGACCGTCGCGCCCAAACGCGCCATCGGCTCGCTTAAAAGCCCGCCGCCGCAGCCGATATCCAGCAGGCGCAGGCCTTCGAATGGTTTCGCGGTCGTCAGGTCACGGTCAAATTCACCCGCAATCTGTTGTGTGATATAATCCAGACGGCACGGATTCAGCATGTGCAGCGGTTTGAATTTCCCATGGGGATCCCACCATTCAGCCGCCATCGCCTCGAATTTTGCGATCTCGGACGGGTCCACCGTGTTCGGATGCGCTTGCATTCCTGTCTCCGTGTGCTCTTTTACATTTAAAGACTATATAGGGCTCTAATGGATAAGTACCCGGACCAAAAGCGCGCAGTTCAATATCTGTACCCGCCGATCGACCCGTTCGATCAGCGAATGGTCGATGTGGGCGATGGGCACCGTATTTATATGGAGCAATGCGGCAATCCCGAGGGGTTACCGGTTGTGGTTCTGCATGGCGGACCGGGCGGCGGCTGCAGCCCGGCGATGCGGCGGTATTTCGATCCGCGTGTGTTTCGGGTGATTCTGTTTGATCAGCGCGGGTGTGGCCGGTCGCGGCCTCATGCCTCGGTGGTGGATAATACGACGTGGGATCTGGTGGATGACATCGAACGCCTGCGGACTCTGCTGGATATCGACGATTGGACGGTGTTCGGCGGCAGTTGGGGCGCGACTTTGGCGCTGGTTTATGCGCAAGCGCATCCAGACCGGGTGAACCGTCTGGTACTGCGCGGCGTGTTTCTGGCCACGCAGGCCGAGCTGGATTGGTTCTATGGCGGCGGCGCGGGCAAGTTCTGGCCCGAGCAATGGGCGAAATTCACTGCTCTGCTGACCGAGGATGAGTTGTCGGACACGATAGGCGCCTATCACAAACGCTTGTTCTCGGGCGATCGGGCGACGGAAATCCTGTATGCGCGGGCGTGGTCGGCGTGGGAGAACGCGCTGGCCTCGATCCATTCGCACGGGTCGACGGGTGAAAGCCCCGGCGAATACGCGCGCGCCTTTGCACGGCTTGAGAATCACTATTTCACGCACAGTGCCTTTCTTGAAAAAGACGGGCAGATTCTGGATCAGATGGACCGGATCGCCCATATCCCCGGCCATATCGTTCAGGGGCGGTATGACATGATCTGCCCGCCGCAGGCCGCGTGGTCCTTGGCGGAACGCTGGCCCAATGCCGAGCTCAAGATGGTGCGACAGGCAGGCCATGCCCTGTCCGAGCCGGGCATCAGCGCCGAGTTGGTGCGTATCATGGACCGCGTGGCGGAGGGCATCGCATGACCCGCATGGACCGTCGTGCCTTGTTTGCTTCGGGTGCAGCAGCGGCTCTGCTGGCAGCAACCGGCGCGTCATTGGCCAACACGCCCAAGTCCGGCGGAACGCTGCGATTGGCCGTGCCCCGGGACGAAAGCCTTGAACAGGTGGCGCGTGGCGCTGTGTTCGACACGCTGACCGAGATCGCGCCGGATGGCACGTTGCGCGCGGAATTGGCGACAGGCTGGCAAACCGATGCGAACGCGCGGGTTTGGCGTTTCGATCTGCGCCCTGGTGTTCTGTTCCATGATGAGGCCCCGTTGGACGTTGCCGACGTTCTTGCCATGCTGGAACAGGTCGGGCGTGTTGAGGCCACCTCGCACTTATCCCTGCGGCTGGAACTGGCGGAAGCTAATCCGGGCCTGCCGTTTCTGCTGGCAGACAGTCGATTTGTCATAACGCGCAATGGGCAAGACGTAACGCCATTGCGCGCGGCCAACGGCACCGGATGTTACCGGGTCGAGCGTGCCGAAGACGGGCGGCATTTCTTGGGGCGCAAAGTCGCCGGTCACTATAAAAGCGGTCAGGCGGGCTGGGTCGATGCGCTGGAAGTTATCGTGATCCCTGATGCGCGTGTTCGGGCTGAGGCTTTGCGGGATGGCTATGTGGATGTCGCCGCTCTGCCCGCGCAGGACGATTTAAGGGGGCAACGCGGTCTGCGCTTTTTCCCAAGCGAGACGGATATGGCGCTGGCCGTGGCCGCTCGTGTCGGAATGCCGGGTCAGGTCGGACAGGCGCGTGCGCTGGACGATGGCCGCATCGCCGAGCGGTGGTGGCTGGCTTAATTCTCGCCGGGGGTTGCAGACTCGGGAAACCCTGCGTATATGCAGTTCCAACAGCGGCGCGTTGGACTTCTGGTTCAAAGCTCCACCGGAAAATACGACGGGCCGCGCGCCCGTTTTTTTGTGCCCGATTGAAGGGTAGAGACCCGAATGACAAACGACCTGATAGCCAAAGCAGCCATCGACCGGCGACTGGCCGAGATCATAACCCCCGTGATCGAGGATCTGGGGTATGAGTTGGTCCGCATCCGTTTGATGAGCGGTAAGTTGACCACGCTGCAGATCATGGCGGACAAGCCCGATGGCGGCATCGAAGTGGATGATTGCGCCGAGATTTCCAACGCGGTCAGCGCCACGCTGGACGTCGAGGACCCGATCCTTGACGCTTATACGCTTGAGGTGTCCAGCCCCGGTATCGACCGCCCTCTGACCCGTCTGAAGGATTTTGAGACCTTCGAAGGGTATGAGGCCAAGATCGAGACCGCTGAACTGATCGACGGCCGCCGCCGGTTTAAGGGCGAATTGGCTGGGATCGAAGGGGATGAAGTGTTGATCAATATCCCCGAAGGGTCCGAGACAATCACCATTGGTCTGCAATTCGACTGGCTGAGCGATGCCAAGCTGGTCCTGACCGATGATCTGATCAAGGAAATGCTGCGCCAGCGCAAAGACGCCGGTGCCCTGAACGAAAACGCTTTCGACGAGATTGAGACCGAAGGGTCCGAAGAGGAGACGAACTGATGGCAATCACCTCAGCCAACCAGCTGGAGCTGCTGCAGACCGCCGAGGCCGTGGCCCGCGAAAAGATGATCGACCCCGGTCTGGTTGTCGAAGCGATGGAAGAATCGCTCGCCCGTGCCGCCAAGAGCCGCTACGGCGCTGAGATGGACATCCGCGTGTCGATCGACCGCAAGACCGGCAAGGCGACCTTTACCCGCGTCCGCACCGTGGTCGAGGATGAAGAGCTGGAAAACTATCAGGCCGAGTTCACTGTCGAGCAAGCCAAGCAATACATGGAAAACCCTGAGGTCGGTGACGTCTTCGTCGAAGAAGTCCCGCCGGTTGAAATGGGCCGGATCGCGGCGCAATCTGCCAAGCAGGTGATCCTGCAAAAGGTCCGCGAAGCCGAGCGTGACCGTCAGTACGAAGAATTCAAGGATCGCGCAGGCACCATCATCAACGGTGCGGTCAAGCGCGAGGAATTCGGCAATGTCATCGTCGATCTGGGTGGGGCCGAGGCCGTTCTGCGCCGCAATGACAAGATCGGCCGTGAAAGCTATCGTCCCAACGACCGCGTGCGCGCCTACATCAAAGAGGTTCGCCGCGAGGTTCGTGGCCACCAGATCTTCCTGTCGCGCACCGCGCCGGAATTCATGGCTGAGCTGTTCAAGATGGAAGTGCCGGAAATCTATGACGGCATCATCGAGGTCAAGGCCGTGGCCCGCGACCCCGGCTCGCGCGCCAAGATCGCTGTGATCTCGTATGACGGCTCGATTGACCCAGTGGGCGCCTGCGTTGGTATGCGCGGCAGCCGCGTGCAAGCAGTTGTGAATGAGCTGCAGGGCGAAAAGATCGACATCATCCCGTGGAATGAAGATCAGCCGACCTTCTTGGTGAACGCGCTGCAGCCCGCCGAGGTTTCCAAGGTGGTTCTGGACGAAGAAGCCGGCAAGATCGAAGTGGTTGTGCCCGAGGAACAGCTGTCTCTGGCTATCGGCCGTCGCGGTCAGAACGTGCGTCTGGCCAGCCAGCTGACCGGCCTGGACATCGACATCATGACCGAGGCCGAAGAATCGGCGCGTCGTCAGAAAGAATTCGAAGCCCGCACCCAGTTGTTCATGGACAGCCTGGATCTGGACGAATTCTTCGCGCAGTTGCTGGTCTCCGAAGGGTTCACAAACCTCGAAGAAGTTGCCTATGTCGAGCTGGACGAGCTGCTGGTCATCGATGGTGTTGACGAAGGCACCGCGCAGGAACTGCAGACCCGGGCTCGTGAATTCCTGGAAGCACAGGCCAAGGCGGCGTTGGATGCTGCCCGTGCGCTGGGCGCCGAGGACAGCCTTATTGAATTCGAAGGCCTCACACCCCAGATGGTAGAAGCGCTGGCCAAAGATGACGTGAAGACGTTGGAAGACTTCGCCACCTGCGCCGACTGGGAACTGGCCGGTGGCTGGACCACGGTCGACGGCGAGCGCATCAAGGATGACGGTGTTCTGGAACCTTTTGGCATTACGCTGGAAGAAGCGCAGGATTTGGTCATGACCGCCCGCATAATGCTGGGCTGGGTCGATCCGGCCGAGCTGGAGCAGGCCGAAGAAGAGGTTGAAGGCGAAGCTGACGAGGAGGCCGAGGCCTGATCTCAGGGCCTCGGGGTGGCGTGAATGGGTCGCGGTGGCGTCCATAAGGATCGGTCGGAAGGCCCCGAGCGCAAGTGCATCGCCACGGGCGAGGTTCAGCCAAAATACGGGTTGATCCGCTTTGTGATGGGGCCGGATGGTCAGGTCTTTCCCGATGTTGCGGCAAAATTGCCGGGGCGTGGGGTCTATGTAGCGGCGGATCGCGCCGCGCTGGATAAGGCCGTCGGCAAAAAGCTGTTCTCGCGCGGGTTCAAGGCGCAGGCAACGGCGCAGACGGACCTGGCTGACGAGGTTGAAAAACAAGTCGCGCGGCGGGTGATCGAACTGATCAGCCTGGCGCGTAAGTCCGGCGACGCAGTCGCGGGATATGAAAAGGTCAAGACGTGGCTGGACCGGGAAGAGGCTCAGGTACTGATTCAGGCCTCTGATGGATCGGGGCGCGGCAAGTCGAAACTCAGCACGCCGCACTTCGGAAAATACATCGGTTGGCTGACAGCGGATGAATTAGGGGCGGCATTTGGGCGCCAAACCGTGATTCATGCGGCGCTGGCCTCTGGCGGACTCGCCAAACGTGTTGTAGAGGAAGCGCAGCGCCTGCGTGGCTTGCGCGAAACGGATGACGGCGGCAAGGGCCGCTCGGAAGGGTAAGAAGCTTTATGAGCGATAGTGACGGCAAAAAGACATTGGGTCTTCGTGGCGGGGCACGCCCCGGAAATGTGAAACAGAGTTTCAGCCACGGACGCACCAAGAATGTCGTGGTGGAAACCAAACGCAAACGCGTGGTGGTCCCCAAGCCGGGTGCCGGAAAGCCGGGTGGCGGTGCAACGCCCTCGGGTGATCCGTCGCGCCGTCCTGCCGGGATTTCCGACGCGGAAATGGCACGCCGGATGAAGGCGCTGCAAGCTGCCAAGGCGCGTGAGGCTGAAGAAGCCGCCGCTCGCGAAGCGCAGGAAAAGGCGCGTGAAGAAGAACGCGCCCGCCGCCGTGCCGAACAGGAGGCCAAGGAACGCGAACAGCGCGAGGCCGAAGAACGTGCCCGCGCCAAGGCCGAGGAAGAAGAGCGCAAGCGCAAAGAGGCGGAAGAAGCCGCCAAGCGCGCTGCTGCCGCCCCCGCGCCCGAAGAACCCAAAGCCGCGCGCAGCCCGGCCAGCAAGCCTGCGCCTGCTGCCGCTCCGCGCAAGCAAGACCGCGAACGCGAACAGCGCGGTCGTGGCAAGGGCCGTGACGATAACCGCCGCTCGGGTAAGCTGACACTGGGTCAGGCCACCGGCGGCGAAGGCAACCGTCAACGCTCGATGGCGTCGATGAAGCGCAAGCAGGAGCGCGCGCGTCAGAAAGCCATGGGTGCCCCGGTCGAGCGGGAAAAGGTGATCCGTGACGTACAGTTGCCCGAGGCGATCATGGTTTCGGAATTGGCCAACCGTATGGCCGAGCGTGTGGCGGATGTAGTCAAATCGCTGATGCAGATGGGCATGATGGTCACGCAGAACCAGACCATCGACGCCGATACTGCCGAGCTGATCATCGAAGAATTTGGCCATAAGGTCACCCGTGTCTCTGATTCGGATGTTGAAGACGTCATCAAAGAGGTCGAAGACAGCGATGACGAACTGCAGCCGCGTCCGCCGGTCATCACCATCATGGGTCACGTTGACCACGGCAAAACCTCGCTGTTGGACGCGATCCGTGACGCACGCGTTGTGGCGGGTGAGGCCGGGGGCATCACCCAGCACATCGGCGCCTATCAGGTGAAAACCGATGGCGGCACCACGCTAACCTTCCTGGATACGCCGGGCCACGCGGCCTTTACCTCGATGCGTTCGCGCGGGGCTCAGGTCACGGATATCGTGGTTCTGGTGGTCGCTGCCGATGACGCGGTGATGCCGCAGACCATCGAGGCGATCAACCACGCCAAGGCCGCCGAAGTGCCGATGATCGTGGCGATCAACAAGATCGACAAGCCCGAAGCCAACCCCGACAAAGTGCGCACCGACCTGCTGCAGCATGAGGTGATCGTCGAGAAGATGTCGGGTGAGGTTCAGGATGTTGAGGTCTCGGCCGTCACCGGTCAGGGCCTGGACGAACTGCTGGAAGCCATCGCGCTGCAGGCCGAGATTCTGGAACTGAAAGCCAACCCCGATCGCGCCGCCCAGGGTGCCGTGATCGAGGCGCAGTTGGACGTGGGCCGTGGCCCCGTCGCCACCGTTCTGGTTCAGAACGGCACGCTGCGTCAGGGTGATATCTTCGTTGTGGGTGAGCAATACGGTAAGGTCCGTGCGCTGATCAACGACAAGGGCGACCGCGTGAAAGAGGCCGGCCCCTCGGTTCCGGTCGAGGTTCTGGGTCTGAATGGTACGCCCGAAGCTGGTGACGTTCTGAACGTGACCGAGACCGAAGCGCAAGCGCGTGAGATCGCGGAATACCGTGAGCAAGCCGCCAAGGACAAACGCGCCGCCGCTGGTGCTGCGACCACCCTTGAGCAACTGATGCAGAAGGCGAAAGAAGACGAGAACGTGGCCGAGTTGCCGATCCTCGTCAAAGCTGACGTGCAGGGTTCTGCCGAGGCCATCGTTCAGGCGATGGAGAAAATCGGCAACGACGAGGTCCGCGTGCGCGTTCTGCACTCGGGCGTGGGTGCGATCACCGAAACGGATATCGGCCTGGCCGAAGCCTCGGGTGCCCCCGTCATGGGCTTCAACGTCCGTGCCAACGCATCAGCGCGGAACACCGCGAACCAGAAGGGTGTCGAGATTCGCTATTACTCGGTGATCTATGACCTCGTCGACGACGTGAAAGCCGCCGCATCCGGCCTGCTGAGCGCCGAGATCCGCGAGAAGTTCATCGGTTACGCCGAAATCCGCGAAGTCTTCAAGGTCACAGGCGTCGGCAAGGTTGCGGGCTGTCTGGTCACCGAAGGCGTTGCCCGCCGTTCCGCAGGCGTCCGTCTGCTGCGTGACAACGTGGTGATCCACGAAGGGACGCTGAAGACGCTGAAGCGCTTCAAGGACGAAGTGGCTGAGGTTCAGTCGGGTCAGGAATGCGGTATGGCGTTCGAAAATTACGACGATATCCGCGCCGGCGACGTGATCGAAATCTTCGAGCGCGAAGAGGTAACGCGGACGCTGGATTGATCCGAGTGCTATAAGAAAAATAAAAGCGGTCCCATTGGGCCGCTTTTTTTTGGCATTTGTTAAATTTCAATGACTACTATGCGGGGCAAACGGGCATTTATGGGATGTCAAATGTGCCTCTCGAATGAGGAACTAAAGCCTTTTCCTCGAGTACCTTTCGTTCAATTCCTCAACACTTGCCGAATTGCGCAAATACTCTTCCGAATATCCTAGTCGCGTACCAACCTCGATTACCGCTTCAACGAGCTGAGAGTTCGGTTTCCGTATCTGGGCGGGTAACTTACGATGGACCGAATCCACTGCTCTGGCATTTAGGTCATACTGTGCTTTCGAAACGAGTTGGTCCAGAAGGACAGTCACGGTTGGGTGCTGGCCCTCGTACAACTCTTCAAATCGAAAAACACCGACAAAGCCTTCCCGTTCGTGCTGCTCAATCATAAACTCGTTCAATTCCAACCAGTGGAACAAGTTGCGTTCAAACGGTGTAAACCCCTCTGCCACCGCAGCGAACTTCGAATACTTAACTCGTGGGTCGTCCACATGAATCATGGCGATTCTTTCCCAACGCCTTCCGGCACGGATTTCGGGGTTGAACAAGCCATGCGTTGTGAGTGATGCGGCAACATGGAACGGATTCCTTACCAAATGCGCAAATCTTAACCGGCTTGAAAACCTCTTAGAAAAATATGGTAACCAAGCATAGCACGGCCAGCCGACATCGAGATAACGCGTTCCTTGTGTGATCATATCTTCGATTTCAATAAGCTTACGCTGCAAAGGAACGTGGGAACCGAGGACCTGAGCGAACTTTCCGGGGCGCCGATAAACTCTCCTTGAAAAATATTCTGAACCAAGACCCTCATGTTCAACCTTAGCATCTGGATGTGCTCTTCCAGCAATCGCCGCAATATTTTCTGTTGATGTCCGGCCGGTCGACAGGATGAAGCTGCAAGTTGTCATGAAAATGCCTGCTCCTTTACTTTAGTTTATCAACTTTTTGTTAAAGGCAATCTTTAGGCATGCAAACATAGTTGTCGATGCACCAAAACTAAAAATGGTAGGCGAGAAAAACTTCTGCTCGTCTAAAAAGTTGGCGACTTGGCAAGCGATAGGAAGACCGTTTAGGGCTCGAACCAGACGTTCCTGGCGTCGCAGATTATGCCGTTGGCTATTTTGTCGCCGCCAAAAACGTCCCCGGATGCATAACGATATCGAAATGATGCACCCCTTTTTGCAGGTCAAAACTCACCGAGTGCCCGGCCTTTCGCAAAAGTTCTGCGTAGTGTCGGCTTTGGCGGATGAATTCGGGGGTGTCGCGCTCACCTACGGTCACGCGATAGCGCGGGCCGGGGGCCGGAAGGCGCCGGATGGGCGACAGGTCGTGGACTTCGACCGGGGTTAGTTGCAGCGGGTCGTTGACGGGTGTCAGGCTGATCGGCTCCAGATCATAAACCCCGCTGATCAAGATCACGTCGCGCACACGTAGCCCCGCGCGGGCCAGTGCGTCGGCGGACGTTGCCATGACCATGCTGGCCAGATGCGCCCCGGCGCTGTGGCCGGACAGTGTCACGCGGGAAGGGTCATAGCCTAAACTGGTGGCGTTCGCCGCCAGCCAGAGTATCGCAGCGCGGCATTCCTCGATCATGTCGCCGATCCGCGCGTTCGGGGCCAGCGTATAGTTCAGGGTCGCAAAGGACTGCTCAGCCTCCATCAGGGCCGGGGCCATCATCGCGGATTCGCGCTGGCTGATCGCTTGCCAATAGCCGCCGTGGATAAACACGTGCAGCGGTGCGCCAGTGCCTTTTGCCGGAAAGAAATCCAGAACCTGCGACGGGCTGTCGCCGTAAGCCAGGTTCTCGTGGCATTCCATCTGCGCCCGATGCTGCGCGCTGAGTGCAGCCCAACTGTTGACATAGGGTGTCAGGTCGCCACCGATCATCGAACGGGGTGAATATTCCTGATCCAGTTCTTCCTGTGTGAAACCCCGGTACAGCATCACTTACTCCTGCTCGGCATACATCAGTTCGGTACGTACATCGTAGAGATCATGGAAAAACCGCAAATCCAAGGCCTTGCGTAGAAAGGACACACCGCTGGAGCCACCAGTGCCGGGTTGGTTGCCGATTACGCGCTCAACTGCGGTGACATGGTCAAAACGCCAGCGTTGAAACAGGGATTCCACATCCATCAGCTTTTCGGCCAGCGCATAGAGGTCCCAATACGTGTTCGTGTCGCGGAAGACCTGCACCCACAGCTTCACGATGCGCGAGTCACCGGAGTATGGCTGCGCATAGTCGCGGTTCAGCAAGTCGTCCGGCACATCGAACCCTTGCCGTGCCATCATGTGAAGGACTTCGTCATAGAGCGACGGTTTGGTCAGGGCGGCGGATAGCATTTCCATCACTTCGGGGTCATGAGTGTGCACTTTAAGGGTCGCGGCGTCCTTGTTGCCCAGAATAAACTCGATCTGACGGTAACCATAGCTTTGGAAGCCGGACGAGCTGCCCAAGGCCTGCCGAAAAGTCATGTAATCGGCCGGGGTCATAGTCAGAAGCGTTTCCCACGACGCGATCAACTGTCGCTGGATGGCTTTTACCCGGTCAAGGTTCTTCATCGCGGGGCCAAATTCGTCCTGCTGCAGAAACCTTCGTACCTCGACCAGTTGGTGATGCATCAGTTTCAGCCACAATTCACTGACCTGATGGATGATAATGAATAGCATCTCATCGGGCTGGGCTGGGTCCTGAAAGGTCTTTTGCAGGTTCAGCAGGGTCTTGAGCTGCAGGAAATCCCCGTAACTCTTGCGGTGGGTTTCCGCGAAATCGGTGACCAGAGAGTCCTCGATCCCGCGTTCCAGATACCTGTCATTGTCGCTCATGTGCTCCTCCAACCGCCGGGTTCGCCCTATGTTTAGGGTCAAATTTCGTGCGGTGCCAGAGCGTCAGGTCCAGTCCAGCACCACCTTGCCGGATTGCCCGGATTTCATGGCGGCAAACCCTTGGGCAAAGTCGTCGACCTTGAACCGATGCGTGATGACCCGGCTGACGTCCAATCCGTTCTGCAGCATGGCGATCATCTTGTACCATGTCTCGAACATCTCGCGGCCATAGACACCCTTGATGGTGATGGCCTTGAACACGATGCGTGACCAGTCCACAGGCGACTTGCCGGGCGGTATCCCCAGCAGAGCGATTTTGCCGCCCATCACCAATGCCTCGACCATCTGATCCAGCGCGGCTTGCGAGCCTGACATTTCCAGGCCCACATCAAACCCCTGCGTCATGCCAAGGTCTGAAATGACGTCCTGTAGGTCCTCGTGGGAAACATCGACTGTTCGCACGGTGGGAACCACATGTTCCGCCAGTTTCAGGCGGTCGGGGTTGATGTCGGTGATCACTACGTGTCGCGCACCGGCATGGCGGGCGACAGCGGCCGCCATGATCCCGATTGGCCCTGCGCCGGTGATCAGAACATCCTCGCCCAACAAATCAAAGCTGAGCGCGGTGTGAACAGCGTTTCCCAGCGGGTCGAGAATGGCCCCGATTTCGTCTGGCACGTCGTCAGGCAGAGGGACCACGTTGAAGGCAGGCAGCTTAAGATACTGCGCAAAGGCCCCCTGCTCATTCACACCGATACCGCGCGTGCCGGGGTCCAGATGGAACTTTCCGGCGCGGCTTTGTCGGCTGTCATTGGTGATCAGATGGCCCTCGCCCGAGCATCTTTGACCAACCTCAAGCCCAGCCACATTGCGCCCGATCTCGACGATCTCGCCGGCGAATTCGTGGCCGGTGATCATGGGCACTGGAACGGTTGCTGCGGCCCATTCGTCCCAGTTCCAGATGTGAATGTCTGTACCACAGATGCCCGTCTTGTTGACGCGGATCAGAACTTCGTCCGGACCGATCTCGGGGACCGGGGCTTGCACCATCCAAAGACCTTCTTCAGGTTTTGATTTCTCGAGTGCTTTCATGGTGTTGGGCCGCATCAGATCACTCCCAATTCGCTACCAACCTTGCCAAAGGCGGCCAAGGCGCGGTCCAACTCGTCACGGGTCAGCGCGGCGTTCATCTGGGTTCTGATCCGGGCCTGTCCGCGTGGGACGACCGGGAAGAAAAAGCCCGAGACATAGACGCCCTCATCAAATAGTCGCGCGGCCATATCTTGTGCCAGCGTCGCTTCGCCCAGCATTACCGGGATGATCGGGTGTTCACCGGGCAGCAGGTCAAACCCCAGTTTTTCCAGACCGGCCCGCCAATAGTTCGCGTTTTCGAACAGCCGGGCGCGCAGGTCTGCACCGTCGTTGACAAGGCGAATTGCCTCTAGCCCAGCGGCCACAATGGATGGAGGCAGCGAATTTGAGAACAGATAGGGCCGCGCCCGCTGCCGCAGGAGGTCGATCACCGGCTGCGGCCCGGCGATATAACCGCCGATTGCCCCCCCAAGTGCCTTGCCCAAGGTTCCTGTCAGAATATCCACGTCGACGCCGAAATGATCCGGCGTACCCGCCCCGTTTGCCCCCATGAACCCAGTCGCGTGGCAATCGTCGACCATGACGATGGCGTCGTACTTGTTGGCCAGCTCGCGGATTTTCGGCAGGTTGGCCAGATAACCATCCATCGAGAACACACCGTCCGTGGCAATCATGATATGCCGCGCCCCATCCGCGCGCGCCTGTTTCAGCCAGGCCTCAAGATCGTTCATGTCGTTGTTCATGTACCGATAGCGTTTCGCCTTACACAGGCGCACCCCGTCGATGATTGAGGCATGGTTCAGACTGTCCGAGATAATCGCGTCCTCCGGGCCCAGAAGGGGTTCAAACAACCCGCCATTTGCGTCGAAACAAGCGGCAAACAGGATCGCATCATCCTTGTTCAGGAAATGTGCCAGCTTCTGCTCCAATTCGCGGTGAATGTCCTGCGTGCCACAGATAAACCGGACCGAGGCCATGCCGAACCCTTTGGGCTCCATCGTGCCTTTGGCCGCGTCGATCAATGCCGGGTGATCGGCCAGCCCCAGATAATTGTTGGCACACAGGTTGATGACCTGCTTGCCACCTACCGTGATCTCTCCGCCCTGAGGCGAAGTGATCATGCGCTCGCGTTTATACAGACCTTCCGCTTCGATCTGCGCGAGGGTGTCCGTGATATGGGACAGGAACGTGTCAGCCATGGCGATCTCCTTGCTTTGAGTCGCGCATCTAACATAGCGGATGAAATTCCCAAATGGGGGATTGGCATAATGACGGAAAAATTTCCGTGAAGGCGGATTTTTGCCAGTTCAGGCGTTTTTGACGATCAGAAAAACTCTGGCGGTACTTTCGGCGGTGATCGAATGGGCAACGTCCGCGGCATATCGCGCCGTGTCACCCTGTTTCAGATCGCGGGTGGCGGACCCGGATGTGATGCGAACCGCGCCTTCCAGCACTGTCAGTTGTTCGCGCGCGCCCCGCGCGTGGGGCTGGCTGGTCAGCCCGCCATCTTGCTCAAAGTAGATATCATAGACCTCGTGGCCGCCTGCTTCTTCGGGCGGAGAGAGGATGCGAATACGGCAGTTCTGGCCCATATTGTCGATGCTGGGCACCTCTGCGCTGCGCAGAACTTCGATTTGATCGGCGTTGTCGGATTCCTCCAATAAACCTGCAAAATCTACCTGAAGGGCCCGGGTCAAATTCCACAGGGTCGATATTGTTGGGCTGCTCTCGCCCCGTTCGATCTGACTGACCATGGACCGGGACACACCGCTGAGATTGGCGACCGCTTCGAGGGACAGGCCCTTGGCGCGGCGCGCTTCTTTCAGGCGTGTGGGCAGTCGTGTCAGGATATCGTCTGATTTTTCCGTCATGGCGGAATCTGATGCGCTTTTCAGGATGGCTTGTCAATTCTGCTTGTGACGGTACGTCCTATGGGACAGCCTTGTGCTGCAGATGCATAGTGGCGCCAATTCCTAGAGGAGAAGACACATGAAAGATATCGTCATTCTGGATGGGGCCCGTACCGCTGTTGGGACGTTCGGCGGAGCATTGTCCTCGACCGCGCCAATTGATCTGGCAACTGTTGTGACCGAAGCCGCGATGGAGAAGTCGGGCGTTGAGGGCGGCCAAATCGGTAACGTGGTTTTCGGCCATGTGATCAACACTGAACCGCGCGATATGTATCTGTCTCGTGCGGCGGCGAAACAGGCAGGTATCCCGGTTGAAACTCCGGCGATGAACGTGAACCGTCTGTGTGGTTCGGGTGCTCAGGCGATTGTGTCGGCGGTGCAGTCGCTGATGCTGGGCGATGCCGAATTCGCGGTTGCTGGTGGTGCCGAGAGCATGTCGCGCAGCCCCTACATCGTTCCGCAGGCACGTTGGGGCGCGAAAATGGGCGACGTTACATCGCTGGACATGATGCTGGGTGCGCTGAACTGCCCGTTTGGTACTGGCCATATGGGTGTGACAGCCGAGAACGTCGCGGACGAGCATCAGGTTACACGCGAACAGATGGATGCGTTTGCCCTGACCAGCCAGACCCGCGCCGCTGCTGCGATTGAGGCTGGGTATTTCCAAAGCCAGATCACACCGGTTCAGGTCAAGGTCAAGCGCGATATGGTGGACTTCATGGTCGATGAGCATCCCAAGGCGACCTCGATCGAGGCGCTGGCCGGGTTGCGTCCGGCGTTCAAGAAGGACGGCCGTGTGACGGCAGGCAATGCCTCGGGTATCAATGACGGTGCAGCCGCGATGGTTCTGGCGACGGCGGAGGCGGCTGAGAAAGCCGGTCTGAAGCCGAAAGCGCGTATTCTGGGCTATGGCCACGCGGGTGTGCGGCCCGAAGTGATGGGTATCGGTCCGGTGCCTGCGGTGCAGAACCTGCTGGCGCGCACTGGCTTGACGGTCGAGGATTTCGACGTGATCGAAAGCAACGAAGCCTTTGCGTCCCAGGCAATTGCCGTCAACAACGAACTGGGGTTGGATACTGCCAAGGTTAACCCGAACGGCGGCGCGATTGCATTGGGTCACCCTGTCGGGGCGACCGGTGCGATCATCACGCTGAAAGCGCTGTACGAACTGGAGCGGATCGGTGGGTCCAAAGGTCTGGTGACGATGTGCATCGGCGGTGGTCAGGGAATCGCCATTGCCTTTGAACTGCTCTGATTTGAGACGTTGTTGGGGGGCTGTCTGCCCCCCATCGCGCCTTTGGGCGCGATTCCCCCCGAGGATATTTTGGGCCAGATGAAGGGGCGGATCGGTTTTAGCTGAGCGCCGCAACGATCAAAACGAGAACTGCGCCTGCGGCTGCACCGATGGTCGCCGGGAGCGCCATTGACCAAAAGCGGGTGTTTCGTGGTTCGTCCTTCTGGGTTTGTGCGATCAGCGCGTTTTCCACCAGGGCGGGCAGGCGAGGGCCAAAGCGGGCCAGAACCATGGCCGTTTTTCCGAAATCGCGCAGGGCCGCGCGCGGGCCGATGGATTGCTTGATGTAGTCCTCGACCACGGGGCGGGCGACTTCCCAGATGTTGACTTGTGGGTCCAGCGAGCGCGCGACACCTTCGACCACCACCATTGTGCGCTGCAACAGGATCAATTCGGTGCGGGTTTCCATGCCGAACCGTTCGGTGACTTCGAACAGGTAATTCAGCAGGCGGCCCATCGAAATATGGGTGGCGTCCATGCCAAAGATGGGCTCTCCTACCGCGCGCAGGGCGCGTGCGAATTCGTCGACATCCCTGTCGGCAGGGACGTAGCCCGCTTCGAAATGGACCTCGGCCACGCGTTTGTAGTCGCGACGGATGAAGCCGAAGAGGATCTCGGCATAGACCCGACGAGTGTATTCGTCGATATGGCCCATGATGCCGTAGTCATAGGCGATGATATCCCCATTGGCCGCGACCTTGAGGTTGCCCTGATGCATGTCGGCGTGAAAAAAACCGTCGCGCAGAGCGTGCAGCAGGAACAGACGCAATACACGCTCGCCCAGATCGCGGCGGTTATGATTGGCCGCATCCAGCGCGTCATTGTCGCCCAAGGGGATGCCGTCTGCCCAGCTGAGGGTCATCACCCGCCGCGCGGACAGGGACCAGACCACAGGCGGCAGCCAAAACCCGGCATCGTCCTTGGTGTTGGCGGCGTATTCCGAAGCGGCGGCGCTTTCGAGACGTAGATCAAGTTCACCTCGCACGACGCCGTCGAAGTGTTCGATCACTTCCATCGGTCTCAGGCGACGCGCGCCGGGGGCAAACAGTTGCACGATGCGTGCCGCGAAATAGAAGGCGTCGACGTCCTTGCGGAAGGCACGCTCGATCCCGGGGCGTAGGACTTTGACGGCGACATCTTCGCCTGTGCTGGTCAGCTTTGCCTTGTGGACCTGGGCGATGGATGCCGCAGCGATGGGTTCGCTGAATTCGTCGAATATATTCGAAACGGGTTGTCCCAATTCCTTTTCGACTTCGGCCATGGCCTCGGCCTTGGGAAAGGGGGGCAGTTTGTCCTGCAGGACGCGCAGTTGTTCGGCCAATTCGTTGCCGACGACATCGGGGCGGGTCGAGAGAACCTGGCCAAATTTGATGTATGCCGGACCCAGCGCCGTGAGCGCGCGGGTGGCCGGGGGCATCGACGGATCGCCCTTATACCCGAGCCACTGGAATGGTTTGCCCAATGTATGGGCAAGGAGGCGCAAAGCTTTTGGCGCCTCGAATGCGTCTAGCACCACGTTCATCGCGCCGGTGCGTTCGAATGTAGCGCCTGTGCGGATCAGGCGGATAATGTTGTGGGGACCGCGCATCAGATTTTCCAGCCGGAGTGTAGCGCGGCGATACCCATGCTCAGGTTGCGGTATTTCGCGTTCTCGAACCCTGCGGCGCGGACCATGCCCAGAAAGGTTTCCTGATCGGGGAAGTTGCGGATGGATTCCACCAGGTACTGATAGCTGTCGTAATCGTTGGCGATCAGCTTGCCCATGCGCGGGATGACGTTGAAACTGTAGAGATCATACAGTTTTTGCAGCCCGTCATTGGGCAGCTGGCTGAATTCCAGAACCATCAGGCGGCCACCGGGTTTCAGCACGCGGTAGGCTTCGTTCAGCGCCTCTTGCGGGCGGGTCACGTTACGGATGCCGAACGAAATCGTGTAGACGTCGAACGTGTTGTCTTCGAACGGCAGGGACATGGCGTCGCCAACCACCCAATTCAGGCTGTCGGCCATCTGATCGGCTTCGGCGCGCTGTCGGCCTTCGACCAGCATCGGCTCGGTCAGGTCCAGAACGGTGGCGTGGCCGTGGCCCGCACGTTTGAGGAAGCGGAAGGAAATGTCTCCGGTCCCGCCTGCCACGTCCAGAAGGCGCTGACCGGGGCGCGGGGCCAGCCAATCCATCATCGCGTCTTTCCAGACCCGGTGGATTCCCATCGACATGACATCGTTCATCACGTCATATTTCGAGGCGACCGAGTTAAACACTCCCTGCACGCGCCCGGCCTTTTCAGCCTCGCGCACGGTTTCGAATCCGAAATGTGTGGTCTTGTCGTTGGTGTCGGACATTTGCCTTGCCGTTTGTCGAATTTCGCCTCTGTTATAGGGCCATTGGTATCGGGCACAATGCGGCCCTTTGGAATAGGAGCCAAGTAATGCCCGAATTGCCCGAGGTCGAGACAGTAAAACGCGGTTTGGCCCCGGCGATGGAGGGTGTCGTTATCGAACGCGCCGATGTGAACCGCCGCGATCTGCGTTGGCCTTTTCCCGAACGGATGGCCGAACGGTTGACCGGGCAGCGGGTGGATGGGCTGCGAAGACGTTCGAAATACATCCTGGCGGATCTTAGCAGCGGTGAGACCTTGCTGATTCATCTGGGCATGTCCGGCCGGATGACGGTGTCGGGCGATCCGCTGGGGCAGTTCGTGCATGATCATCCGATGCCGGAAAAGCACGACCACGTGGTATTTCACATGGCAAATGGCGCGCGGATTACCTTCAACGACCCGCGCAGATTCGGTGCGATGGACTTGCTGCCCACGGCAACCGCTGAAGAACATAAGTTGCTGTCTGTTCTTGGACCCGAACCGTTGGGTAATGACTTTCATGAACAGCACCTGATTGAGGCATTCAAGGGCCGGAACACTCCGGTCAAATCCGCGCTGCTGGATCAGGGAATCGTTGCCGGATTGGGAAATATCTACGTTTGTGAGGCGCTTTATCGCGCCAGAGTGTCCCCACGTCGAAAAGCCGGTCAAATTTCTGCACAGCGTGTCGGTGCCATGGTTCCCATCATTCGTCAGGTGCTTCGCGAGGCGATTGATGCGGGTGGTTCATCGCTGCGTGATTTCCGCCAAGCCGATGGAGAACTTGGATATTTTCAGCACAGCTTTGATGTCTATGGCCGCGAGGGTGCCCCCTGCCGCACCGAAGGATGCGATGCTGCCATAAAAAGAATCACTCAGTCCGGTCGCTCATCCTTCTATTGTACGCAATGCCAAAGATAACTTGATCCAAGGTTTTCGCGTGATAATGAATCGTTACTGAACGGAACAACCGGAAGCTTACACCTCATGGCTTTTGAGACGATCATCGTCGAAATCGAAGACCACGTCGCCCTTATCAAGCTTGATAGACCAGATGCTCTGAATGCACTGAACTCGCAGTTGACGCAGGAATTGTGCACAGCGCTGGAAGAGGCGGATCAAAACGACAAGGTGCGCTGCATCATCATCACCGGCTCGGAAAAGGCTTTTGCCGCCGGCGCGGACATCAAAGAGATGTCCGAGATGGGTTTTGTCGATGTCTACACCAGAAACCTGTTCGGTGATGTGAATGACCGGATAACGGCCATACGCAAACCGATCATCGCCGCAGTCGCAGGTTACGCGCTGGGCGGTGGATGCGAATTGGCGATGATGTGCGATTTCATAATCGCCGCAGATTCGGCCAAGTTCGGTCAGCCGGAAATCAATCTCGGAGTCATCGCGGGTCTGGGTGGCACGCAGCGTCTGACCCGGTTTGTCGGCAAGTCCAAATCAATGGACATGAATCTGACCGGGCGTTTCATGGATGCCGAAGAAGCAGAGCGGGCGGGCTTGGTCAGCCGGGTTGTCCCTGCAAAGAAACTGTTGGATGAGGCGACGGCCGCAGCCCAGAAGATAGCCGAAAAATCCCAGTTGAGCGCAATAGCCGCGAAAGAGGCTGTGAATCGCAGCTATGAATTGCCGCTGAGCGAGGGGATGTTGTTTGAACGTCGGGTGTTTCATTCGATGTTTGCAAGCGAGGATCAAAAAGAAGGCATGGCTGCCTTTCTTGAAAAGCGCGCGGCCCAGTTCCGCGATAAGTAAGCGACCTTTCAGATCGGATCAGGCGGGTACATGCCCGCCTTTTTCATACCTGCCTTGCAGCAATAAGAATCTGCTTGGCAAACCCTTCCAACTTGGATAGTAAGCGCCGCTATACATGCGCGTGCGGCCCGCTTTGGCCCGACTCACACTCGTGATTTCTGATCCGGTGCGGATTACCCGTGGCGCGCAATTCATAGAACCGTACCGTACAAAGGTCAGAGACACATGGCTAACTCGCCCCAGGCAAAAAAACGCGCTCGTCAGAACGAGAAGCGTTTCGCAATCAACAAAGCACGTCGTTCGCGCATCCGCACCTACCTGCGCAAGGTCGAAGAAGCGATCGCATCCGGCGACAAGGACGCAGCAACCGCCGCTCTGCGCGCGGCCCAGCCCGAGCTGATGCGCGGCGTCACCAAAGGCGTTTTCCACAAGAACACCGCAGCGCGTAAAATGTCGCGCCTGTCCTCGCGCGTGAAGGCGCTGGGCTGAGTCTTTCGCTGACCCCAGGTCACGTAAGAAAGGCTGAACTATTTTGAAGGGCATCGCGCATCGCGGCGCCCTTTTTGCTGTTGCCAGAATACCGCGCTTCACCAAGCCAAGAGATTCTTTCGCGCTCAGAGGCGAGTCAATATCAGAGTTTCGTTGCCGGGGACCTCGCCATCTTGTTACCACTGATTCAGCGATTCACTCGCTTGGGGGGACAGGCTGTTCCAGGGATCAAACTGACGGGCATCAGGGCGATCGGGGACGAATGTTGGCAACCGGGACTGCTGGTTTGCTGATCTGCTTTGGGACCTGATGCATTCAGGACTCCTAGCCCTGTCTAAAAAAAGAAGATTGCGACACGCAACCCGGTTTCCGGGGCGGCTCCGTTATTTGGGATGCCTTTGTGCCAGGTAGTGTCGACATTCAAAAACAAGGCGTCAGGCTATTTCTGTTTGGCGGATGGGTACCCTTTGCGTGTGAGTGCGCGTACCGGGCGACCGGGACTTAGTAATAAGGCCGACAGGCCAATAAAGAATGGGATGCGTGAGGCGCTTAATGACACAAGAAAAATGGGGACTACTGCGTAACAAACTGCTCAAGGCTATTGGAAAAAATAACTACACCACCTGGATCGAACCTCTGGAGTTCCAAGAGGTTCAGGATGGGGTAGCTGTGTTTTCTGTGCCTACGAATTTTATGGGCAATTACGTCAGCCAAAATTTTGCAGATCTCATCTTGTATGAGTTGAATACGTCAGGTGAGCCCGTTCAACGCCTTGCGTTCCGGGTCGCGGCAAATTCACCGACGCGCCCGTCTGTCGAGGCAGAGTCGGCGCAAGCACCAGCGCCAGAGGCCGCTGTGCCCCATTTGACCGAAGTTGCAAATGATGCGTTGGAATCCTTGCAGGCCGCGCCTCTGGATGCCCGTTTCACATTTGACACTTTTGTGGTTGGTAAGCCCAACGAACTGGCCCATGCCGCTGCGCGCCGTGTGTCCGAAGGTGGCCCCGTGACCTTCAATCCGCTGGTTCTGTACGGTGGAGTTGGTCTGGGTAAAACGCACCTGATGCACGCTATTGCATGGGAACTGAAAACCAAACGGCCCGATCTGAACGTGCTTTACCTGTCAGCGGAACAGTTCATGTATCGGTTTGTGCAGGCTCTGCGCGAACGCCGCATGATGGATTTCAAACACCTGTTCCGTTCGGTCGATGTGCTGATGGTAGACGACGTGCAATTCATCGCAGGTAAGGACTCCACGCAGGAAGAATTCTTTCACACATTCAATGCGCTGGTGGATCAGAACAAACAGATCATCATCTCGGCGGACCGCGCACCGGGTGAGATCAAGGATCTGGAAGACCGTGTGAAATCGCGCCTGCAATGTGGTCTTGTCGTGGATTTGCACCCGACTGACTATGAACTGCGTCTGGGTATTCTTCAGAACAAGGTGCAACAGTACAGCAGCACCTATCCTGACCTGACAATTGCAGACGGCGTGCTGGAGTTTCTGGCCCATCGCATCTCGACCAATGTTCGTGTGCTGGAAGGCGCGCTGACCCGTCTGTTCGCCTTTGCCTCGCTGGTGGGGCGCGAGATCGACATGGAACTGACGCAGGACTGTCTGGCCGACGTGCTGCGCGCATCCGAGCGCAAGATCACCGTCGAAGAGATTCAGCGCAAGGTTTCAGAATACTACAACATCCGCCTGTCCGACATCATCGGCCCCAAGCGCCTGCGGTCTTATGCACGTCCGCGCCAGGTGGCGATGTATCTGTGCAAGCAACTCACCAGCCGGTCCTTGCCCGAGATCGGGCGTCGTTTCGGCGGGCGTGATCACACAACGGTCATGCACGGTGTCAAACGTATTGAAGAGCTGAAAACGACCGACGGCCAGATCGCCGAAGACGTCGAGATGCTGCGCCGGTCACTGGAGGCCTGATTTCCAGCCTCAGTTATTTTAAACCGCCCCGGACCCATTGGCCCGGGGCGTTTTTTTGTAGGCTTTAACCCACGGTTGGGTGGGAACTGTGCCCGCTTGGTCACGCCCCTCTTGACGCTTTGGTTAATCCGACTCAGAAATCCATAAAAAATCCTTGTGCCTCAGGGTGGAACCGCTAACGTGCCAGTCCCGCCCAAATCGGCACGCAAGTCAAAGGAATTGAGGGTATGAAGATCAGCATCGAACGCGGCACCCTTCTTAAGGCCGTCTCGCAGGCCCAATCCGTTGTGGAACGTCGCAACACCATTCCAATACTTGCCAACGTGCTGATCGAAGCCGAAGGCGATGTGGCCATGTTCCGCGCCACCGATCTGGATATCGAAGTGGTCGATAAGGCGCCCGCACAGGTCGAAAAAGCCGGTGCGACCACCGTAGCGGCGACGACTTTGCACGAAATCGTGCGGAAGCTGCCGGATGGGGCTTTGGTGACGCTGACTGCCGACAGTGCTTCGGGTCGTCTAACGGTTGAGGCCGGGCGCTCGAACTTTTCGCTGGCGACCCTGCCGAAAGAGGATTTCCCGGTGATGGCGTCCTCGGAATATCAGTCGAACTTTACGGCCTCGGCGGCATTGTTACGGCGTTTGTTTGACAAGTCGAAATTTGCGATCTCGACCGAAGAGACGCGCTATTACCTGAATGGCGTTTATATGCATGTGGCCGATGGATCAGAGGGCGGTAAGGTGCTGCGCTGTGTGGCCACAGACGGGCACCGTCTGGCGCGGATTGATGCGGATTTGCCTGATGGGGCGGCTGATATGCCGGGCGTGATCGTACCGCGCAAAACCGTGGGTGAGCTGCGCAAGCTGCTGGACGATGATGAGATGGATATCGCTGTGTCTGTCAGTGAAACCAAGGTGCGCTTTGCGACGCCTGATATCACACTGACTTCGAAAGTGATCGACGGCACCTTCCCCGACTACACTCGTGTGATCCCGCAGGGCAATACGCGCCAGTTGGAAGTGGATGCCGCCGAATTCGCGCAAGCCGTGGATCGTGTGGCGACCGTATCGTCCGAACGCTCGCGCGCGGTGAAGTTGCAGCTGGATGCCGATAAGCTGGTTCTGTCGGTCAATGCCCCTGACAGCGGTGCCGCCGAGGAAGAGCTGGCTGTGGCTTATGGCGACGAGCGGCTTGAGATTGGATTCAATGCGAAATACCTGCTCGAGATTGCTTCTCAGGTGGATCGCGAGAATGCTGTGTTTCTGTTTAACTCGGCCGGTGATCCGACTTTGATGCGCGAAGGCAATGATCAGAGCGCGGTTTACGTCGTCATGCCGATGCGCGTCTGATCGCGCTGGCGCGCGATGCCTCCGGCGGAAGTATTTTTGAACAGAAGAAGGGTGGGGTCATGGGATTGGCCCTGACCGAACTGATGGTCTCGCATTTTCGGTCGCATAAGTTGGCGCGGCTGGCTTTGGATGGGCGGCCGGTTGCGCTGCATGGACCAAACGGGGCCGGTAAGACTAATATTCTGGAGGCGGTGTCGTTGTTTTCGCCCGGTCGTGGGATGCGGCGGGCGAGTGCGGCTGAGATGACGCGGCGGCCCGAGGCGCTGGGCTGGAAGCTGTCTGGTGTGTTGCAGGCGCAGGGGCAAAGCTATGAGATCGAGACGTGGTCTGAGGGTGGCGCGGCACGGCAGGTTCGGATTGATGACAAAACGGCCAGTCAGATTGATTTGGGCAAGCTGGCGCGGGTGGTCTGGCTGATCCCATCAATGGACCGGTTATGGATCGAAGGGGCCGAGGGGCGGCGGCGGTTTCTGGATCGCATCGCCTTGAGTTTTGATCCGACCCACGCTGAGGCGTCCCTGACTTATGAGAAATCCATGCGCGAAAGGAACCGCTTGCTGAAAGAGCAAGTGCGTGATGCCCATTGGTATGCAGCGCTTGAAGGGCAGATGGCCGAGACCGGATACCGTATCCATGCAGCGCGACTGTCGGCGTTGGATTGTTTGCGCGCGGCGCAGGAGCGGGCGGAAACCGCCTTCCCATCGGCTGATCTGGAGCTAGTGCAAACCGAAGGTGCGATGCCCGAAACGGCAGACGATCTGCGCGAGGCACTGGCCGAAAGCCGGTTCCGCGATTTGGCTGCAGGGCGGACATTGGTGGGGCCGCATCGGTCTGACGTGTATGGGGTTTTTGCGGCCAAGGGTGTTCCCGCCAGGGATTGTTCAACCGGAGAGCAGAAGGCGCTGTTGGTGTCGTTGATCCTGTCGAACGCACGTGCGCTGGCTGAGACAGTGGGTGCGCCGCCGATCGTATTGCTGGATGAGGTTGCGGCACATCTGGATGCCGGGCGGCGGGCTGCGCTGTATGATGAGATTTGCGCGTTGGGGGCTCAGGCCTGGATGACGGGTACCGGGCCTGAGCTGTTTGCGGAGTTGGGGGACCGGGCCCAAACGCTGGTTGTTACCGAAAGCGATGAGGGCTCAGTCGTGACGGCTTAGGCCGGCTCGCCGACTTTACGCTCCCACAAGAAGCCGCGCATCACCTCATCAACGGGTGTTTGGGCCATGTGGTTGACGTAGTTCGACATGGTTTTCTGTGCCAGGCCCAGCACCACATCCAGAATGGCGCGGTGTGAATAACCGGCGTCAAAGAACGCCTGAAGCTGTGCATCGGACGGGTTGCCACGGGTTTCCATCATTTGCAACGTGAAGGTCCGCAGGGCCTCAAGCTTGGCCGACGGGAGCGGAGTTTCATTGCGCAGGGCCTCGGTGATTTCGTCCGAGACCTTCATCATCTTGGCGATGCCGGTATGGGCAGGCACACAATAGTGGCATTCGTTTTCCACGTTGATTGTCTGCCAGACAACGGTCTTCTCGTCATTGTCAAAGTCGGTTTGCAGGAACAAATGGTGCAGAATCTGATAGCCTTCCAGATGCTGCGGGCTTTCAGCCATCACTTTATGCAAGCCGGGCAGTCGGCCAAACGCGGCCTGAGACTTTTCCAGCAGCGGTTTGGACCCTTCAGGGGCGGTTTCAAGGTCATGAGAGGGGAAGTTTGCCATGTCAAAACTCCTGTTTCTGGCGCTGTGAGTCGCATTTAGGCTTTATTGAGCGATCACTCAAGTATATATTTGAGTAAATGCTCAAGAATTGGTGAACCCGATGCCTCGCAAACCTTCATACGACCGAGATGCGCTGATCGCGCAGGCCAGGGATATCTTTTGGCGTCAGGGGTGGGCTGGAACGTCGCTCAAGGATCTTGAACGCGAACTGAATCTGAAACCTGGCAGTTTCTATGCGGCCTTCGGATCCAAGGATGCGCTGTATGCTCTGGCGTTGGAGCGGTACGCGCAGGATGGCGTGTCGCGATTGACGACCATGGCGGATGAGGTTGGGCCATTACAGGCGTTAAAAACGCAGCCGCAGATCGTGATAAGCGCCAAGGAAATGCCAGCGCGTGCTTGTATGCTGGCCAAGACATTCGCTGAACTACAGGCCAAAGGGCACGGTTTGGCGGACAAGGCAGGCGCTCATCTGGAGGAGATGAAAGAGTGTTTCGCCACCCTTTTCCGACGTGCGCAGGCGGCCGGAGAAATTGGCGCACATCATGACCCGGATCGGTTGGCCGCACGGTACCAATCGGATCTTTTGGGTCTGCGGTTGTCGGCCGAGCGTGACGATGTGAATGCGATAGAATTGGCGTCGGATATTGCGGCCGATCTAGATCGGCTGTGATCTGCTGAAAAAGACACTGACCGACACAAAATCTGGTGGGATCGCGTGACATTCCCCACCAGAAAACGTATAAGTTACCAAAATAATATAGGTACTAACCGAATGTCCGAAGACGCACAGGCACCACAGGAATATGGCGCTGATTCCATTAAGGTTCTTAAAGGCTTAGAGGCTGTTCGCAAACGCCCCGGTATGTATATCGGTGACACTGACGATGGGTCGGGCCTGCACCACATGGTGTACGAGGTTGTGGACAACGGAATTGATGAGGCGCTGGCCGGGCACGCCGACCATGTGACGGTCAAAATCCATGCCGATTCCAGTGTTTCGGTCAGCGATAACGGCCGTGGGATTCCGGTGGATATTCACCCCGAAGAAGGTGTGTCAGCCGCTGAAGTCATCATGACCCAACTGCATGCGGGCGGGAAGTTTGACAGCAACTCGTACAAGGTGTCAGGCGGCCTGCACGGTGTGGGTGTCTCGGTTGTGAAT
This sequence comes from Ruegeria sp. HKCCA5426, assembly GCF_013034585.1. Taxonomy (NCBI): domain Bacteria; kingdom Pseudomonadati; phylum Pseudomonadota; class Alphaproteobacteria; order Rhodobacterales; family Roseobacteraceae; genus Ruegeria; species Ruegeria sp. HKCCA5426. The sequence goes on from NZ_WQGH01000010.1 coordinate 129,018, forward strand.
GCGTTGTCCGATTGGCTGGAGCTGCGCATCTGGCGCAACGGCAAGGAACACGTGGCGCGCTTTGAAGGTGGCGAAACAGCGGAACATCTGAAGGTCGTGGGCGAATGTGGGGATCGTACTGGGACCGAAGTGCGGTTTTTGGCCTCGACCAGTACGTTCTCGAACCTCGAATATTCGTTTGAAACGCTAGAAAAGCGCCTGCGTGAGCTGGCCTTTTTGAACTCGGGCGTGCGGATCATCCTGATCGACGAGCGCCCCGCCGAACGGTTGGAGACCGAGCTGTTCTATGAGGGTGGCGTCAAGGAATTCGTCAAATACCTCGACCGGTCGAAGACGCCCGCGATGCCCGAGCCGATTTATATCAAGGGCGAGCGTGACGACATTGGGGTCGAAATCGCGATGTGGTGGAATGACAGTTATCATGAGACCGTTCTGCCCTTTACCAACAACATCCCGCAGCGCGACGGCGGCACGCATGTGGCCGGTTTCCGAGGCGCTCTGACCCGGACGATCAACAACTATGCGCAGTCCAGCGGGATCGCGAAGAAGGAAAAGGTCAGCTTCACCGGTGATGACGCGCGCGAAGGTTTGACCTGTGTTTTGTCGGTCAAGGTACCCGATCCGAAATTCTCCTCCCAGACCAAGGACAAGCTGGTTTCGTCCGAAGTGCGCCCGGCGGTCGAAGGTCTGATGAACGAAAAACTGGCCGAGTGGTTTGAAGAAAACCCCAATGAAGCCAAAGGGATCGTTGGCAAGATCATCGAGGCTGCTCTGGCCCGTGAGGCCGCCCGCAAGGCGCGCGAACTGACCCGCCGCAAAACGGCGATGGATGTGAACTATCTGGCCGGGAAGCTGAAGGACTGTTCCGAGAAAGACCCGTCCAAGACTGAAGTTTTCCTGGTGGAGGGTGACTCGGCGGGTGGTTCCGCCCAGACGGGTCGGGACCGGTTGACTCAGGCCGTTCTGCCCCTGCGTGGGAAAATTCTGAACGTCGAACGTGCGCGGTTTGACCGGATGCTCTCGTCGCAGGAAATCGGCAATCTGGTGATGGCGCTGGGCACTGGCATTGGCCGCGATGAGTTCAACATCGAAAAGCTGCGCTACCACAAGATCGTCATCATGACCGACGCGGATGTGGATGGCGCGCATATTCGGACCCTGCTGCTGACCTTCTTCTACCGTCAGATGCCGGAGCTGATCGAAGGTGGATACCTCTATATCGCGCAACCGCCGCTTTATAAGGTTTCGCGTGGTAAATCAGAAGTTTACCTGAAGGATCAGGCGGCTCTGGACGATTACCTAATCAATCAAGGCGTTGAGGGCGCGGTGCTGAAACTGGGCTCGGGTGAGGAGATAATCGGGCAGGACCTGACCCGCGTCGTAGACGAAGCGCGCCAGTTGAAACGTGTGCTGGACGCCTTCCCAACACATTACCCGCGTCACATCCTGGAACAGGCCGCGGTCGCCGGAGCATTTGTTCCGGGTGCGGTGGATGCCGACCTGCAAGGTGTGGCCGACAAGGTGGCCGCCCGTCTGGACCTGATCGCGCTGGAATACGAACGCGGTTGGCAAGGCCGGATTACACAGGATCATGGCATCCGTCTGGCCCGCATCCTGCGGGGCGTCGAAGAAGTGCGCACGCTGGACGGCCCCATGCTGCGCTCGGGCGAGGCGCGCAAGACGGGTAGTTTCACCCAAAGCCTGCAAGAGGTTTACAACACCCCGGCCACTCTGGTTCGCCGTGATCGGATGCAAGCCATCCACGGCCCGCTGGACCTGCTGCGCGCCATTCTGGAAGAGGGCGAAAAGGGTCTGTCCCTGCAACGCTACAAAGGACTGGGCGAGATGAACCCCGATCAGTTGTGGGAAACCACGCTGGACCCGGATGCCCGTACCCTTTTGCAGGTGCGGGTCGATGACATGGTCGAAGCAGACGACCTGTTCACCAAACTGATGGGTGACGTGGTCGAGCCTCGCCGCGAATTCATCCAACAAAACGCGTTGAGCGTCGAAAACTTAGATTTCTGAGATTGTGTAGGTTTGCGCATAACACTTCGCGCACCCCATAAGTTTACGTAGTTCGCCCATAGTTTTGCGCTGCGCGTTTGTCTGCATTAGCGACGAATTCAATCAGTTTATGGCTTAGTCGTCGCGGTTATGGCCCTTTGCATTGCTCAATCCCGCAAAGGGCCTCCCTAAGGAACCTTGGATTCTCGCGAAGGTCTGCGATGCGCAGTAAGCGGACTTTGCAAAGTCTTTGGTACGGGTAGCAACAGAAGCCTATTTTCGCAGTATTCCGGGCCTACCCACAATGCCTCGACGAGAGACGAGGCGTTCCTCACCGCCTGCAAGGATGTAAGGACATGACGACACGCACATCGAGCCAGCTAGAACGGCTGTAGAAAGCTCAGCACCTCTCACCTGCTTACCAATGGACAGTGCCTCGGAAACCACTCCTCCCGGGCTGTGGAGAGCCACAAGGTCGGCGATCATTAATTCTACTGCCCTGAATGCATCCGCCCAATGGCATTTTCAAAGCGGTAGAAAGAGCATAACCAAACGAGTGAACCCACGCATCAGCATGAATACTAATGACGCCGTGATTGAGTTGGCGTTGCAAGGTCATGGGATCGGACGGCTTTTGTCGTATCAGGTGGCACCCTACATTGCAGATGGGCGGCTCAAGACTGTCATGAAGTCATATGAGCCACCCGAGGTTCCCATCCATCTTGTGCATCAAGAGGGTCGAACCGTGTCTGCGAAGGTACGCGCTTTTGTTGATTTTCGGTCGAACGTCTCAAATCGGATTCCCTTATTGGCCAGAACCAAACTCAGGCCTAAGCGCAAGACCAACAATTAGGCAATATCGCGTTATTCAGCCGCCGCCGCGGATGAGGCGGTCCATGCATTTGGGACAAACGCATCATCCAAAGCCGTTTCCGCCACATGGTTCGTATAGTTCGACAGGATTTTCAACGCTGTGCCAAGGATGACTTCCAGCATGGTCTGGCGGGTATAGCCAGCCGTCAGAAACGCCTCGACCTGTGCGTCGCTGGGCCAGCCTCGGCTTTCGTTGATCACGACGACGAATTTGCGCAGTGCTTCCAATTTGGGGTCGGCGATAGGGCTGCCATCGCGTAACGCTGCGATCACGTCTTCGGGGACACCGGCCATCTGTGAAAGAGTGGTATGGGCGGCCATGCAGTACTTGCACCCGTTCAACCGGTTGTTAGTCATAAGGATGATCTGGCGCTCAGTCTCTGACAGGCTGGTCTTTCCAAAGATGTTGGAAAGTGTCGTATAGCCTTCCAAAATTGCGGGCGCTTCGGCCATGGCCGCATAAAGGTTGGGCACAAAACCATATCCTTTCAGCGATGCTTCCAGAATTGGTTTCGCGGCATCAGGGGCTGAGGCGATTGTATAGGTCTCAAAATCAGTCATGTCTGGTTTCCTTTGGGAAGAGTTTTCGACGCTCGCGAATTGTCATTGCGGACAGGGCGTCTTGGAGAAATGCCGGCCTTTTGGGGAGGGGAGAGGCAGCGGTGGCTCCGACCGGCAAAAGCCACCAAATTCCTCGATCAAAGGCTGCTGACAGGCGTGTGGTGGATGTCTGCCCACTTGGCATGGGCGCCTTGGATCACGGTCTCTTTGTCCTCAAGGTATTTCTTGAAGATGTCCTCATTCACAAAGAGATAGAGCTTGTTGTCCACGATATCGGCATACCGAACATCGCCATCAAGCTTCTTGCCTACATAGACGCCAAAGGCGCAGAACCCGCCGAATTGAGGCAGATGTGCCGTCGGATCCGCCTCGAATGTGGCTTGCGCTGCCTGCGACGCAAAATAGTAGTCCACTCCATCATGGGCCGATGTAAAAGTGGCGTTGCCCATTTCGGGTTTTTCGGCTTCAAACATCGATACAGGATCGACGCCATGCATGCCGAGGGGCTGCCCGGTCAAGGTAAGACTGTTCGAAACGTTGTATTCATCGTCAGCCAATGCCGCCGCCGCCAGGGCGAGAGTCAACGCTGTTGTAAGTGCGGGAAATGTAAAGATGCGTGTCATGATATGTCCTTTCAGGATGTCGGGATCAAATTTGAAGATCGATTTGGGTCAGGCCGATTGGCCAATGCGCTCAACCGCGTCGTCGGTCCACCAGACGCCGTTGGCGACCATTCGGAAGTTGATTATGGCGGCGAGATACCCGTCACCTTCAGGCACCTTGGCCCCGGCTGTGGCATCGCGAACGACAGCGACTTCGTAGCCCAGCTCCAGCAGCTCGTAGAGATGCGCCTGCGTACACAGGTTCGCCGACATCCCCGCGAGGATCACCTTGTCGATCTTGCGTTTACGCAATTGCAGGTTCAGGTCATTCTGAGCAGGGCTATAAACCTTGTGTGGCGAGCAAATGATGGTTTCGCCATCCTCGATGTACTTCTTGTATTGCGGCATCCAGTCGGCACCTGAGCCCTCGAAGTTGTCCAAATTGAGCGGTCCCAGGCGGTCAAACATGCCGATGCTGTGCATCGTGGCTTCCAGAGTGCCCTCGAACTCCCACTTGTGGTCATGCGGGTAGTAATAGTGGGGCGAGATGAAGACCGGCATCCCCGCAGCCTTGGCGGCAATGAAAAGCCGTTCGATATTATCGACCGTGCCCTGTTCGGTCACGCTTTCGCCAACGACACCCCACGTCACACCGTCTTCTGACAAAAAATCAATCTGGGGGTCGGTCACCACAAGCGCAGTACGCCCCGGCTCGATGGTCATGTCGATTTGGGGAAGGCCTGGATTTTCCGGGTCAGCATAGTAGGCGCGTGCTTCGTCGGTCGCGGCAAGGGCCTGCCCGCCAGCCACTATTGTTGTACCTGCCGCGGCCGCACCGGCGGCTTGTTGCAAGAGTCGCCGGCGCGCCATATCAACGCGTTCGGGCGTGACGTCGCAAGCGCAGCTTGCTCCATGTTTGTGGTCATGATTGCTCATTGCAAATTTCCTTTGTCTGAGAGGGGCAAATGGGTTTGCTTTACTCGGGAGCGCCCCAGGTGGATCTGACAAAGAAGAAGTTAGGCGCCACATCGATTGAGGTATCGGCCCGCCCTGCCAAGGTTTTGGCCGAACCTGCCATGTGGTCTTGAGGTGTGTGCCTAGTCGGAGGTCGCCTGCTGCCTGAATCGTGCCGGAGCCTGGCCAACCCAGCGCTTGAAGGCGCGGCTGAACGTGCTCTGTTCCGAAAACCCGGTCATAAAGGCGATCTCGGCTATGGAAGCCTTACCGTCACGGAGCAGGTCACGAGCGAGTGCAACTTGTGCCTGACCAAGAACGTCGCGATAGGTCAGCCCTTCTTCGGCCAACCTGCGGTAAAGAGTGCGCTCGCTCATTCCCATCTCTTGGGCGACATGCGCCGCCTGCGGTGCGCCGTTACTTAGGGCTGGCGTAAGCCGGTGGACAATTGCTTGGCTCAGTGAGGTGTCGTCATCGCGAGAGTTGAACTCCTCATCCAGGTGCTTCGTCATGAAATCTGACAAGCCCGGATCGCCAAGACGATTTTCGCTTTCCAGCATAGCAGGGCGCATAGCAATGGCGTTGTGGTCAGTACTAAATTGCACGGGACAAGCAAAATGCTGGGCGTAACGTTCATGCTCTTGTCGGCACGCATGTTTGAACGCGACATATTCGAGCGACAATCCAGCACCCACAAACCGATACATATTCCGTGCAAAGGCGGCAAGCGCGCATTCGTTGCGCAATTCCAAGGCGGCGCGATGTGGCGTTTGCCCTTCAAATATCCAAAGGACCGGATCGCCGGTTTCGTCAAGTCTGTAAACTGCGGTGTCCGTGACGAGACGAAAATAACGTTCAATCCGTTGCAAAGATTCCCGCAAGGTGGGAGCTGTCTTTACAGCCAGGCCAAGGACGCCGAGATCATCGGTCGCAATCGCGTTCGCATAGGCCTCAACCAACGCAACCTCATCCGCTTGTTGCGCACGAATCCAATCTATCAAATCGAAATACGCATCATCCGCCAATTGGCCGTCTTGAGCTTCTGGTAAACGCAGCACGACAGCGCCATTCGAAATCAGGGCGCCATCGTCGTTCAGCGTCATCCCGGCGGCGTTGGCCATCGCGCGGGCGAATGCGTAAGTTACACTTGCCATACAGTGAGATTAGCACTGGAATGCTCTTTCACACCAGATCGTCCCACCCAGTGATAGGTATAATAAATAAAGACAGCCTCGATCTTCGGGCGCTTGAGGATAAATGCGCCAAACTGATAAAACTCGTCATCAGGTTTTCTGAACGGTATCGTCCGAAAGCGTGAAGAAGCATGCAGTCATAGAGGTCATGGTAGATGGGCGAAATTTTTATATCTGTGCTGCTGCCGCTCGCAGTTGTTGTCATCATGTTCTGCCTTGGCCTCGGACTCACAGCGGCTGACTTTCAACGCATCGGACGACGTCCACGTGCCTTTTGCGTCGGGGCTCTCAACCAGATCATTTTGCTGCCTTGCATCGCTTTGATGGTGATCTTTATCTTTGGGATTTCCACCGAGACAGCCGTTGGCATTATGATTTTAGCGGCCTGTCCGGGCGGGGCGATCAGTAACATCGTAACCAAGCTTTCGAATTGGGATGTTGCTTTGTCCGTTACTCTTACAGCAGTCTTCAGTCTGACTTGTGTCGTTACCGTACCGCTTATCCTGGGGTTTTCGATGCAGATGTTCATGGGGGCAACTGCGCCCGCCATCGACATCTCTTCGACGGCTTTAGCAATGTTTTTTTTAACAGCTTCTCCAATCCTAGTCGGGGTGACCGCGCGGTCATTGGCGCCGCGTATTGTAGCCGCTGTCGAACCAGTCTTTAGCAAGGTCTCTATGCTACTTTTTGCGCTGGTCATTGGAGGCGCGATCATTTCAAACTGGGTGGTGGTCGCGGATAACTTCCTTAGGCTTGGACCCGCACTTTTGGTTGTAGGTGCGTCACTCACGTTTATTGGCATCATGAGTTCAGGGATGCTCGGATGCACAGACATCGAGGCGAAGACGATTTCAATTGAGACCGGCGTTCAAAACGGAGCTTTGGGGATCGCAATTGCCACCTTGCTGTTGCCTAACACCAATGGGTTAAGCGAATATGCCATCCCATCCGCAATTTATAGCGTGGTCTGGATCGTAACAATGTTGCCTGTGTTCGCTTTCCTTGCGCGAAGAAGCCCAATTTTATGATCCTGACGCCTATTTGCCAGCTCTGATTATGGGCTGGGCCAAGTCCCTTAGTTTCCATGCCGGAGCGCCATCTGGTCAAAGAGCGATCAAGGAGCTCCCAAGCCCTCTGTGGAACGGCCGCTTTGGCGATTTTCCCTGTTGGAGGGGAAAACTGTTGCCGCCAGTGCGGTGGATCCTGCGTCAGCGAAGGTGTAGACTCCAAGGTCAGTTTTGTCCGCAAGGCGGAAGTCACCACGCTTGGATGTGAAGCCCCGGTTTTGAGCTCAATCCATCCTTTGAAGACTTACGAGAACGGCTCAAATGAAATTGCCTTTAACCAAACGACGAACTTGCTGGGGTCTCGTTAGGCAAACCTGCCGTTCGTAGTGTTCCAACGGAAATTCTGTGCGGAACCCGGATTTGCGTTAAGGTTGCGTACACATCGTTGCTTCCTCATTTTGAGACGAAGTGATCCAAAGCAAGATTGAAAGAGAATTGAATGAAACGCCTGTTTCCATCTCTGCCCGAGAACGCGACACTGGGAAGTGTTTATCAAGCCTTTCCGGACAAGCTTTCTCCGCTTTGTGCGTACGAAAGCTTGGTGATGAGAGGAGAGAGCGACCTATCGGTTGCCCAACGTGAATTGATTGCAGCCTATGTCTCGGGCTTGAATGCTTGTGCGTATTGCCATGGCGCACACATCGTTTTCGCCAAAGCCTACGGCATTGAGGTCGAGACAATCGAGGCACTGATGGAAGACCGCGATACGGCACCAATCGAAGACCATCTCCAACCGTTACTGGCATACATTGAAAAGCTCACCGTCTCGCCATCGCGAATGACAGAAGCCGACGCAAATGCGGTCTACGCGGCAGGCTGGTCAGAGAGCGCGCTGTTCGATGCTATCCAGGTCTGTGGTGTCTTTAATCTCGTGAACCGTTTCATAGAAGGAACCGGTGTCCAGAGCCCTGGCAACGACCCAAGACAAGCAGACGAAGCCACTTTGGATCGATACCGCAGCGACACTTTCTATACCGATTTCGGACGAGAGAACGGCCTCGACATCCCTTGAATTGATGTTGCTCGAACTTTCGAACGACGACAAAAAGCTGGCCCGATATCGCGGCAGAAGCGGCCTTATCTCCCGAGGTTAACCAATACGTCGATACCAGTCGGCGCATTCATTTATTGTTGGTGGATCCATGCTCAAAACTCAACGATCCATCCTGCTTTTCTTAGATAACCCAATTTCTGATAAGTTTTGGAGACTTGTGGTCTTTGTAAGGGGAGCGAGTTGCTTAAATTTGACGCTGAAACAACGAAATTACTTGAAATCGCCTATCAAGGCGCAGAACTGACGCGGCGAAGACAGGCTTCATTTGATGCGCTGTGCCCGGCTCCTGGTGAAACTATTTTGGACATCGGTTGTGGCAACGGGATGTTAACAGTTGAGTTGGCCCGGGCAGTTGGCTCGGATGGCTATGTCATCGGGATCGACCCAAGCGCTGACATGACGGCAGCTGCTAGAGAACGGTGCAGCGACTACGCAAACGTGGAGTTTCGTGCTGGTGCCGCAAATAGCTTGCCCATTGAGGATGAGAGTGCTGACAAGGCCGTCTCGGTACAGGTCTTTGAGTACATCGAAGACGTAGACGGTGCGTTGGCTGACACGCTGCGGTGCGTCAAACCCGGCGGGCGCCTCGTCATCAGCGATCTACACTTTGGCAGCTTGATCTGGTTCAGCGATGAGCCCGACAGAATGCAAAAGATGCTGACTTCCTGGAACCAGCACTTTGTGAGTGGTTCCCTCCCGGAAAGACTGCCCGCACTGATCAAAGCGCGTGGCGACCATGTGGAAGATGTATTGTCGTTCACAATGACAGATCACCAGTTAAAGCCTGATGGCCTCGCAATCATGATGATGCACCTCATGAAGCAATACGCTGTTGCAAATGATCATATTGACCCCGCTTTTGCACTATCGTGGTTTGACGAACAGTTCAGCCTTGCAAAAGTTGGGCGCTTCTTCTTTTCGATGACCCAATTTATCGTCGTGGTGCGCAAAAAGGATTGATCGTTCTACAACGCGCCCCTTGACCTCGGCTGCGCTCGCTAAACCATCTTATGGAGCAGGGTTGGTGGCTGACTGTTGTCTACCGTCGCAACTCGAATGCCAAGAGTTAGGGCCGCCTCGAAATCAGTGTTGCAAATACCTGATAGCCAAAAAGTGTGCGCTCTCTTGCTCGACGGCGATACTCGGCGACCAATCCATTGTGCAGATCCTCTCCAATTTCACCGCGTTTCATTAGCACCTTTCCAGTCTCTTCGACCCAAGGGAGCATTTGGTCGTTGTCCAGAATGCTTCTGCTTTGAAGACTGAAGTCTTCAACTGTGAACCCCGCATTGGAGGCCAGGCCGCGCAGCTTGGCGACAACAAATGGGTCGGTCACGAACTCGTTCACAAATATCTTGGCGCAGGCGCCCAGGGGATCGTTCGGCATGTTTCCCAGTGACGCTTTCGAAAAGTCAGCGTCACACACTACGAGACACCCCCCCGACCGAAGGACGCGCCCTGCTTCGGCTAAAAGAGGTGCCGGATCTTCCACATGGGTAAGCACTGTGTGCATTATCACGTTATCAACTGAGCCATCATCCAGGGGAAGCGACGCTCCTCCTGCGACCTCAAACTCCACATTGTCGTGGCCCCCAACCCGCGCCCTTGCTTCGGTCACAAAGCCTACAGACGGCTCGAAACCAATAACACGCGCGGGTTTGGCCTTCTCCGCAATGCGGCGCGTGACAGCTCCTGCACCGCATCCGACTTCAATCGTTAGGCTATCTTTCGCAAACAAAAGTTTGGCCAGATAGTCTGAAACGATCTTTTCCATTGTGGGGTCGGCCTGACGCGCGTCCATCGAGTCGGCAAATGCGGAAATGAACTCCGCTCCCGCAGCATCTACATCTTGAAACGGATCAGCCATCCCCACCAGCCTCCAATACTGCTCAGTATTCTCTACCAAAAATCCTAGCATCACCTGAATCAAGCACAAGCCGTGCCGAAATGCTTAACTTGGGGCAAATAGGAGGTTTATGCCAAGGGCAAGGAGCTTCAGTAAAAAGCCCTGAGCGAACCTCGTATTCAGGCAGTTGGAGTAGAGGGCCGCATCATCTATCGTCGAACGCATGTCGAACAAGGGGCAACAGTTGCAACGAAGGTTGGCGGCAATTCTAGCCGCGGATGTCGTTGGGTATTCGGCGCTTATGCACCAAGATGAGCAAGCCACAATTCTAATGCTTGATCACCTGGAAAGCGACATCTTCGCCCCAACGATAGCAGGCCAGTCAGGTCGTGTCGTGAAAAGCATGGGCGATGGTTGGTTGGTGCAATTTGACAGCGCGGCGCGAGCTGTAACCGCAGCAATCCGGCTACAAGAGCAGTTGGCTGAACACTCGTTAATGAACCTGCGGATCGGCGTTCATGTGGGCGATGTCACAGAAAAAGGTGACGACATTCTGGGCGACGGCGTGAATATTGCCGCTCGGCTTGAGAGCATTGCGCCAACCGGTGGCATCGCAATTTCTGAACCCGTACACTTGAACCTTGAACACACTCTGGCAGACGCATTCAAAGCTGTAGGGAAGAAGAGGCTTAAGAACATCCAGCGCAGCCTGGATGTGTGGATTCACGATGGACCACACCTGGGTGCATCGCAAAGCTCGCCTTCTTTCACAGAGACGAGCTTGCCAAAGTTATCCATCCATCCTGTCACGTGCAGCGACCAAAGCACTGAGTTAAAGGAAATGGCCGCGGCTCTCACTTCAGATTTCGGTTCTTATTTTCGAACGATCAACTGGTTAAACGCAGCGATATCTTCCACAGAACCATCAGAGGGATATGCACTTCGCGGTGTGTTGCGTGGACACGGCGACCGATTGCGTCTGGAAGCCCGCTTAAGTGACTCTTCTAGTTCTGAAATCTGGACCCAGAAGTTCGACGGTTCGGTCGATGCCATCTTTGATTGGCAGGACGAGGTCGTGGAAAAGCTATTGGATGCGGTTAGCGGAATCTTGATCCAGTCTGAGACCGCAAAGCTCTCCGCGTTGCCAGAAGACGAACTGACAGCCGAGCAATGCGTTTTGATGGGCATGATCGCTTGGTCGGATGCCGGCATCGGCAGCTACGAAGAGGCGCTATCGTACCACGCCAGGGCCATAGAAACCAAACCAACCCTCGCGGCGGCCTATGCGGAAGCTATTTGGACAATGAATGGCGCGAGCACCTATGATCTTCGTCGCGAACTGTCATCCTACTATGAGAAACTGCCAGACTGGATCGAGGCCGGACGACACATGGCGGGGCAAAGCCCAACTCTTGATCTGAGTGTCGCTGTGGCTGACTACAATGTAGACAGAGATGCGGATCGGCTCTCCGTGGCGCTTGAGCAAATCCGGCAAAGGGCGCCATTGGATGCCCGTCTGCATTTGTTTATGGGGTGGGGGTACAACTGGGCTGGGTTTCCTAAAATGGCACTAAGCTGTTTTCAGACGGCGCTTCGGTTGGGCCGATATGGTGCCGTTTTCGTGGGGGCTTCCGGAGGTGCTGCCACCTCTTGCGTAATGCTTGGTCGAGACCGCGATGCTATCGCCTACGCAGAGGCAGGTTTGCGCTTTTCAAAGAACTATGCCCCGCTCCACAGCACGAGGGCTGCTGCTCACGCAATGCTTGGGGAACCTGAAGAGGCGTCTGCTGCTTTGACGCAAATGCTGCAAATGGAACCTGGTGAGACGATTTCGAAGTGGCGTAGCAACGTGGACTATGGTGGCTCTGAAGGCGCTGAACGTTACTTTGAAGCGCTTCGCAGGGCAGGGTTGCCAGAATAGCAGTGCCGGAACCAAGTTGAGTTGGTTAATTCGAAAGCTTGTTAACGCATCTTTTTTACTAAAAGGCTCGGATTTGATTGTCCGCTTCGGGCTGCGACCAGTCAATCATGCAAGCCGCAGAGAACGGAAACACTGAGCCCATACCTACCAAATGCTGCGCATAGCGCGAGTGACTGCTTTGGACTTCCTACGCTCGAATCTCTTCACGCATAAACTCGACAAAGGACTTAACACGCGGCTTTCGAAAGGCCGAAGGCAACTGCACGCTTTGGATCGGCAAAGTGCGGGAATGGAACTCCGGAAAGAGTTGCACAAGACGTCCGGTTTCAAGGTTGTCCCCCAAAAACACATCTGGGCATATGAAGATGCCGCTCCCTGCGCGCGTCGGAACGAGGCAGGCGGGAGGACTGTTTGCGAGAAATGGGCCAGAGACAGGCACCTGCACGGTTTGCCCTTCGATCTGGAAGGGCCAGCGGTTTGGATCCGGGTTGTTCGCATCTCGAATGCAAATGTGGTCCGAGAGTTCCGCAGGATGTGAAGGTGCGCCATGTTCTTCAAGGTAGGAAGGGGTCGCGACGACTTTCATATGCGTTTCACCAAGCTTGCGAACGACCAAACTGGAGTCACTGAGCGCGCCGATCCGTATTGCGATATCGAAACCGCCCTTGGCCAGATCGGCATAATGATCCGACAAGTCCAATTCGACCGTGACGTTCGGGTGTTGCTCTACGAAGCGGCTTGCTGCTTTAGCCACCGCCGTGTCGCCATAGGTAAGGGGCGCGGCCACACGAACGATGCCCTTCAAGCCCTCTGAAGCGTCAAACTCAGTCTCCAACTGCTCCATCTCAGCCAGCACTCGTCGCGCTCCTTCCAGATATCGCTCCCCCTCGTGGGTCAGCGACATAGACCTGGTGGTGCGATGGAGAAGATTCAGCCCAACCATGTTTTCGAGCTGTGCGACACGCTTGCTGACCAGCTTGTTTGAAATGCCAAGCCGTTGTCCGGCGGCGGCAAAAGAACCGGATTCCACAACAGCCACGAAGCTCTGCATCCCGTCGATCCGGTCCATAGAATTGTCTCCATTTGCGCGATACACACTCGCTCTTATCGCCATTTTATGGAGAAAAGACCATCGCTAAGTTCCTCTCAAGCTTAATCGCAGGAGAAAAGAACATGGCAGCGTCAGACGCCCCCATCTCAATAGGTCAGGTCGCCCTGACGGTGCGCGATCTGGATAAGACCGCCACCTTCTATGAAGACGTGATTGGCCTCGGCCTGATCGAACGCGACGGTGAAAGCGCCTACCTCGGCACCGAGGCTGGAACGCTGATCGAGCTGCGCCAGGACCGAAACGCCAAACCCTTTCCTAAAGAGGCGGGGCTGTTTCACACGGCATTTCTGTTGCCTTCCAAACAAGACCTCGGCGCATGGCTGATCTACGCGGATGAGCGCGGTGTTCGCCTGGACGGGGCATCCCACCACGGTGTCAGCGAGGCGCTTTATCTGAACGATCCCGAAGGAAACGGCATCGAAATCTATCGTGACCTGCCTCGCAAAATGTGGAAACGCGAGGGCGATACCGTCCACATGACAACGCATCCGCTCGATCTGAAATCACTCACAGAAGATGCCACACAGTGGCAAGGCGCACCACAAGGCACAGTCATCGGACACGTTCATTTACGTGTCGGTGATGTCAGCAAAGCAGCGAAATTCGTTACAGACGAACTGAGTATGGTTCAGACCTTTGAGCTGCCCTCAGCCCGCTGGTTCGGGTCCGGTGGCTACCATCACCACCTAGCTACAAACGCTTGGCAATCCAAGGGAGCAGGCTCGCGCTCTGCTGGGGCCACTGGTCTCACAAGTGTTGAGCTGTTGGCAGACCCCAAAACTCTCACGCCCGGCCGCAAGGTCGACCCGTGGGGCACTGAATTCACGATCAACTCGGCGCAAGCCTGCGCCGCGTGAATATCGTCAAATCAAACCAAGAGAGGACAACAACAATGACACCTAAAGAGCTCGTATTGGAGGCTGTAGCCGCCATTTTCGTCAACTTCGACGCAACCGCAGCCGAACAACTGCTGGCAAATGACTACATTCAGCACAACCCTGCTGTACCCACAGGTGCCGCTCCAATCCTGGGGTTTATCCCCGGTCTTAAGGAAAGCGGGATCGAGGTGGACATCCACCGGGTCATCACGGAGGGCGATATCGTCGTCCTGCATACCACCTACAACAACGCCCAGGCGTTTGGTGCAGACACCTTGGTTGGCTTTGATGTCTTCCGCGTCGAGGACGGAAAGGTTGCAGAACACTGGGACAACCTGACACCAATCACACCGCCGAACCCGTCGGGTCATACTCAGACCGATGGTCCAACTGAGATAACCGATCTGGATAAGACCGCTGAGAACAAGGCGCTGGTCACAGACTTTGTGCACACCATCCTGAAGGATGGCGACGTTGACCGGATAACCGAATTTCTGTCGACGGAGACCTACATACAGCACAACAGCAACATTGCTGACGGTCTGGACGGTTTGGGTGCGGCTCTTGCAGGCATGGCCGAGCAAGGCATCCAGATGATCTACACGGACGTCCACATTGTTGTGGCCGAGGGCAACTTTGTCTTCACCGCCTCCGAGGGCACGTTTGCCGACAAGCCGACTGCCTTCTATGACCTGTTCCGCGTCGAAGACGGCAAGATCGTTGAGCATTGGGACGTAATCGCGGACATCCCGTCCGAGATGGCCCACGACAATGGAAAGTTTTGATCGGGTGCCATCATGAAAGCGTTCTTGATCACCCTGATAATGCTCGTAGGAGGTAACGCAATGGCACAAGACGTCGGCGTCATTGAAATTGTGACGATGGACCTTGCTGAAGGCGTTACACCGCAAGAGTTCGAACCTGTTGATAAAGTCATCGAAGATGAGCATGTCAGCAAACAACCAGGCTTTGTCTCGCGCCAAGCTGCATTCACAGATGGCAAATGGGCAGTGGTAGTTAACTGGGAAAGTGCCGAAGACGCCCAAGCGTCCATGGATAGCTTTGCATCAGCACCCGCTGCTGAACGATTCATGAGCATGATCGATGCAACCACAATGTCGATGACACGCTACAATTTAGCGCGATAGCAGACAAACAGAAGGGCGGCACTACGAGGTAGTTGCCGCCCTCCCCTGGTTGTTGTCGCGTTGTTCGGGATGCGCACTCACATGGCACGACATCTCGTTCTCGATAGCGAACTGTTAGGGCGCTAAATTGACAGTCTATCACTCCATAAGTTCGATCTCGCCCGGGCGCCACGATCCGTCGAACCAAGGCTCGAGAGGGCCATACAATCGCAGTACGGTCGACCAAGATTTGCCCGGCATCGTCTGTATCCAGTTGCCCTCTTTGCCTTCAGGCGCTTCAGGCGCGAACCAGACAGTGTAACTTCCGTCTTCATTCGCTTCCAATGTAGCTTGGTTGCTGTCGACCCCTGCGAGTTTCTGATCAGTTTCGAGCAGTGAACGGGTTTGGGTGTCGTAAACGACGAAAGACCAGTAATCCTGCGCGGGCGGATTTGGCGGGATGGTGACGGAATAGGTGTTGCTCCCATCGAAGTAGTTCCCGTCACTGTCCCGGTTTGCCAGCGCATATTGCGACCCGACACCAACCTTTTGTGCAACCATGGCAGGCGTAATGCCAGTCGCGTAGTAGTGGAACAGGGTCCGCGCATCGAGGATTTTCACGTCCCCCGCCTGGAACTCATGATTGCCACCGACGAACGCCGTCTTCCAATACCCTTCGTCATAGTAGAATGGCGCACGCGAGCGAGGAGCAAAATTCAACGACTTAGCCGCCGCCGTGCCCAATGCGACTGCCTCTGTGAGCAGCAGCCTCAGTTCGTCATCGGGTTCAAATGGTTCACCTTTTCGGATACCCAGCGAGAACATTGCTCCCATCAATTCATCGGGAAGTGCTCCTTCCGCTTCGTTGTCTACAACGGCCTTCATCTCTTCAAAGAAGGAAAAGTCATTGGCGTGTATCGTGTTGAACTGAAGATCAGTCAGGTTCACAAATTCCTGATCGGGCGGCGCGTCGCGGTCTTCCCACCGGTAAACACGAAGAGTTTCCTTCACACGATCCACTGCGGCTCCAACGCCGTCTTCCCCATAAAACGCACGCAACAGAAACCAGTTCCGATAGCTTGGCGGCTTCACAATATAGTAACCGTCGTCCGGCAACTCACCTTCATAGTCGGGCGGAACGATCAAGAACTTCCCACCCTCGCCAGCGTCAGGCCCAGCGTTCCCGATGTCAGTGACATAACGCATATAGGCATCGTTCACGAACCCCAGCATGCCCGGCGGCACGTCGTAAACCACTGGCCCTTCGGACAGGTCCGTACAGTTAAGAATGTAGATTGTCGTGGTGTTCGGCGTGAGAAGAAGCGAACGGGCGTTATACAGGTCTTCAAAGATCCCGATCTTCATCGGATCAACGCCAGCGCCCTCTTCGAGCCCGTGACACATTGCATATGTTGAGGCTGCAGGCATTCCATCCATGAATACCTGCATGCCACGCATGAAATTTAATGCGTTATACGACAGCTTAGCTGTATCCGGCGTCGGCAAGCCGTCAAAATATTCCAACGTTCCAAATCGTGTCTCCACCTGATCCGGTACGATTATGCTATCCGGAACTTCAGCCTTGTACTCTTGGGCTGGAGATTGCGATGCGAGTACCAGGGCGGTCAGCACGGCTAACGACTTTGTTTTCATTGTTCACTCCATTGGGAATTTTTGTTTGTTTTGATCAGTTTACTTTTTCTAGATCGCCCAGCATCCAGCCACTTTCCAACCATCCGTCTTGCGGCCCATATAGACGGAACAAAAGGAAGTACGGCTCTGTGGTTGGTATCCAGTTGCTTTCCTTGCCTTCCGGTGCCTCCGGTCCAAAAAAGATGTCGTAAGAACCGTCTTCATCGGCTTGCATAGAGTCTGTGTCGCGCTCGGACAGACCCACTGGATCAACGTTCCGGATGAAGCTCTTGGTCTCCATCGAATAAACAATCACGGACCAGAAATCGTCGGCAGGTGTGTCTGCTGGCACGTTAAGTCTGTAAGTCTGATTGTGGTCGTACATGTCGCCGTCGCTGTCGCGAAGGCCCGTCAGATAAAAGGTGCCGCCACCGAGTTGTTTCGGCAGGTACGTGATCCAGAAGTAGCTGCCGCCCGCACGCGCATCCACAAGTACCTCTGTCTCAGTCTCATACGGGAAGCCTGCCTCGGGTTGACCTTCGGCAAAGTCCCATATCAGCCACTGGCTTTTCATCTCGCCGCTATCGTCGACCCAGAGCGGTATCATGGCTTTGCCGGGCGTAACAAAGTAGTTCTGCATAGAGGCATACGCCAACAACAAACCCTCATTCATTGCTTTCAACTGAATTTCCGATGGTTCGAAAGGTTTTCCCTTTTCGATCCCGAGATCCTTCAGGAAATTTACCATGACCTTGTCTTGTTGTCTGACGGGGTTGTTTTGAACGTAATCATTCAAGTCCTGAAAGAAGGTCTCGTTGTAGTATGGAAGCGAGTCGTACGGCACTTCTGACGCTTCGAGATAGTTGTTGGGTGGTGGATTGTCAGCCTCAGACAGGTAGTACACTTTGATCGTCTGAGCGTACTCGGCCGCATCGGTGTCCGTTCCGCCATTCGTCAGTTTTGGCCGGAACGAAAAACCATATTCGTAGGTATCTGTTTCAAAGGGAAGGTATCCCGCTTCAGTTATTTCCTCCAGCGACATTTCCCCTTCGTAGCCTGGGGGTAGCATGAGGTACTTGCCGCCGGCACCTTCATCGAAACCATCGGGACCTACGTCCACAATAGGAACATCCCAAGCATTCACGATTGTACCGAAGTAGTTCACCTTGTCGGTGGCAGCGGGCACTTCAATGACAAGGGGACCGGGTTCGGAGGTCATTGAAGCCCAAGCATAGGCCGTAACATCGTTGGCCGTAAGAAACCCATGTTTGGAGTCGAACGGCTTGTTGAGATAAATGATGTCATTGTAGTCGCCACCGAGGTCGCGGCGAATGCCCTTGAGGAAATCGATCATACCGGCGGCAGGCATTCCCCAGATGGCCGTCTGGGTGGCACGCTGCACCATAATCTTGTACTCGATGTCCTCGACCTCGGCTGATCGTGCAAGGATGTCGCCCGTGTCGTTGAAGGACTGGGAGAAAACTGGTGAAGCAGAAATACCTGCGCCGAGCACCATTCCCAAAAAATGCATCGAAAAACCGCCGTGTAATGGCCGAAGTATTTTCATATTGCAATGCTCCCTGCTGTTTAGGGAAAGCTTGCACATCCGTTCAGCCGATGCGTATCATTTCACGACACGCGGGCGAACAAGCGGGTTGACGGATTGAACCTACCACCGATGATTTCGGCTAAGGCCTTGGGCGCGATGCCCCAGTTTGTGCTTGAGGCCGCTGGGGAAAGACGCTTGTTGCGTGCTTTTGACTCTGCCGTTCTTCCTGTTCACTTCATTGAGGAAAGAGGCGGTTACATCTCGGAGCATGCCTTGGCGACCTTTGTGCACGAAGCCGCACGATCCACGGGACAACAAAACATCGGATTGTTGTGGTCACCGTATCTCACTGTCGCTGACTACGGCGCCTGGGGGAGTTACGTTCTTTCTGCTCCAACGCTGGGGGCAGCGCTAATACGAGCTTCTGCCGTCATGCCATT
This sequence comes from Ruegeria sp. HKCCA5426, assembly GCF_013034585.1. Taxonomy (NCBI): domain Bacteria; kingdom Pseudomonadati; phylum Pseudomonadota; class Alphaproteobacteria; order Rhodobacterales; family Roseobacteraceae; genus Ruegeria; species Ruegeria sp. HKCCA5426. Next base: position 147,833 of record NZ_WQGH01000010.1, read on the forward strand.
TCATTCGTCTACGGATCGCGCGTGGCTTGAAACTTCGGGCACAAGCGCGCGCTACTGTTATCGTTTTGGACTTCGCTCGCATTTCGCGTATCCGGACATCGGCTTCTCGGCCGTTGGGGTTTTTTTGAGCATATTCCGCGCGTATTTAGGAAGCGACTGGAAGCCATCTGCCGTGCTCTTGGACTTCCCGAAGGTTCCTGGATTTGTCGAGGCAGAAGACACCTACGCTTGTCCTGTAATCTGGAACGCCTCCCGGCTTGGGGTTGATTTTGATGCATCGGCTTTGCGAGCCGAAACCACGCCCAAAAAACTTACCGGCGGCTCGACAACCGTCGGAGATATTTCTCGCGAACGATTGGGCGGCCCACCTCAAACACTTAGAGGACAAGTCGAGGAAGTGGTTTGGCAACAACTTCATCGGGAGGAAATGTCGATTGATGCCACCGCGCGTTCGCTCGATCTTGGCGTTCGCACACTACAACGGAAGTTAGCAACCGAAGGGGTTCGTTTTCGCGAAATCGTCAACGATGTCAGGGTAGCAAGGGCCGAGGAACTCCTCACAGATACGCGCGAGACAGTCTCCAGTATCTCCTCCATGCTAGGATATGAAACCGCAAATAATTTCAGCCGCGCATTTAGGAAGGTGACGGGACTGACGCCCTCTGACTATCGCAAGATGAACTCCGACAATAGTTGACTTGTGGGTCGCGAGAGCAATCTTCCAATGTCTGCTTTGTCCGCATAGCCGACTTTGATCCAATGGCAATAAAGTCCGCATCTCAGAGGGTGCAAAGCTCATAGTGAAGGTCCGCTTTGGGCTGCTACTCGACAGACGAATATCTGGCCAATCCGGGCTGGCCATATCCCGCGCCTGACAGAAGGAAAGGAAAAACTTCTTCGGTTGAGAGCAGGCGGGCCAAGTCCGGAGGCTTACGACTTTGCAACTGGCAAAGATATGGTTGTTAAATAAGCAGCTCGGCGACTACAAATCTGGATCGACTATCCTTTGGTGCTTTTATTTACTGCTGAACCACCAAGTCTTCAAAACGCCTGGCTCCAGCTTCTGGTAAGGTTGCGAAACGAATTCCATCAAGACCAATTTCATCTCGGAGCTTTGCCAGATGCTTCAGGTCATAACCAGAGTCTTGAGGTACGACTAAGAGCGCCTCTGGTACAAGTCTCCTAAGGAGCCAAAGATAGCCAAGTGTATTTATTGCGAACGAGGCAACACAGACTATTCTCCAAATCTTCATGACTTATCCTTTTCAACCGTATGGCCACTTGGATGTTGGTCAATGCGTCATCACCTGCCAGCTTAAGACATTTATGGACACTTGGGCTCTAAGCGAAACA
>NZ_WQGH01000011.1:0-136182 GCF_013034585.1 Ruegeria sp. HKCCA5426
AATCGCTGGGCGAGGTCGCCGAATACGCTGGGGCTTCGATCCTGAAGCGGTGAATTCAGCCAGGGTGCGACCTTGATCCAAACTCTGAGTGAGGGGTCGCACGCGCAGGACAGTAATGACGGATACCCTGTATCCGAACCCATGCGCGCGTTGGTTGAGAAGTTCTGCGACAAGTGAGCACATTAAGAAAAGATTACGGTTGCTTAATGTTGCGGTTGGAGCCTTGCATGGAAACCGCCCACGGACCACCTAATCAGGTATCCCATTGGACAAAATCAGAGGCGATCAAGATGAAAAAGGTGGTGTTGACCAGCATTGTTGGCGGATCGTTGTTCTTGGCGGCATGTGGAGCCCCAACAACGCCAACTCAGGCCCAATTACAGCATGACGCGCGCTGTGCTGCGGGTGTTGTGGGCGGTGCCGCACTTGGTGGAGTGGTTGGGAACCGGTTCGGTGGTGGAACAGGCAAGGCTTTGTCTACCGCAGCCGGCGTGGGTTTGGGGATGTATGCAGGCCAAGCGGCCTGCCACTGACGACATTTAGTCGGATGCGCCGCACTGGTTGAACTGATCACCTTAATTGACGCTGCGGGAATGCCTGGTGGCGGGGTCATTCCTTTGAGCAGAGGTCGCGAAGCCCCGTAACAACTAGGGCGCGCGTCCCATACGGACTGCACGCAGAGTATTCCGTCTTATTCCGGTATGCCCGCTTTTTGCAGGCTTGCCAGCCAGATACGTCTGTTTTCAGGGTGATTTTTAGAACCCGCAAATTGTCTTCGCATTGCGGAAATTGACAGTTTAGGGTTGATCTCCAACGCTGCTTTGACGGCCTTCTGTGCCTCCTCAGGCCTGTCCATCTCAGCAAGGGTGGCTGCACTCAGCAAGTGATGGAAAAGTCGCCATGTGTTGCTTGTCGCCACTGCGCCTAACTGTCGGGCGGCGTCCAGCGCCTCTTCGTGACGGTCCAAATGAAAAAGGATGTGTCCTTTGTAGAAATACATGTTCTGCAACATAGGATCGCGGGGGCTTAACCGGAGCGCCATTTCTATCTCGGGCAGGGCGCGATCCTGCATGCGGAACCAATCATAGGTATGGGCAAGTTCCAGCCGGATGCGCGCGTCGTTGGGGTTCAGCGAAACGGCGCGTTCAAGATTTGCGATGGCTGGATCGGTCTCTCCGGTAAAACGGTAGATATAGCCAAGGGCCGCATGTGCTTGCGCATCCTGATCGTCCAACTCGATCGCGCGCTTGGCCGCCTCGGTTGCGGCAATCAGTGTGTCCTGAGGCGTATCCGTCCACTGAAAAAAGAAAATTGTCCCAAACGCACGGGCCAGCAGGCTGTGGGCTGCGGCAAAGCTTGGGTCAACAGCAATGGCATCCTGCGCAAATGCCACCGCGTCCTGCTGCGCCTCTTGCGAAAAGACCGCCTGCCGTGCCCGACCGCGCAGATACAGATCCCACGCGCCCATATCCTCTGTAGGTTTCCCTTGCGACTGCGCCTCGTCGGACTGATAAATCTCGGGCAGTAATTGGCCCGCGATGACCCGGCTGATCTCGTCCTGCAGGTCGAAGATATCGGTCACTTGGCGATCAAAAACCTCGGCCCAGATGGTTTCGGCGCTGTCGACATCAATAAGCTCTCCGCTGACACGCATCTGACCGTCAGCGCGGCGAACGCTGCCGCGAACGACATAACCAACCCCAAGGTCACGTGCGATTTCTATCGGAGTCGCTTGATCTTGTGCGTAAGAGAACATGGTCGCGCTGGACACAACAAACAGTTCCCGGTTGCGCGAAAGATGTGCGATCAGGTCGTCGGTGAGGCCGTCGACGAAGTACTGACCAGTTCTTTCGTCCCCTATATTGTCAAATTGCACAACGGCCAAAGAGGGCTTCCCGGTGTCTGGCAAGCGCTGTCGGTCGGCAAATATGGAAAGCGACAGGATGGCGATTGCCAAGGCCAACAGAACCCCCGCAACAAGAACGCCGCGTTTGGGTGCCTGGACAATGCCCTCAGTCGGGTCATCCGACGTGACCGGGGCTACAAATTGGAACCCACGTTTGGGGAAAGTCTTGATATAGTCAGAGCTTGCCGCCGTGTCGCCCAAGGCCTTTCGCACGGACCGAATGCGGGTGTTCAGCGCCGCGTCCGTTATTGCGGCCCCGTCCCATATCTCATCAATAATTTCTTGTTTGCTGACAATCCTGTTTCGGTTCCGAACGAGAAACTCCAGCAACTGCAAGGCTTGCGGTTCCAGAGACACCGGTTCGCCTAACCGGTGTAATCCCTGCTTGGGATCAAGTTGGAACTCCAGGAAATGGTACATACCGTAACCTACACCCCGGAATGTCCCTGGCTCAACGAAGTTTGGGAATTGTCAGAAGAATGTCAGAAAAAAATCAGGTTCCGATCAAGCCAGGCGAACTCGCCCCGAGTAGCCTTTTCCGAGGCGCCTACTTTTTCCAGCGCCCTAAACGTTGAGGAGAAAAACATGGCACAATTGAAAATGCTTTGCACGGCGGTCGCGGTTGTTTTGGTGGGAGGCAGCGCAGCCGCGCAAACCGAACTGGAGGCCGCATTGGGGAATGGCGCCGAGCGTCTCAAGGCAGATCAGATCGCAGAACTTTTGATTGGACACACGGTCACGGCCACATCCGGAGAGAAGACGTTTCGCTTCTTCTATGACGCGAACAATGTTGTGAGCGGAGAGCTTACGAATGGTGGCTGGAATGGCGCGGGTGCTTTTGCAATTACGGATACTGACAAAGTTTGTGTTTCCATGGCCGCCGACAAGGGGCGTTACCGCTGTATGACGGTGCTGCGCGTCGGCGACTCGGTCCAGAAATTCAATTCGGACGGAAAGAAAACCTTCGAACTGCACAGCTTTGAACCGTCGACCGGTCTCTGAGTCATGGTCTCTTTCTCGCACGATCCCCAAGGTGACCGCGTTTTGATTGACGGATAACGGCCACTTCTGTTGGTTGGGCGTCCTGAAATGTGAATGCTCGATGGCTTACACCGACAAAATACTCGTTGCGTGAAACTGAATAGATGAAAGAATGCTCCAATCGAGACGGGCTGCACGGTCTTGCGCCATTGCCGACGTTTTGAATTGGGATCTGGAACTATTCTGTCTTTTGGACAGTCAAAAGGCGCGAGTGCGCAAGGGGGGGGATTTTGGCGAAAGTTCTATTGGTGGAAGACAACGAAATGAACAGTGATATGCTGTCGCGCCGGTTAGAGCGCAAAGGGTATCAAGTTGTCGTCGCGAAAGACGGGTTGGAAGGTGTATCCATGGCGGGTGCAGAAAGCCCCGACATCATTTTGATGGACATGAGCCTGCCAAAGATTGATGGATGGGAGGCCACGCGACGTATCAAAGCAGCGCCAGAGACAACCTCGATTCCAGTGGTTGCGCTGACAGCCCATGCCATGGCCAGTGACCGCGAAAAGGCGCTGGATGCTGGTTGTGACGACTTTGACACCAAACCTGTCGAGCTTGGTCGTTTGCTTGAAAAAATGGAAAAGCTGCTGTCAGCACCCTAACGAAAAGCCATCTATTCGGGATCAGACTTGCGACCCGATACATAGAACGTTCTGGCCTGGCCTTTTCCTTTTATCCTGACGTCCATGGGATCGGATAGTTCAAAGCGATGCACAACACGCTGTGCGGTTTCTTCTGAGACCTGAATGCGGCCCGGTGCGCCTGTCGATTCAAGACGGCTGGCGACGTTCACGGTATCTCCCCAGACATCGTAAAGGAACCGATGTGACCCGATTATACCGGCAACCACGGGTCCGCTGTGAACGCCAATTCTGATGTTCATGGAAAAATCCATCTCGTGGTTCAGCGCCTCGATCCAAGACAACATCCGATGGGCCATCTCGACGATTACCTCTGCGTGGTCGTTTCGGTGTTCTGGCACTCCTGCCGCAACCATATATGCGTCCCCGATCGTCTTGATCTTTTCGACACCAAGTTCGGATGCAGTTTTGTCGAAGCCGGAAAAAACCCGGTTTAGGTAGTGAACGACATGCGCGGGCGGCAGCTTTGCCGACATCTCGGTAAAACCAACAATATCGGAGAACAGGACAGTGACGTCGTCATGCCGATCGGCGATTGTTGTTTCACCGTCGTTTAAACGGGTCACTATTTTTTGTGGCAGAATACTATGAAGCAGGTCTTTGTATTTCTGCTTTTCTGCTTCCATCTGCGAAAGGTAGTGACGTTCTCGTTCGCGCCACTGGTTTTTCTCTAGCGCGGCGCGGATACGAGCTTGCAACAAGATTGGATTGAACGGTTTAGGCAGGTAATCTTCTGCTCCGACCTCAATACAACGCGCGACGCTTTCGATCTCATCAAGCGCAGAAATCATGATCACCGGGATATCGCGCCAATCATCATGTTCTTTTAGCCGGGTCAGTACGTCGTAGCCGTTGATATCTGGCATCATGAGATCGAGCAGAACGAGATCGAACGGATGTTGGGACATCATTTTCAGCGCCGACTGCCCCCCGTCAGAGGTGCAGACCTCGTGCCCGTCCCGTTGTAGCCGACGGGCCAGCAGATCTCGGTTAGCTTCGAGATCGTCGACGACAAGGATACTTCCGGTCAACGCACCGGTTTCCGCCATCGGAGCGATAGAGCGCATACTTTGCGTAAGGCTTGCAAACATTGCTGCCGCGTCCTGAGGCGTGTCGGGTATGTGTTGGGTCCCGCCGACCGGATTGTCGGACAGTGACGCGAGAATGTCGATTTGATCTAAAAGGGCGTCGGTGTGTTCCAACAGGCCTAGCAAGTCAGATTCCAAATGCCGCGCCTTCAGATCATCCAGATCCTCAAGCAGCATTTCACCGTACCCTTTGATTGCATTCATCGGCGTTCGAAGGTCATGGCGTAGCTGCTTTGTGCCTTCATCCCCGCTGACGGTCAGTTTTACCACCATATCAGGGTGAAGAAGTTGATCGACAAACGCACTCAATTCGCTTGCTGCCGCTGAAATCCGTTTTAGGTCGGTGGTCGTGTCAGTTAGGTCCGAAAGCCCGGCTTCACTTTCCAGAAGTTCGCAAAGACCTACGATGGCGCTGACTGGAGAAATCAGGTTCTGGCGTAGATTTGCCAACCAAACAGCTTGGGTGTTCTGGGCCTGGGATTCTGGTAAGTCACTCACAAATTACGCACCCTCTGAGTGTGGCGTTGGCAGTACTTCGTTCAACTGGCTAAGAATGGTTTCTATTTCATCCCCATCTTTACGGATCAGAGTCTGGACCAAGCCGTTCAGCCGCGTGCGGTCTTCATTGGACAAGGTTTTGGCGGTCACGATGATAACGGGGATTTCTTTCCAATCGGGATTTTTCCTCATCCCCGAAAGAAACTCAAACCCGTCCATCTCGGGCATCATGAGATCCAGCAAAATCACATCCGGCACAGATTCAGAGAGCCGTTGAAGTGCGTCCAGTCCATTAACGGCTGTGGTGATCCGCCAACCCTCCTTTTCAAGAACCCGGCAGATCAATTCGCGCGTAGCTGCTTCGTCCTCTACGATTAACGCGCGTGGGGACGGCAGAGTGGGACAGTGTTCCTTCAGGGCATTCAGCAACTCAACGTTGTCAATCGGTTTGCCTAAGTATTCGCTGGCCCCCAGCGACAGACCCCTTTTGCGATCTTCCGCGAAGGTTAACATGATGACCGGAATATCCGCCAACTCAGGATCGTCCTTCAGTTTTGACAGGACGGCCCAGCCGTCAATGTGGGGCATGAAGACATCCAGCGTGATGGCATCTGGCCGGGCCGACCGCGCCAAATCCATCGCCTCCTCGCCGTTGGTCGAAACAAGAACCCGATATCCTTCCCGACGCAGACGCCGACCCAAAAGATCGTGCACGGTAGGGTCATCATCTACCAACAGAACCAAAGGCGCATTTGGGTCGCTGTTCAAGTCGTTCTCAGGATGGTCGGACTGCAACACGGCATCTGCCGCCGGATCCCGGCAGATACTCGGCAGGCGAATTGTGAACGTCGATCCTGAGCCAAGAGTGCTGTCGCAATGAATGTGACCCCCCAACTGTTCACAGAAGGCTTTCGTGATAGACAATCCCAACCCGGTGCCGCCATAATTCCGGGTGGTAGACGAGTCCGCCTGCGTAAAGGCGTCGAAAATCCTATCCACCTGTTCCGGGGACATGCCGATGCCGTGATCGACAACCGCAAATTCCAGGTGATCCGCGTCGTTCGACTTCATGACCGACAGGGTGATCTTTTCTTTTTCAGTGAATTTGCAGGCATTGGACAACAGGTTCAGTAGGGCCTGCCGGATCTTGGTCAAGTCACAGACCATCTCACCGATATCGTCGGGGCACAAGATTTCCAGCGTGTTTTCGTTCTTCTCTGCCAATGGCTCTACAGTCGCGCTGACGTCTTTGATCATCCGGCGAACGTCGAAAGATTCCAGATCGAATTCCATCTTGCCAGCTTCGATTTTCGAGAGATCCAATACGTCGTTGATAAGCGCAAGCAGGTGTTTCCCGGCGGATTGGATTTTCTTCAAGTCACTCAGGTTCGCCTCGTCGTTTTGATCGATGGCTTCTTCCAGCATCAGCTCGCTATATCCGATAATGGCATTCAAGGGCGTACGGAGCTCATGGCTCATATTCGCAAGGAACGTGCTTTTGGTTTTATTGGCTGTCTCGGCAATATCGCGGGCGACCCGCAACTCGCTCTCAACGCGCTTTTGCCGAGTGATGTCACGACCGTAGATGTTGGCGTATCCTCCTTCGGGAACCGGCCAAAGCAAAAGGGCATAGATCAAATCTCCGCCTTCCTGCTCGAAATCCTGTCGTTTGTCCTCTTCCATTCCTTTGGCGACCCGCTCGCGCCAACTCTTCCCGACTTGATCGCCGACTTTCAAGTTCAACGCATTCATTAAAGGAGCGCTCGCCTTGTTCGCGTAAATCAATTTGCCCTGATCGCTGAGGCGCAAGACCGGGTTCGGGTTTTCCTCTGGTATGCGCGACAATTCACGCATTCGATTTTCAGCCTTAAACTGATCGTCGAGCGCTCTTGTGTTCGCGAGAGATAACTTGATGCCATTGATCGCGCTTTTTCTGGTCAAAAACGTCAGTTGCGTGATGACCAGTACGGTGCCCATCATTGTGAATGTGTTGATATACCATGCCAGCGGGCCCCAAAGAAGCATGGACAACCAAGTTAGAAAAAGAACCGGGCTGGAGAAGCCCCATGATACCCTTAGAGAAAAAGTCGTAGATCCGCCAAACGCTCCGATAAATGCAAACAGATACAGCACCATCTGCTCATGCGGTGCCAGATGGGGCATCATGAAAAAATTGAAGCTGCCCCATCCTGTTCCAAGGATTATCGAAGTGCAGAGGATTACCTTCAATCGCCGCTTGGATATCGCTTTGGGTCGTGGTTTGTGACGCAAAGCATAATAGCTTTTCATCCCCAGAAAATTCATGACCAGCAGTACGATCAAAGATGCAGTTGCAGCCAGCGTCAGGTTCGAGGGACCGATCTGCAAAATAATGACAGCAAAGGCCATCAAGAAAGACAGTCCAAAAATAGGCGTTGTCGACGCAACGTTCAGCGCTTCGTAAATACGCAATTCGTTTTCGTAGTCTTGATCTTGTTCTGTCCGCAAGCGCCTCACCCCCAAAACACTTCGATTTTAGTCACAAGATCAGGTGCAGCCTCAGTCTTGCAAGGATTAACTACGATGTTGAGAAGAATGTGCTCGTTGTGTGTGATCAGACTTTGGGTCTTGGGTGCCGCGTTCTAGTGCACTTTCGTTCCCTCTGCGTGAACCATTTGGCCACGTAAGGTAGCTGGGTCTTGCCCAGCGGGTTCATCAAAGCCAGATCTATGTGAAAAGACGTCGACCGCCTGTGGGTGTCCAGAAGAGAAAGCCGGACGTGCAAAAGACAAGTATTTTCTTTGGCAGGGTTCTCTAGAGGTTTCGCATTTCGCAAAAAGTTACCCCGAACGCGAGGTCCGGGGTCGGGACGTAAAATTATTTGCGACGTCCAGCCGGTTTATCCGGCCACAACGTCCTGCCGTTGAATGCCCAGCCCTTCGATACCCAGTTCCATCTTGTCACCGGGTTTCAGATAAGTCGCAGGATTCTGACCCATGCCAACACCCGGCGGTGTTCCGGTTGAGATGACATCCCCCGGCTGCAGAGACATAAACTGCGACAAGTGCGAAATAACGGTCGCGACGCCGAAATGCATCGTCTTAGTCGACCCGTCCTGATACCGATGCCCGTTGACCTCTAGGTACATCGGCAGGTTCTGCGGGTCTGGTACTTCGTCGCGTGTGACCAGCCAAGGGCCGATCGGGCCGAAAGTGTCTGCGGACTTCCCTTTGACCCACTGACCTGAACGATGTAACTGAAAGTCCCTTTCGGACAGATCATTGATCACACAATATCCGGCCACGTAATCCAGAGCTTCGGCCTCTGAGACATATTTTGCCTCTTTCCCGAAGACGACGCCCAATTCCACTTCCCAATCGGTCTTGACCGAATTGCGCGGGATTTCCACGGTGTCGTTAGGTCCGATGATGGCTGATGTTGCCTTGAAAAAGATTACGGGTTCATCCGGCAATGCCATTCCGCTTTCTGCGGCGTGGTCGGCATAATTCAAGCCAATGCAGATAAACTTGCCCACGTGCCCGACGCACGACCCGATACGTGTGTCCGCGGCAACAAGCGGCAAATTGGCGACGTCTACAGCCCGCAAGCGGCTCAGGCTTTCGTCGCTCAGAACCGGGCCTGAGATATCGTCGACGATGCGTGATAGGTCGCGGATATTGCCATCCTCGTCCAGAATGCCGGGTTTTTCTGCCCCCACAGTTCCGTGCCTCAGCAGTTTCATTTCATGGTTCCTTTCCGTTCAGATGGTCCAACCGCCGTCGACTGCGAATGGTTGTCCCGAGGTATATCTACTGGCGTCACTTGCAAGATACAGCGCAAGCTCGGCTATTTCTTCAGGTGTGCCGATCCGGCCCATCGGTTGCCGCGTGATAAAGTCAGTCATTGCTTGGTCGTAGTCACCCGTTGCGCGCAAACGGTCGTGCAGGCTGGGGCTGTCGACCGTTCCCGGACAAATTGCGTTACACCGGACTCCTTGAGTTGCGAAATCGGCAGCGACGGACTTGGTCAGGCCGATCACGGCCGCTTTTGATGCGCAATAGGCAAACCTGTTCGGGACGCCTTTCATGGATGATGCGACGGACGACATATTGATGATCGACCCGCCACCTTCTTTGAGCATTCCGGGCAGGGTTAGCTGGATCGATCTGAACATTGCGTTGACGTTGAGGTCAAGACTGAAGTCCCACTCCTTTTCGCAGCATTCCAGAATTGATCCGCTGGCAACAAAGCCTGCGCAATTAAACAGAACGTCCAGAATTGGCAGGTTGGCCGCAGCTGTTGCCACGGCTTCATTGTCCGTTACGTCCAGCTTAAGCGGCTCGATGCCGGGAATGGTGCCCAATTCGGCCAGTGAAGCCTCATTGATGTCGCTGGCGATTACACGGGCCCCTTCGGCCGCAAACAATTCGGCAGTTGCACGGCCAATGCCCTGGCTCGCGGCGGTGATCAGGACAGTTTTACCCGAAAGACGAAGGGAGGGTTGCCCGGATGTCATGCGGTTCCTTATAGTTGCTCCGGTAGAAGGGACGTCGGGATGTCCTGATAGCAGACGGGCCGCAAAAAGCGCCGGATGGACAATGTGCCAACCGAAGTTGCGCCAAAATTGGTTGAGGCCGGGTAGGGGCCGCCGTGAACCATGCTATCGCAAACCTCAACACCCGTGGGAAAGCTGTTGGCCAGAAGGCGTCCCGCCTTGCGTTCCAGCAAAGGCAACAGGGCACGGGCGTCCGCCATGTCGTCTTCGTCGAGGTGCAGCGTGCAGGTCAGTTGCCCTTCGATAGAGCGTGCGATCTGTTGCATTTGCGCGGTGTCCTTCACGCGCACGATAATACCCAGCGGACCAAAGACCTCTTCCTGCAACTTGTGGTCGGATAGCCAATCCTCGCCCGAAACGGTGAACAGATAAGGGGCCGCATCGCGGGTTTCGCACGCAGTCCCGATGATTTTGGAAACCCCGGTCCCTGCCGCGACGCGGGACACACCGTCCCGGTAGGCGGCGGCGATCCCGTCGGTCAGCATGGTTTGCTCGGCAACTGCGGACAGGCCGGTTTCGGCAGCGGCCTGAAACGCATCAGCATCGGGGCCATCGACGATGACGGCAATGCCGGGATTGGTGCAGAACTGGCCAGCCCCCATGGTCAGAGACCCTGACCATGCGGTGCCGATCTCTGACCCTCTGGCGGTGGCGGCTTGCGGCAGAACGAACATTGGGTTGACCGATCCCAATTCTCCGAAGAACGGGATGGGTTCGTCGCGTTGTGCACATAGATCAAACAGGGCGCGCCCTCCGGCCAGACTTCCGGTAAAGCCAACCGCACGGATCAATGGATGTTGTACCAGACGAGTGCCGACATCGCGTTTGCCGCCCTGAACCAAAGAGAACACGCCGGGATGAACGCCGGTCGCCTTGATCGCGGCGTCGATGGCCTGCGCGACGATCTCGCCGGTGCCGGGATGGGCCGAGTGTCCTTTGACGACGACGGGGCATCCTGCGGCCAACGCCGCGGCCGTGTCGCCCCCGGCAACCGAAAAGGCCAACGGGAAGTTTGATGCTCCGAATACCGCCACCGGACCCAGCGGGCGCTGGATCATCCGCAGGTCCGGTCGGGGCAGGGGGGCACGGTCGGGCATCGCGGGGTCATGGCGATGGTCCAGATAATCTCCGGCCTCGATGTGATCGGCAAACAGGCGCAATTGCCCAACGGTACGGCCACGTTCGCCCTGCAGCCGTGCTTCGGGCAGGCCGGTTTCCTGCGTGCCGATTTCGGTGATGGCATCCCCGCGCGCGTCAATCTCATCTGCGATCTTGCGTAGAAGTGCGGCCCGCTCGGTGCGAGAGGACCAGCCAAAGGTGGCAAATGCGGTCTCTGCCGCTTCGACTGCGGTAGCAAGCATCGATGAAACGCACCCCCTTCAAGTCATCGTAAACCGTTGGATAGTGCGCGTCGGCCGACGGATTAAACCCAGACCTGGGGGCGAGAATGGTGCTTGCGGCTTGGGTATAGAGATCGTTAGGGGAGCCCTGGTGGAAGGGGCTGATCCAGGAGGCGGCATTTGCTGCCGACGCATCAGCCATTTTGTCAAAAACTCTGGAATCGAGCTTTCAGAAAATGTGCGAATCGGAAGGTGCCTTTACGTGCCGTTATGCGGTTTCCAACAACGCATCGGAAAGCGCGTGTTCCGAAAGGGTGCCCGGTGCGCCAATTGCGACGAGCCTTGTTTCGGGTTTTCGGCTGCCCCACGCCCCATCCCGTGCGATGTCCATACGCTTTCCGACGACTTGTACAAGGATGCGATGATCCGGATCCTCTTGGCTGAAGACAAAACCCTTCAGGCGATAGACGTCGCCGGGAAGCTTTCGAATAGCACTTCGAAGAGATGACAGGCTTATCGGGTTTTCAACTTTCATCATGGTCGTCGAAAAACTGTCTGAATGATCAGCGTGACGACAGCCGCAGTCGGGGCCATGTTCATGATGATCAGGTATTTCCGTTTCGAGTTGTTCTGCCGCAAAGCGGCCAACGGAAAGAAGTATGTCCAGTGGCACGTTCGCATTGACGGCTTCGACCAGACGATATCGACGGAAACGAGAGCCAAGCCAATCATGCACCTTCTGAACTGTGGCCCTGTCGACAAGATCGACCTTGTTCAAAATAACCATGTCGGAAAATGCGATTTGACGGAGCTTCAGTTCCATCTGTTCCGGCGCGGCAAATAATTGTTCCGCATCAACAAGACACATAAGGCTGTCCAGGCGGATCATGTCCCGGAACCGCTGATCTGTAAACGTCATCGCAATTGATGACGGGTCCGATACGCCACTTGCTTCGAGGACGATGTATTCCGGTTTCTCAGGCCGGGCGAGAACGGCTTCCACAGTCTCAATCAGATCATCCCGGATCGAGCAGCAAACGCAGCCATTCGCCAGACTCATCACATCATCTTCAAGGCCAACAACGAGATCAGCATCGACGTTGATGGATCCAAAGTCATTCACCAGAACCGCGACCCGCAGCCCGTGATTGCCTGTCAGGATACGGTTTAATAGTGTTGTCTTACCGGCCCCAAGAAAGCCGGTAAGGATCGTAACAGGGATTGCGGATGCCGAACCGAATTCGATCATGTCGTCACTCCGCCTTTTTCTTGCGGTTTGGGATGACGTCATCGACCTTGATGACGAAATCGCTGGGCCATTCTGGATTAGGGGCTCGGAAAACGTCGGCTGGATAGTATTCCTTGGGATCAATCTCCATATCGCGGTATTTCTGATCCTGCTGTTCCGCCCGTGATGATCGTGGTGCCGGTGGTTTGATTTCATCCGGCAAGGTGATCCTGCCTTCGGCTTCCATTTTGCCCAATTCGCGGAATGGCGCGACCGAGCCGGATTTCCCCGGAAGCGTTGCCTTCCGATACCAGATTGCATCCTTTGTGACGTTCACGACGGCGACATCCAAACCCCAGGCGAATAGCCCGTCATAGTGGGCCCGGATTCCTGCCAGCATCTCGGCATCAATGTCCTCGTCCTGCGTATAGTGGGTCACCATTGCAAGCCGTGGGCGCGCCTCAGCCATCATCTTACCGACCGCATAGTGCGAGGTGTGGTGGGTATCGATTGTGTAGTTGAACAGCTCTTGCGGCAGGCCGTATTTGTAGGTCATCAACTGACCGATATCCTGACCGGACATTTCGGTGACAAACACGTCGACGCCTTTGCCGTACTCAAGGCTCAGTTCATCGGGACGGCCATCGCCGGTCCAAACAAAGCTCAGGCCGTTCCAATCCAGACGATAGCCGACCGCACCGTCCTTAGCATGGCTGCGCGGCCAGGACCGAACCGTAACGCCGTCTTCGTCATAGACAATGCCGCCTTCCTGACGGAAATCGAATTCATTCACGTCGATCTCGTACCCGTCCCCGATTGGGAAGACGTCAAATGCCTCCAGATGCCATTTGAGCATCTGTTGCATGCCTTTTACCATTCCGGCAGTACCAAGTTCGGGCGTCCGACCAGAGGGGCCGTGAATGCGCAGCGGTGTGTATCCACCAGACCAAGCCCGGAACGGGTAGATGTACGGAATATCCGCGTAGTGATCGACATGCAGGTGCGTGATGAAGATGTCATTGATCAACTGACCCGGAATCTGCATCCCGATGATGTTGCGAACGCAGCCCGATCCGAAATCGAAGAAGAACCGTTTTCCATTGCCCAATTCCACCATGATACATGTCCCGGCCTGATCTTCACGGGGTGGAAATGGAGTTGAACCACAGAATGAAATCCGCATCTCGTCAGGCCCGAGTTCCTCGGACAGCGGGAAATAGTTCGCGTTCGAGCCTGTCATGTATTTCGTGGGGCGAAAATACTCTGGCAAAGTGATGCCCCCGGCAGGCCTGCCGCCGTAAGGGTTTTTAAGGGTTTCACCCAGTGGTCCATTGCCTTGGTGCGCTTGCGCTTCGCCTGTACCGTAGCTGACCGCTCCGGTTGCGACTGCACCTGCGGCCAACCCCTGCATAACGTGTCGCCGCGAAGGGTTTTCGATTTCGTCAGATTGCTGGTTCGGATTGTTCTTAATATCTTTGCTGTTGTCTTCTTTTGTCATGGCCATGCCCTCAATTGGAAATGCTGCGAGGATCGCGCTTCACCATCCTGCGAAGCTCGTTCACGAGTTCAGATTTGATGTGGGCCCATTCCGCGCGCTCTGAGGCTGTGATGGATACGTCATCCAATTGCGTCGAAACCTTCCGTAGGTCTTCGATGACTTCTTTCAGCAACGCATCCGCTTTGATACGCCCTGAAAGCACTTCGGAAAGTTCTGGTATCTCTTCAATCAGATCCACCGCCACTGGATAAATCCCGGTTCCCACTATCTATTCTCACATCCAGATGAGTGTGGTTGACCGCATCGGCCAAGTGAGTCACCGTGAGTTGGGGGTGAGTTTGCCTTGAACACAGTCAATGATTTGCAGATAGATCAAGATGTTGGGCAGCCTTCGCCGGATCTTGTCCGCGAAGCACTCGCGCGTGTTGTATCAAGCGAAGAGTTTCAGGCTTCGCCCCGCCTCCAGCAGTTTCTTACCTACGTTGTCGAGGAAACTATCGCGGGTCGCGGCCCCCAGATTCGGGGTAAAGCAATCGCTGTCGAGGTCTATGGGCGCCGCATTGACGGTTCTGGCGGTCAAAACCTTGTTCGTGTCGAAGCCAGACGGCTGCGTCGATTACTGCGTGAGTACTATGACGACCACTGGGATGGTACCGGCGTTCAGATATTTGTCGATCCTGGCGGCTACAAACCTCGATTTTCGTACGAGGCCCCGCCTGAAGATCGCACCGAAATTGTTAGAACGCGCAAAGGTGCTGCGCGGCGTTCCTGGCGCGCATTGCTTTTCGGATTTGGGGCTCTCGCTTCTGTCGCTGGCCTTGGGATTTGGCTCGGCTGGGAACGCAACGAGTCTATGCCAACATCCAATTCCAGAGAGCAAGCGGAACGAGCCGCACTTGGCGAGCAGTCTTTGACGCGATTGCAGGCGTCTAACCTTGCGGATCAGGCGCGCGGCATGTTTTTCCCCGTCTTTGACGCCGAACGTCAGCGGATCGCACTAGGAATGTTCCAGCACGCGACCGAACTCGACCCTGCGCTGTCCGACGGATACGCCGGATCGGCGCAGGTCTTGGCAACTCTGGCATTGTTGTCACCGGATGAAGCGCAGAGAGAAGACCTTATTGGACAAGCTTCGAAAATGTCAGGGCAGGCGCTTGAATTATCCCCAACTGATGCGTGGGCGAATGCTGCAAATGGATGGGTATTGGCTGTCAGCGGTCGGTCAAACGACGCTTTGAAATATGCGAGGATTTCGATCGAACTGACCCCAATGGACGGCCATGTATTGGATCTTGTTGGAATAACGGCAATTGTTGCCAATGCGCCCGAGCTTGCAGCCCAAGTCAGCAACCCCGAGAGGCCCCGAACGGGATCTGGTCGATTTGGCGCAAGAAACATCTGGGGGGTCTCGCAGCTTATGCTCGGGAATTACCAAAGTGTTGTCGAAGCCTTTCAAGGCGCGCCAGCCGCTGGCGCACCTGTCAGTGCCCCTTCATTGCTGTTTCAAGCTGTTGCGCAAAACAAGTTAGGAAACTCAGAGTCTGCGCGACAACTCGTTACCGAAATGCGAAAGACGTGGCCCGAGTTTCCTTACGAATTTCTCACCAACAGAATCTTTCCAAATGCTGGTGCGACCCGAAATTCAATATTCGAAATACTAGAAGTGTATTGACCAATTTGGTTGCAAGAACCCCGCTCACGGACGTGTCAGGTCAAGCTTTAGCCTATCCGACAAATAAGGATTGTCTGAACGGGACTTCTCATATCCGGCCGGATCTATTTGCGCCGAGATCAGCGCAGCTTTGTCTTGGGGCGCAAAGGCCAGTTTCTGCCCGTCTGGGGCCACAATCGAAGACATGCCCTGATAGCCAAAGCTATCATCGGCACCCGTATGGTTGGCATAGACAATAAAAACCTGGTTTTCGAACGCGCGCACGGGGATCACATGTTGGGTAATGAAAGCGCCAGCAGGCCCTTCGGCCATCGCGGTTGGAACGATAATCACCTGTGCGCCCGCTTGTGCCAGCCTTCGGGCATTTTCCGGAAATTCGACATCGTAACAGATCAGAAAGCCTAGTTTCAGGCCGTGCATATTGGTCAGGATCGTTGACCGCTCGGGCGTGTCAAAAATCCCTTTCTCATAATCGCCATAAAGGCAGTATTTTCGATAGATCAGCGGCGTGTTCGGTTCATCGCTGTTGATGATGACGGCGCTGATATAGCGCCGGTCACCGTCAGCTTCCGGGAAGCCGGTGACAAGGCTGATGCCGAGGTCGTGCACCAATTGCTGCAGTTTTTGCACCCAAGGCCCATCCTTTGGCTGCGCCAACGTCCGCAGTTCTGCCCCACGCCCATATCCGGAAATGGCCAACTCGGGCGCGACCAGCAGATCGGAGCCCTCTGCCTTGGCATCGCGCATGGCCTGTTCCAAACGGGTCAACCGGTCTTGGGGGGTGCCGCCCGCCTGCATCTGAAATGCGGTGATTTTCATGGTCGGCCCCATGTCGTGGTGCAGTTGGATCAAAAATTCAGCGTTTCCTTGCGCGACCGTATTCAGAATGGCGGATTCAACAAATAGTGCGTTGCAAACGGATACATTTCTCGGGCTCAATGAAAGGATGAAAATCACTGGCTCAGACATCCATCTTTTGACCGTATTTAACAGTGTGGTGCGCAATCGGGGTTTTTCGGCAGCGCAGGTTGAGCTTGGCCTCAGCCAGCCGACGATCTCAAACCATATTACTGCGTTAGAGGAGCGTTTGGGCGTGCGCCTGTGTCAACGCGGACGCCGTGGGTTCCTGCTGACCGAGAAGGGTCAGATGGTGCATGAGATCGGTATGGCTCTGCTAGGGTCTTTGGACGAACACTCGACCCACCTGGCCGAGTTGAAAGGCAACATGGTGGGCCGTCTGAAGCTGGCGGTGGTTGATGCCACCACAAGTGATGAGAATTTCAAGCTGCCGCAAGCTATAAAACGGTTCACCGAAGCTGCGCCCGCAGTTCGGATTGATCTGTCGATTTCCGAGCCGCAGGAGATTCTGCAGGGTATTTTGGATGGCAGTTATCACATCGGTATTGGAAGCTTTGATAATGTTGGCAATGGGTTAAGTCTGACCGATCTATACGAGGAAAACCACGCGCTCTACTGTGCGGATACACATCCTCTTTTTGGCGCCCCCGCCGAAGAGATCACCGAGGATGTGATCGCACGTCAGGCCTGGGTACATCGCGGATACTGGAATCAGCAAAGGCGGAAGACTCTGAATCCGTCCGAAAGGGATTTGTTTGTGCAGGAAATCGAGGCACAGCTCATCTTGGTTCTGAGCGGGGCCTATGTCGGCCTGTTGCCACTGCATCTGGCCGTCCCGCTGGAGCGTGAGGGCCGTGTCCGACGTCTGCCCAATAGCCACGGCGACTATACCTGTACCATGCAGATTGTCACCCGCTCCGGGAGCCTGCCCAACGTCAATGAGCTGTTCATTTCAATTCTAGAAGGGGTTTATGGGGCAAATTACATTGGGAAATGAAAATGTAAGAGTTTGCGTAACGGTATTTTTCGCCCGCCCGCCTCTGGCTAAGGTCTGGCGATAATCGAAAAAAACAGCGCGACGGGAACCACAATGCCAGACACCGCAAGGCCGCATTTCAATCAACCTTTGGGCGGAAATGAGATGCCGCGTTTCGGAGGTGGAACCACGATGATGCGGCTGCCGGCTCAGGATACAGCGCAGGGGCTGGATGCATGTTTTGTTGGAATTCCGATGGATATCGGTACGTCGAACAGAACCGGTACGCGTCATGGCCCACGGGCAATTCGCGCAGAAAGCTGCATGTTGCGGCCCTTTAATATGGCCACCGGTGCAGCACCTTTTGCGAATATGCAGGTGGCGGATATCGGTGACGTTGCGATCAACACCTTTGATTTGAAAAAGACCGTGGACATCATCACCGACGCCTATGATCAGATCCTCAGCCACAACACCGTGCCGATCACGCTGGGCGGTGATCACACGCTGACCTATCCTGTGCTACGTGCGATTGCCCGCAAGCACGGCCCGGTGGCCTTGATCCATGTCGACGCGCATTCAGACACGAATGACGAGATGTTCGGCGAAAAAATCGCCCATGGCACCCCGTTCCGGCGCGCGGTCGAAGATGGGCTGCTGCAAAATGACAAAGTTTTTCAGATTGGGTTGCGCGGCACGGGTTACGCGCCCGATGATTTTGACTGGGGCCGCAAACAGGGCTTTACCGTCATTCAGGCCGAAGAATGTTGGCACAAGTCTCTGACACCCTTGATGCAAGATATCCGTGCAAGGATCGGAGATACGCCCACTTATCTGACCTTTGATATCGACAGTCTGGATCCGGCCTATGCCCCCGGCACTGGCACGGTTGAAATGGGCGGGCTGACCAATATCCAAGCGCTAGAGATCGTGCGTGGTTGTGCCGGGCTCAACCTTGTCGGAACCGATTTGGTCGAGGTCTCGCCGCAATACGATGTCAGCGGCTGCACCGCGCTGATCGGGGCCAACCTGGCCTATGAAATGCTATGTGTTTTGCCCGGAAACCAGGCCAATTAACGGCACTAATAGGAGACCGCAATGCCACAATCACCTTTCCGCGCCGCCGCTTTCTGGGTACTGCCGCCGCCCTTTCCGTGCCTACGATCGTCAGCGCCGCACAGCCGCTGAAGGTCGGAACCTATGGCGGGTTCTTCAAGGACAGCTTCAAGCAGTTCATCTTTTCTGAGTTCACCAAGGCCACAGAGATCGAGGTGAACTCGGCCGCCGTTCCCACGGGCGAAACTTGGCTGGTGCAGATCAAGAACGTCGCCCGCGCCAAGACCGCGCCTGCGGACGTCTCGCTGATGGCTGGTATTCCGCGAAGCAACGGGGCCGCCCACCGAAATCGCCCAAACTTGTGTCGGCCATGATTGGGTCGCATCCCTATATCCTGATCGCGAACTCCGAACATTCTTTGGCGGGGTTAAGCGCAGTGTCGTCCTAAGCGATTTTGCAGGGAACGTTCATCGCCCGAGAAGAGGGATTGGGCACCCGGATGCTGATGGCGCGCTATCTGGACGACATGGGAGCAGGGCAAAGCTATCGGGTTTCGGTTATGGGGTAACGAAACCATCAAACAGGCCGTGAATGCAGGGCTGGGTATTGCTATGCTGTTCAAACATACGGTTATGGAAGAGCTGAAAACCGGGCGTCTGGTCAGCCTGAACCTGAACGTTCTGCCGCTGCAGCGGCATTGGCATCTTATTCAGCCACTCAATATACCGGGCGCGCCCGCAGCAAAAACAATCTGGGGCGAGATTTGTGAAATGGAAGGTAGTTTCCTGCCCCGACAGATCAGGGGCAGGGGTCTGCCGGCTTGTCAGGCCGAGGCAAGCGCGTCGGCCTTCGACGTGGCCCGAGCTGCGCCGCTGTTATCGCCTAATCCTTTCAACGCGCGCGCGACGGCTCGCCAGTTTTGAACAGACGTTGGCTTTAATCCGGCGCGCTCATTGGCCAACCCCAGCGCCAGATCATAGCGTTTGTCGCGCAAGGCGGCCTCCAGCAAGGTCCAGCCGATGATGTCCCGCTGGGCAAAGCTGCCGCCCAAGCGGTGGGTCATATAACGGACCGGCAACAAGCGTTCGACGCAAGCGGAATAATCTTCGCGCTTAAAGTCCTGAATTGCCATGCAAAAAGGCATTCCTATTTCGCGGCTCATTGCAGCGTTCGCGTCCGAGGCGCTTTCGAGATAGCGTTTGTTGGCGTGGATCAACAGGTCTTGTGCCTCTAACCGGTCGTCAGACGCAAATGTCATCATCGCGTGCACATCATTGAATGCATAAAGCGTGTCCTGGGCCGCCGGTTCCCATTTGTTGGCCAGATGCACCCAGCGGTCGCCCGAATCCTGACCGGCCAGATTCATACGCCACAGCAGGGCCGCCGCATCCAGCTCTTCGTATTTGTTGCCATCCTTCTGGCGGGAATCCAGGTGGTGATCAAAGATATCGTAGACCTGATCATATTGCTCCAGATCGAGGTGATATAGCGAGGTGTGCCACCATAGGTGGTTTGCGAAATTAGACGTGCCCCAGACGTCAGCGCGATCTTTCATGAACTTGATGCCGCAGGATTGCTGTCCGCGCATCTCCATCACATGGCTTACTGCGTGAATCGCATAGGGGTTGTCAGGCCGGATATCCAATGCCTGTCGTGCCAGATCTTCGGCATGGGTAAAGTCGCGGTTTTCTTCCAACCCAAAAGCGTAGAAGCCCAGAACAAACTCATAGCCCGGAATATCGGGATCCCACAGGTTGAAGACACGGGCGGCCACGTCGCGCTGCCCCGGGACATCGCCAAGCAAAACCATGGTGTAGTGGATCAGACCAAGCGCAAACAGATCCTTAGGGTATTGCGTCAGAACGGCCTCCCACTTCTGTAAGGCCCCAAAAAAATCACCAGCCGCCCAGGCTTTGACAGCCGCCAGGTGACCCTGCTCGCGTGTGTTGGCCTGGTCTGACAGTTGTTCCGCGCGCGTGATCGCTTCGATGAACTGCGGGTACACGCGCGTTTCCATGAACTGTGTCAGCCATCCAGCCTTGAACAGCCACCCCATGACAAAGCGGGGATGCTCGGCCAAAATCGCTTCAATGCCGGCAATTGCGTCTCCGCGGAAGGACAAGGATTGTTCAATCGCCCGTTCCAACCCCTCGATGGCCGATGCGTCGCCATAAGAAACCGGTACCCCGCGAATATCCTTTGAGGACTGCGGAGTGCCTTGCATTTGATCGAGAGCCATTTTGTCGTCCTTAGCCGCTGTCAATAAACATATCTCTTATTCGAACCGCTCGCGCTTATTGGGCAAGCGTTGTCTGCACCATTTCGGGCTGGCCTTGTCCTCGTTTATGCCACAGGCGGTACCTGACCGAGTATGAGCTTCGCTGATTTGTGAAGGGGAGTGTTAGTTTCGTGTTCAGATTGGGTCAGCGAGCGCAGATTATTGCATCACAAAAGGAATTTCGGCAGGAATCGGTTAAAATTTGAAACATGTGCCAAAAAGTCTGAAATAGTTCTGAAATAATATTGACGAGAAAACACACCCCTTGGACCGCCAATAATTGACTTTGGCGGTCCAAGGGGTGAATCGACTCTGGGTGTATCAGGGCGACCGGGCGTTTTCGGAGTCGGCTAATAGTGCGTCCACAAAACCCGGCATGCCGTCGTGGTGGGAAAAGGATTGGGTATGCGGAATCAACTCGACCGGTTTCTTGCGATATCCTTCGGTGAACAGCAAAAACGGAACCTACGCACGCATTTCGGTCTCGGTATCAACCCCGCTGTCGCCGACAAAAATCTCAGGCCCCAGTGGCAGGTCTGCATAGGCCGAATACAGGGGAGCCGGGTCGGGGTTATGTACAGACGGTCTGTCCCCGGCGCGCACGACCTAAAAATATTTTTCAAGATCAAGATGCTTAACGACGTCCATGCAGGGGACCGTTGGCTTGTATTTGCAAATTCCCAGGTTGTGCCCTCCCTGAACCAGCGCATCCAGCGCCTGTTTGACGCCCGGATATATCAGCGTCAAATGAACGGCTTCCTGATAGCGTTCTTTGAACTTGCCCAATATCCGGTCATGATCCGCGTCATCACGTCGTTGCAGGCGTCGATGTACAAAGCGCAGGTGATGCATTCCATCTGTGATCCGTTCCTGATGTCGATTCCTTTCGCGCAGACATTCACTCAGCCCTTGCAGTCAATGCAATTGCCGGCATCCGATGTGTTGGCTTTGCCTCGCGGCTCTCCCCGCCAGTCACGATAGCCTACAACCAGAGTGTGTTCATCGATCATGGCAGCCTGAATGCGCGGCCCCGGGCAGGCATAAATGCAAATGTGCTCACGCATGAAGTCGACAAAGATGAACGTTGACAGCGTCATGAAACCGATGGTGCCGTAGGCGGCCGGGTGGGCCGAAAATGCCACCAGATCAGCCAGCAACGTTGGTGCGTCGGCAAAATAGAAAACCCAAGCGCCGCCGGTCCCGACACTGATCAGCAGCCAGACGGCCCATTTGGTCAAGCTCAACCGCATCTTCTGCAAGGTCCACGTGCTGCGATGCAGCCTGAGCCGCGCATTGCGGTCCCCTTCAATCCATCGCTCGACCAGAATGAACAGGTCGGTCCAGACAGTCTGCGGGCAAGCGTAGCCGCACCAAACGCGACCCAGCGCCGATGTGAACAGGAACAGTCCCAGACCCGCCATAATGAGCAGGCCCGCGACGAAATAGAACTCGTGCGGCCAGATCTCGATCCAGAAAAAGTAAAACCGACGATTGGCGATATCGACCAGTACCGCCTGATCAGACAGGTTTGGACCCCGATCCCACCTGAGCCATGGGGTGACGTAATATATGCCCAGCGTAACGATCAGTATCACCCATTTCAGGCGGCGATAATAGCCTGACACGCGGCGGGGAAATATGGGTTCGCGTGGAGCATATAGTGAGGGAGAGGACATCAGTTGCTTCCTGATCTTGCTTGGATTGTACCCAAGTTGGGTTCTGTCGGTTTATTCATATCGCTGTGCTGCAATCGGGTGCGAAACACTGTGCTATTGCCTTGAAAGGTTGAAATAAAACGTCGAATGTCCTTCCGTTTTTCGTTTACTTGCGCTTCTTTCTGCCCGGCGGCCATAAGTGCGGCGCAAGCGTGATTGAGGCATTGCAATATGCATACAAAGCGCATATAAATGCAGACAAGGAGTGAAGCAATGAATGACAGCGCGCCAAATGTCGCATGGGTTCCAGCCGTCGAAGAAGGCAACGGCCCTATGTACCTTGCGATTGCTAAAGCCATTGCGCGCGATATTCGTGCGGGCGTCCTGCGCCCCGGTCAGCGGCTTCCGCCACAGCGCGCGCTGGCCAGTGTTCTCGGCATTGATTTCACGACCGTCAGCCGGGCGTATTCGGCTGCAGGAAAAGACGGTTTGGTCGAAGGGCGCGTGGGGCAGGGCACCTACGTCAAAGAGTCCGGGCCTACCAATCCGGTGACTTCGGACAGCGCAAAAAACCAGACTGTCGACATGAGCATGAATGTGCCCCCCCGGTTGGAGGATGCTGGGCTAGTGCGCAGTATGTGGCAGGGCTTTGATGCACTTCGATCCGAACATGGGGTTGAGTTTCTGATGCGCTACCAGATGCCCGGTGGCAGCCATGAAGACCAGCAGGCCGCGCAATCCTGGCTTCAGCGCCATCTGGGGCTTCAGCCGCATGATGACATCATCATTTGCAATGGCGTGCAGGGCGCAACCTGGACTATTTTGTCACTCATACTCGAGCCGGGCGACACAATATGCTGCGAAGAATTGACTTATCCCGGCCTTCTGGCGCTTGCGCGACACCTAAAGCTGAACGTTGTGTCGATCCCAATGGATGCGGACGGTCTTGACCCCGACGCGCTGGATGAGATTTGCCAGACTGTAAAGCCTCGTGCCATTTACACCACGCCAACCTTGCATAACCCGACGGCAATCACGATGCCTGTCGCACGGCGCGCGCGCATCGCCGAGGTTGCGCGCAAACACGATCTTCAGATCATTGAAGACGATGCCTATGGGGTGCTCGCAAGCACGGCGCCGGATCCGCTTTGTGCCATCGCGCCAGAGCGGACGTGGTATGTGTCATCCCTTTCAAAATGCCTGGCACCGTCGCTTCGCGTTTGCTTCATGGTGCCGCCATCCGGTGCGTCGAATGACAGTGTCAGACGGGCGATGCGCGCCAATGGCAGCGTTGTGTCGCCGATTTCCGCACGGCTGGCGACGAATTGGATCACCTCTGGTCTGGCAGACAAAATCTTGTCCGCGATCCGGCTTGAGACTGGGCAGCGGCAGGGCGTACTGCGCCAATCTCTGCCGGACATCCATGTGCCAAAGGACGCGTTTCATATCTGGCTTCCGCTGCCAGACGGGTGTTCCGCCACAGAGTTTGTTCTGAAGCTGCGCGGCTCGGGGCTGGGACTTGTGCCGGGTGCGGCCTTTGCGCCTGGCAAGGCGCCAAATGCGGTCCGTGTTGCGCTTGGGTCTGTTGATACCGCGGCGAATTTGGGGACTGCATTGCGCAAACTGGTCGATGCGTTGGAAAACGCAGATCAGCACGATTGGATGGTTGTCTGAAAATCCAAACGTTCACGGCGGATTCAGCCAGATTAAGAAAAGATGGACGTGGGTTCTGTTTCGCTTGAGGCGACAGGGAAAACCATCGCAGAACTTACTGCGACGGCGCATCTTTTTTGTTGTAACAGCCCTTGCGAGCGTCGCGTGGCTGAAGGTTGAGGGAGATCATGTTGCGTAGTCGGGCTTTCCCGAAAGGAGTTGCGCAACCGACTACGGCCTTGATCTGTCCGAAACAGCCTAGGCTTGCCGGGCAAGCCCGCCTTAGAACCCGTGCATATGCTTTGCCCACTGAAGGCCAATTAGCGCGCCCTTGAACCGTGGCAGCAAGAACAGGGATAACGCAACTGCACCGGCGGATGTCACCGTCGCCATTACCAACGGCGTAGGTTCCCAGACGGACCAGATAATATGAAGCGCAAAGCCTGCTAAGTGGCCAACAATCAAAATCGTAAAATACGCAGGGCCATCATCGGCACGCGCGTGCGTCAGATCAAGGCCGCACACAGTGCACGTATCATTCACCTTTAGGTACTTGTGAAGCACGTGCCCTTTGCCACAGTTCGGGCATTTGAGAGCAAAGCCCCTGCGCAGGGCTGATCGTGTGTCTCTTTCTTCCATTTCCGAATCCAGCCATCAAAGATCAATTCTCGGGGTGTATGGCATACAAAAGCCAAGCATTGTAGCAAAATATCACTTTTTGTATGTATATTTTGACGCATGCGTTTGCAAGTGACGGGGCGCCCTCAACCTGCCGTGCACTCAACACATGACCGCAATTTTTTGAGTTCGACGAGTATTACCTGGCCTGAACGACGCAGCGCCCAGACTGTTGGACTGATCCGAACAAATTCGGGCTGTAATCAGTTTTTGCTGAGTATGTGGAGGGCGCGGGCGGTTCCGCTCATGGTTTTCTTGCTATGAGCCAATACGTTACGCCCAACGCCAGACCGATCGCTGCGTATCCAAGAAAGTAGTGAGGGTCCAAGCTCTTGTCGTCCAGCGTGATAATCTTTCGCGCGACCGCCATCAGGGCTGTCGCGACTACAAGCTTGATATGGATGACGTCGGCGGTCAGGTAGAGCGTGATATTTGTATAGATTTCTATCGCGATCAGTACGACCAGAACGGCACTGAATACCGCCAGAAGATCGCTGACCTCCAGGATGTACAAAGGTGGTTCCATAAATTTCTGATAGGTTGTGAATCCTGCATCAATAATAGCCAACAAAATAATGCCCAGCATGAGGACAGACAACGCTCGGACACCGTGGCGGATCATGCGGTTGCACCATCGAACGATAGCATCCTCGTGGTTGGGATCCAGCTCCACGTGTTCTGGGACAAATTTGTTTTCACCGCCACTCATCGTCGTCTCCAAAGGTAATTTTCTGTGCAAGCGACGGATATTGCACCAATTTGAATCGCTCACTTTTCTTTGATGTAATCCTCCCATGAATTGGAATTGCTTTTCCAGTCTGATCTGCGGGTCGTCAAAACAACGCGTTGGGCTGTTCTGGAAATTCCAATCCGACCCATTTGAATGGGGGTTTTGGGCGAGACTGTCGATCTTATAATTCCGCTATGCGGAACATTAAACCGCATATTGACTAACTTAGGTCTTGGAGCTAGAACAACGGCGCTGCATCTGAGGAGAGTGTATTGCGCCAAACCCACCAGCCGATCGAAGAACAGGCAGCGAGCGAATTATCCCACAAGCAAGTTGGGGTTTTCGCGGACACACCGGCACAATTGATCAAAGAGGTTGAGAATGCTTGACGCATATATTTACGATGGGCTGCGCAGCCCGTTTGGTCGGCACGGCGGTGCGCTGGCGTCGGTCCGGCCCGATGATCTGGCATCGCAGGTTTTGAGCGCGCTGGTAGAACGCAGCGCATTCGACGCGTCCGAGATCGAAGACGTCATTCTTGGCAATGTTTGCCAGTCGGGCGAAGACAGCCGCAACGTGGCCCGCTACACCGCATTACTGGCTGGTCTGCCGGTTGAGGTTGGCGGTCTGACCGTAAACCGCCTGTGCGGTTCGGGCATGTCGGCCGCTTTGGATGCTGCGCGTTCAGTTACAATTGGCGAGGCTCCTTTGTACGTCGCAGGCGGTGTCGAAAGCATGACCCGCGCCCCTTTTACCATTGCCAAGTCTGAAACCGCCTATGCAAGGCAAGCACAGATTTTTGACAGTGCCATAGGTGTGCGCTTTCCAAATCCGCGCATCGCTGAGATGCATGGGGAATACCCGATGCCAGAAACCGCGGACAATCTGGCCCAGGATTACCAGATCACACGTGAGGCGTCGGATCAGTTCGGATACAACTCTCAAGCCCGGTACGAGGCGGCCCGAGCGCGTGGCTTCTTTGACGACGAGATCACCCCGATCACCATCAAGGGGCGCAAAGGGGCGACCCATGACGTTGCGCAGGACGAACATCCCCGCCCGGAAACGCAACTTGAGAAGATGTCGGCTTTGCGGACGATCTTCCCCGAGGGGGTGACGACTGCTGCCAATGCCTCGGGCGTCAATGATGGTGCGGCGATGCTGATGATCGGCGCCAGAACCGACCGTGCCGCGCCGCGCGCGCGGATTGTGGCCGGAGCCATCGCAGGCGTACCGCCTCGGATCATGGGAATCGGCCCGGCATTTGCAGTCCCCAAGGCGCTGGAGCGCGCCGGTCTGTCCTTGGATGACATGGACCTTATCGAGATCAACGAAGCCTTCGCGGCACAGGTTCTGGCCTGCTGCAAACACTTAGAGATTGATCCCGCCGACAGCCGCCTGAACCCCAACGGTGGTGCGATTGCGGTTGGTCACCCTTTGGGTGCGTCGGGTGCGCGGATCGTGCTGACCGCGATGCGGCATCTTGAGGAAACGGGCGGGCGTTATGCCTGTCTGTCCATGTGTATCGGCGTGGGACAGGGGATCGCCCTGATCCTGGAGCGCGTGTAAGCCCACATGTCGGACGCGGAAAGAGATCGCCGTTTTGCTTCGACCCTGGCCAAGGGGTTGCAGGTAATGCAGGCGTTCAAGCCCGGTGATGTCTCGCTGGGCAACCGCGAACTGGCGCGGCGCACTGGAATGCCCCCATCCACCGTGGCGAGGATGACCTTCACTCTTGCCTCGATGGGGTTTTTAGAGCAGTTGCACCCGTCCGAGGCCTACCGGCTTGGGCCTTCGGTCATGGCGCTTGGATACACGGCGCGCGCCGGGCTGTCCTTTCTGCCAATGGCCGAAAACGTGATGCAGCAACTGGCTGACGACACCGGCGTGTTGGTTGCGCTGTCCATGCGTCACGGCGATGCGGCCATGTTGACTCGCTGTTGGAGGCCGCGCAACGCATCGTCTCTGTGGCTGAGCGAGGGGCACCGACTGCCGATGGAGCAAAGCGCCCCCGGTCGTGCCATTCTTGCCGCTGACCCAACGCTTGTTGCCAAAACTGAACAGGCAAGGGCCGACCGCGAACAGCTTGAAAGCAGAGGCTACGTTATTTCCTACGGAGGCTGGAACAGCGGCGTCAATGCTTGCGCTGTCCCGTTCCAAACTACCCTAGGCACGCAGCCATTTGCCTTTCTGTGCGGGGCCAATGCCTCTGATCTAAATACTGAAAAACTGGAACGGGTTGTGGCGCCACGGCTGCGCGACACGGTGCAAACACTCAGGCACAGCCTTGGGTATATGTGATAGAAAGCAGGAGATTTTTATGACTGCGGTCGAAATTCGCAAAGAGGGCGAGGTCGCCCTTGTCAAGATCGACAACCCTCCGGTCAATGCTGCCGGTTACGACGTGCGCGTCGGGCTGGTGAATGCAATTCAGGACGTGGCATCGGACAATGTTGTCAAAGTCATCGCTCTTTTTGCTGCGGGTCGAACCTTTGTGGCCGGTGCAGACATCCGTGAGTTTGGCCAGCCGCCGAAACTGCCCGGCCTGCCCGAGGTTTGTGACCTGCTGGAGGCAAGCGCCAAGCCGATAGTCTGCGTTTTGCACGGGACGACACTGGGCGGCGGTCTTGAGATCGCTCTGAGTTGTCAGGCGCGGGTCGGCATCAAGGGCCTGAAACTGGGCCTGCCCGAGGTTAATCTGGGTTTGCTGCCCGGTGCAGGTGGGACTCAGCGTCTGCCCCGGCTTGTGGATGGTAAGACGGCTTTGACCATGATCACCTCGGGAAAACCGATCTCGGCCGAAGCGGCGCTGGAAGCTGGGCTGCTGGAT
The DNA here is from genome assembly GCF_013034585.1 of Ruegeria sp. HKCCA5426. Lineage (NCBI taxonomy): Bacteria > Pseudomonadati > Pseudomonadota > Alphaproteobacteria > Rhodobacterales > Roseobacteraceae > Ruegeria > Ruegeria sp. HKCCA5426. The sequence continues at coordinate 28,158 of NZ_WQGH01000011.1, forward strand.
GACTTGCAGGATGGTGACCCCGAGGCGGTTGCCCTGGCCGCTGGTCAGCAGGTTCTGGACGGCACACTCAAAACCCGCGTTACGGCTGAACAAGACAACCGCATCACCGCAGATGAGTTGAACACGTTCCGCGCCAAGGCAAAGGGCGAAGTGGTAACCCGCGCATTGAAAGCGGCAGAGGCAAGCAGCCTTCCGCTGGTCGAAGGGTTGCAGGTAGAACGTGACCTTTTTGTCGAAGCACTGGCCAGTAATGCACATAAGGGTCTGAAACATGCGTTCTTTGCAGAACGCGCCGTGGCGCATATCCCCGAAGCCAAGGCGGACGCACGTGACCTGAAGTCTGGTGGTGTGATTGGTGGCGGTACCATGGGGTCGGGCATTGCAACGGCGATGTTGCTGGCCGGGATGCCTGCCACGCTGATTGAAATGGAAGAGGACCGCGTTGCTTTTGCCCGTGAGACCATCACCAAGAACCTCGACGGTGCAGTCAAACGCGGAAAACTGACCGAGGGGCAGCGGGACACCGTTTTAGGCATGCTGACCTGCACCACCGATATGGCCGCTCTGGCGGACGCAGATGTGGTGATCGAAGCGGTATTCGAATCCATGGACGTAAAACGCGAGGTTTTCGGGAAGCTGGACCAGATCTGTAAACTGGGGGCTGTTCTGGCGACGAATACTTCGTATCTGGACGTCGATAAAATCGCGGCGACAACCAGCCGGCCTCAGGACGTGATCGGGTTGCACTTTTTCTCGCCCGCCCATGTGATGCGTTTGCTGGAAGTTGTGGTCGGTAAAGAGACCGCGCCCGAAATCGTCGCCACCAGCTTTAGGCTGGCCAAGAAACTGCGCAAAATCGCCGTGCGGTCAGAGGTTTGCGACGGCTTTATCGGCAACCGTATTCTGGCACATTACCGCAAGTCTTCCGCCTATATGCAACTGGACGGTGCGCCGTTTGAACAAATCGACAGCGCGCTTGAGGATTTCGGCTTTGCGATGGGTCCCTTTGCTGTATCGGACTTGGCAGGGCAGGATATCGGCTGGGCCACGCGCAAGCGGCAGGCAGAGTTCCGCCCGGCCGAGGAGCGCTATGTCGAGATCGCTGACCGGGTCTGCGAGCAGGGCTGGTTTGGACGCAAGAGCGGTAAGGGTTTCTATATTTATGACGGCAAGACCCGCAGCGTGAACCCTGCCGTGGCCGAGTATGCGCAGGTCGAGCGCGAGGCCAAAGGTATCTCGCCCCGCAAATTTACCGATGCCGAGATCGTGGATTGCTATATGGCCGCGATGGTGTCCGAGGCCGCGCGAGTGGTCGAAGAAAAGATCGCCCTGCGCCCCATCGACGTGGATGCGGTTTTCCTGTTCGGTTACGGCTTTCCGCGCCACTGGGGCGGACCATTGCAATATGCAGACATCACAGGGCTGGATGTTCTGGTTCAGCGCATCGAGGAATACGCGAAAGAAGACCCGTATTACTGGCAGGTTCCAGCCCTGCTGCGTGAGCTGGCCGAGGCTGGCAAATCCTTTAACGATCTCAACAAGGAGGGCTGAGGATGGACCTGAGCTTTACCCCAGAAGAAGAGGCGTTTCGCGCCGAAGTCAAAGCGTTTCTGGCCGAAAACCTGTCCGAGGAACTGGCTGCCAAGGGTCGCAATGGTGAAGAACTGACCAAGGCGGATATGGAAGGTTGGCACGCCACGTTGCAAACACGCAATTGGCTGGCCGCTACCTGGCCAGTGGAATACGGCGGCCCCGGCTGGAGCGCGGTCGAGCGCCATATCTTCGAAGAAGAATGCGCAATGGCATTTGCCCCGCGTATCGTGGCTTTTGGCGTAAGCATGCTGGGGCCGGTTCTGTTGAAATTCGGCTCGGACGCGCAAAAGGCCGAATTTCTGCCGCGCATTCTGGACGGGACCCATTGGTGGTGTCAGGGATATTCCGAACCGGGTGCCGGGTCCGATTTGGCCAGCTTGAAAACACGCGCGGACCGTGATGGGGATCACTATGTGATCAACGGTCAAAAAACCTGGACCACGCTGGGTCAGCACGCCGATAAGATCTTTTGCCTTGTGCGCACCTCTTCCGAGGGCAAGCCGCAGGAAGGGATCAGTTTTGTGTTGGTGGATATGAACACGCCCGGTATCGAGGTTCGCCCGATCAAACTGTTGGAAGGCGGGCACGAGGTGAACGAAGTGTTCTTCACCGATGCCCGTGTGCCGGTGGCCAATCTGGTGGGCGAGGAAAACAAAGGTTGGACGATCGCCAAGTATCTGCTGACCCATGAGCGGACCAATATCGCCGGAGTGGGTTTTTCACTTCGTGACTTGGACCGGCTGAAGCGGCTGTCGAAGCAGTTGCACCGGATGGGCAAACCCTTGGCTGAAGACCCGGTTTTCGCGGCTGAGATCGCCGAGGTGGAGATTGATCTGGAAGCCATGCGGGTGATGAACCTTGCGATGTTGTCCGCGGCCAAGGAAGGCGCTGCGCCGGGGATGCAAAGCTCGATGCTTAAGATTAAGGGAACGGTCATCCGTCAGCGCATCCACGGCCTGACCAAATCCGCGTTGGGGGCCGCCGCTGCGCCATTCCCGGCCACCGAGCTGTCGGACAACGCCCGCACAGTGCCCGAAGAAGCCACCGCATCGGCGGCCACGTACTTCAATAATCGCAAACTCTCGATCTTTGGCGGATCGAACGAGATTCAGCGCAACATCATCGCCAAAGACATGTTCCGGAGCTGAGCCATGGATTTCAAACTGACCGAAGACCGGCAGATGTTGTCGGACACGTTGCGCCGCTACCTTGCGGACCAGTACGACTTTGAAACGCGCAACGGCTTGATCGAAACCGCGCCGTATCATTCCCCAACGAAATGGGCAGAGTTGTCAGAGCTTGGCCTGATCGGCGCCTTCGTTCCCGAGGATCAGGGCGGTTTCGGCGGCGCTGGTTTCGACATCATAACCGTGTTCGAGGAACTTGGCCGCGGCCTCTGTCCTGAACCTATTCTTGCCACGCTCATGAGCGTGCGTGCCGCGGCTGATTGCGGTGCCGAGCAACTGGTCGAGGACATGATCGCAGGCACAAAACGTTTGGCCTTTGCGGTGTTGGAGCCGGACGCGGACAGCTTGCCGCTGATCCGGACCAGCGCAGACAAATCCGGTGACGGCTGGGTTATGAATGGGCGAAAATCGGTGGTCTATGGCCTGCCGGGTGCCGATGGCGCTCTGGTCGCGGCGCAAACCGAAGCCGGGGTTGGGCTGTTTCTGGTCGATAGCCCCGAAACCATCGACTATGCCATGATCGACGGCGGTGGCGCGGGGGAATTGATCCTCGACAATGCGGCCGCCACCTGCATCAGCGAAGATGCCGGGAATATCATCGAAGCTGCACTTGACGCTGGCCGTCTGGCGCTGTGCGCCGAGGCTGTGGGTGTCATGGAGGTTCTGGTCGGCATGACGGTCGACTACCTCAAACAGCGCAAACAGTTCGGTCGCCCAATCGCAAGCTTTCAGGCGCTGCAACATCGCGCGGTGGATATGGCAATCGAGATCGAACAATGTCGGGCGATCACCATTCTGGCGGCAAGCAAGCTGGCAACGGATGAGGCGGGCAAATATGTCGCGATGGCCAAGAACCTGATCGGCCGCACCGGATTGCTGATTTCGGAAGAAAGCATTCAGTTGCACGGCGGCATCGGCATGACCTGGGAATATCCCGGCTCGCATTATGCCAAGCGGCTGTCGATGATCGACCACCAACTGGGCGACCGCTATGCTCAGTTGCACCGAGTGATGGCGGCCTGACCCATGAGCGAAGCTGTCTTGTTCGAGACCCAAGGGTCAACACTGATCATCACCATCAATGAGCCCGAGCGCCGCAATGTGCTGTCGCGCGCGGTCTATGAGCCTGTAGAAAAGGCCCTGAGCGATGCGGTTGCACCTGACTCCTCGGTTCGGGCCGTGGTGATCACCGGTGCCGGGCAGTTTTTCTCGGCTGGCGGCGATTTGCGTATGCTCAAGCAGCGACGCGAAATGCCTCTGCCGGACCGAGAAGAGCAGATTGAGTTTCTGCACAGCATGATCCGAACCGTCCGTGCCTGCCCGCTGCCGGTGATCGCGGCGGTAGAAGGCGGAGCTGCGGGGGCGGGGGCATCCCTTGCTTTTGCCTGTGACATGATAGTGGCCTCAGAAGGAGCTAAATTCACCCTGGCCTATGTCAACGCGGGGCTGGTCCCGGATGGAGGGGGGTCGGGTTTCCTGTCGATGAACCTGCCACGCCAGTTGGCGTCCGAAATGTGTTTGACGGGCCAGCCGGTCTTGGCCGAACGGCTGTACGCCATGGGAGTTGTAAACCGGGTTGTTGCGCCCGGCGATGCCCTGAGCGATGCGTTGGACCTGACCGAAGCGTTGTCGCGCGGCCCACGTCAGGCGCAGGCTTCTATCAAATCGCTAATTGCGGCGCCCGAACGGGAAGTATTCAACGCACATCTGCTGCGCGAGCGACGCCTTATGTCAATTGCCCTTGGCAGCGACGAAGCGCAGGAAGGTATTCGCGCGTTTGAGGAAAAACGCAAACCTGTCTTTCCTGATTCACACGGGTCTTAGGTTTGCTTGTTCCTGTTGGCCAAGGGTGGCGGAGTGCACACGCACTGACCTGCCGTCCTAACTGATTGCAGTGGCGAATATTTGGAAGTCTATCATCAGCTCCCGAGCCCGCCTGCGCGCCTGAGCGAACAAAGTTAAGGGGCGCGTTGGCCCGTACAAAGCCGGGTCTTGGTCCCTTAGCGATGTATGGTGAGCAGCGGTTCTATTCGCCTGCTGTTACGCCGTCAGAGTTCGGGCGGCCTTCGGGCAGCTCGGAAATGTTAGGCCACAGGCTTAGTATTTGTTGAGTGGTTACCGCCCAAGAGAAGTTCAGCCAAAACACCGCTCCGAGGAATTTGGCGCCATCTTCAAATAGGATGCGATACTGGCCGAGGTAGACCTGAATTAACTTCTGAAAGAAATCTATTCCGATCGAGGTCATAAAGAACAAACCCGCGATAACAAGGTGAATACTGGCCAGCCGTCCCAAATGGCGGCGGTAAAGAACGACAGTACCCGCCAGGAACAAAGCGTACCCCCCATAAAAATACTTCTCACCAATGGGGAGCCGCTCGTGCAGCAAGAAAAAGTCATCGAGGCAGAACGCGGTCGAAAGAATTGTCAGGGCCAACAGAAGTCTTCGTGACGCCATTGCATGTGGCGAGCCACTTAACAGGGCAAAGCCAAACGCAGTTACGGTCGCGCTGGCCATCCAGAACAGAACGCCCATATTCGAAAGAAACCCTGCATAAGACGGGGCTTTGAATTGTTGCGCAGGGTCGCGGGTCAGGTAGCCAAAGTCTGCCCCGGTCGTCCAAGAGATGACGAAGACGATCAACAGGCTGATCAAGCCTACGGCAATGCTGAAAGGTGCAACGTCAAAAGCCGATACTTGAGTACGGTCCTGCATCAGATCAGAGCCATCTGGAAAGGCAGGTCAAATTTCGCGTTGTCATCCGATGTGGCATCGCCTGCGAAATTTATCCCTAGGTTCTTTTCATGTTTCAGCAGGGTTAGGGGAAAGAAAAACCTTGCTCGGCGGCCATTGTGAAACTCCGACCATCCTGCAAAGGCGTATTGCCAACCCAATCTTGCAAGACCCATCATACCAAAATAACCCAATGTGATTCTGTCTAAAACTGAGACTGATTTTTCAATAGTTCGCTATTTTCGGCAATATCCCTTAGCTTGTGAAACTTCACCTTACAGTTCACCGGTCGAAACCACCCGGGCAGGGGGCTCATCCGGCAGGACGTACGAACTACGCAAAATTGAAACCGCGTAACAGATGGTACGCTAATGCGCTTACTCCGCGTCTTCCATTTTGGTTGCGTTGAGTTGAGCGAACAATTCAGGCCCAACACGGTCATACAATTCCAGTTGGGTTTCGAGAAAGTCGATATGTCCTTCTTCGTCCGACATCAGGTTTTCAAACAGGTTCATCGAGACGTAATCGCCCGCATCCTTGCAGACATCTCGGGCCTCCTTGTAAAGGGCGCGTGCGCTTCTTTCGGCGGCCAGATCGCATTCCAGTGTTTCCCGCGGATTTTCACCGATCCGCAACGGGTCGAGTTTTTGAAGATTTGGATGCCCCTCAAGGAAAATGATCCGCTCGATAAGTCTGTCGGCGTGTTCCATTTCCTCGATCGACTCTTCGCGGCTTTTCTTGGCCATGCTGCCAAGACCCCAGTCGTCCTGCAATCGGTAGTGCAACCAGTATTGGCTGACTGCTGTCAACTCGTGCCGCAAAGCCTTGTTAAGGTATTCTATTACTTTCTTGTCACCCTTCATCGCGGGTCTCCCTGAATCTGTCTGAAAAATGGTTTTGAACAATTCGTCTGAGTCGAGACTGTAACATCGGGAACTGCAATCTCCAAAGCGGTGCAAACCCCGCAATTTAACTGGTCGCAGGCCCGCATCGCTGAACTTAAATTAGGCACATCTTTTGAAATACCTGTCTCAGAACCCGTCGAGCAGGTCTCGGCTGGGTCAGACTGTTGCGCCCTTGATGCGAATAGCAGTTCCCAGCATGCCTGCGCATATCCCAATGATCACAGCGATGACCAGTTCGGTCATCTCCACATTGGCAAAGGACCAGTGTGCGAAAATCAATGTCTCGATCACGCCGACAATCCCACCCATCGCAGCGCCAAGCATCAGATTTCGGGTCATCATCCCCAAAGCAAGGCCAAGGATTCCGGGCAGGCCGATAATGTTGGCTCCGATGGTTCCAAGTAATTCAAGCATGTCTTGTCCCCTCTCACTCGGCCTGCGTGGTCAGGTACGACCGGATTTCAGCGCTACTGTCAGCCAGTTGACCCTGAACGGAATTCTGTGGTGTGCCGGCAAGTGTCTCTGTAACTTCTTGGTATCGTTCAAGGTATCCGGGTGGAAGGTTATGGGCGATGCCCTGATGACAGTCGATACAGGTCATGTTGTTGTCGATCGCGCGCTGATGTTCGGATGCCGCGCGTGCTTCCTGAATCGTAAAGTCCATATAATCGAAGTTGTGACAATTGCGGCATTCGCGACTGTCCGAGGCCTTCATCTTTTTCCAGACAGCCGATGCCATACTCAGGCGGTGTTCTTCGTATTTTTCGGTTGTGCTGATGGTGCCGACCATCTCGTGATACACGTCTTTGACGGCCATGATCTTAGCTTTGATCTTGTGGTTCCATTCATGAGGGACGTGGCAGTCCGAGCAAATTGCGCGGACACCAGAGTGGTTGTTGTAGTGTATCGTTTCCCGATACTCGCCCAAATTGGTTTCCATCGAATGGCACGAGGTGCAGAATTCCTCGGTGTTGGTCAGTTCCAAGGTCCAGTGGAATCCGCCCCAAAACAGGATTCCAGCAAGAAAGCCTGCCAGCAGCAAAAAACCAGAACTGAAGGCAACTGCCGGTGTCCAGATTGCGTTCCATACCCGGCCTATCCAACCGCGTTTTTCAGGGGAGTCTGCCATCTCGGTGCTCCTTTCAGATCAACTTTGGATCAGTCGGTGGACGACGGTTGAAAGAGGTTGGTAACCAGAGGTTCCGTATCCGCTTGCGGGACGTGACACTGGTTGCAGAAATAACGAGTTCCGGCGATGTGATCCAACTCGGTCCCGTCGCGATCCAGGTAGTGCGTCATCGAAAGCGTCGGCGCATTCCGCTCACCGGCCTTTGTCCAGTCGTGGCAGGACAGGCACTGATTGGTTCGCAGATCAATCTGGTACTGCGTGATGGAATGCGGAATCAACGGCGGTTGCTGGCGGTAGTTTCGGACCATTCGGCCCTCTCGGCCTTCCCATTGAAGGCTCATGTTCACAACGCTGGGCGCATCTGGCGGGGTTCCGCGCAGGTCACGAAGTTCTTGCGCAATCGCAATACTGCCAAGCGCGATGAGAAGGGCTGCTGCGGTGGCGACTATCTTGTTCATCTTGCATGTTCCTTCTTTATTGGCTGGACGACCGCCTTGGGGCGGTCATCGCTGCTTCAGGCACGCTCGACTTTGCAGGCGCATTTTTTGAAATCTGTCTGCTTGGACAGTGGGCAGGTCGCGTCAAGCGTCAGCTTGTTCGTCAACTGGCCTTCATCGAACCAAGGCATGAAGATCAGCCCCTTGGGAACCTTGTTTCGCCCCTTGGTGGATACGCGACTTGTGACTTCACCGCGCCGCGTCGAAACCTTGATTTCCTGCCCATGTCGCAAATCGCGGGCTGCGGCGTCTTCGGGGTGCATGTAGATCACGGCCAGAGGGAAGGACCGGTGCAACTCAGGAACACGGCGTGTCATGGAGCCCGAATGCCAGTGTTCAAGGACACGACCCGTACAGAACCACAGATCGTATTCCTCGTCCGGCATTTCCGGAGGTGCCTCATAGGGTGCGAAGATGATCTTGGCCTTCTTGTCGGGGAACCCGTAGAACTGAACTTCGGATCCGGCCTCGACATAGGGGTCGCTGCCTTCGCGATACCGCCACAGAGTTTCTTTTCCGTCCACGACCGGCCAGCGCAAGCCGCGCTCTTCGTGATAGCGTTCAAAGGGTGCCAAGTCGTGGCCGTGTCCACGCCCAAACTCGGCGTATTCCTCAAACAGGCCCTTCTGAACATAGAACCCAAAATGATTTGCATCGTCATTTGGGTGCCCTGGCTGAATTTCACTAAGCGGAAACTTGTCGACATTGCCGTTATTGTAGAGAACCTCGTACAGGGTTTTCCCGGCCATTTCGGGTGCCGTGGCGACAAAGTCCTCTCCCCATGCTTCTTCGACGGTGAACCGCTTGGAAAACTCCATAAGCTGCCAGAGGTCCGACTTAGCGTCGCCGGGTGCGTGAACCTGTTGCCGCCACATCTGAGTGCGGCGCTCGGCATTGCCATAGCAGCCTTCCTTTTCAACCCACATGGCCGTCGGCAAGATCAGGTCGGCAGACATCGCCGTCACGGTCGGGTAGGGGTCGGACACAGTGATAAAGTTGTCGGGATTACGGTAACCCGGCCAACCCTCTTGGTTCATGTTCGGGGCTGCCTGCATGTTATTCGTGCACTGGACCCAATAGGCGTTCAACACTCCATCGTTCAGCATCCGGTTTTGCTGAACAGCGTGGAAGCCGACCTTTTCAGGAATTGTGCCCGTGGGCACTTTCCAGATTTTCTCGGCCTTCGCGCGGTGTTCTGGGTTGGTGACCACATAGTCGGCTGGCAATCTATGCGCAAAAGTTCCCACCTCACGCGCGGTACCGCAGGCGGACGGCTGGCCCGTCAGTGAAAATGGCGAGTTTCCGGGCTCGGAAATCTTTCCGGTCAGCAGGTGAACGTTATACATCAGCGAGTTCACCCATGAGCCCCGCGTATGCTGGTTGAAGCCCATCGTCCACAGGCTCATGACCTTGCGGTTTGGGTCGGCATACTGCTGCGCAAGGTGTTCAAGTTTCTCGGCCGGAACACCAGACAGCTCGGCCGTGTATTCCAGGGTGTAGGGTTTCACCGACTCTGCGTATTCGTCAAAACTGATCTCGGTCAGCTTGCCAGAGTTCGGATTGGCCGCCGCCTCTTGCAGTGGATTGTCCTCCCTCAGGCCGAAACCGATATCAGTGTCAGTTTTGGTGATATTGACATGCTTGGATAGGAATTCTTCGTTTACCGCGCCCGTTTGGATGATGTGGTTGGCGATATAGTTGAGGATGGCCAGATCCGTTTGCGGGTTGAATACCATCCCGTTGTCGGCCAGTTCGAAGGACCGGTGTTCGAACGTGGAAAGTACGTGAACCTCGCAGCCTTCTTTTGTCAGGCGTGTGTCGGTGAGACGCGACCATAGGATCGGGTGCATCTCGGCCATGTTCGATCCCCAAAGAACGAAGGTGTCCGCAGCTTCCAGGTCATCGTAACAGCCCATCGGCTCGTCAATTCCGAAGGTTCTCATGAACCCAACAACAGCCGACGCCATGCAATGTCGCGCGTTGGGATCAATGTTATTTGACCGGAACCCGGCCTTCATCAGTTTGGATGCGGCATAGCCTTCCCACACAGTCCATTGACCCGAGCCGAACATTCCAACGCCCTCGGGGCCTTTGTTCTTTAGGGTTTCTTTCCACTTTTCGGCCATGATGTCGAAAGCGTCGTCCCATGAGATCGGTTCGAATTCTCCATCCTTGGCGTATTTACCATCTCTCATACGCAGCATCGGCTGGGTCAGGCGATCTTCGCCGTACATGATCTTGGACAGAAAATACCCTTTGACGCAGTTGAGGCCGCGGTTCACCTCGGCTTTCGGATCACCCTGCGTGGCGACAACACGGCCATTCTTGGTGCCAACAAGGACGGTGCATCCGGTCCCGCAAAACCGGCAGGGCGCTTTGTCCCAGCTTATGTCTGGAATGCCAATCTGCGCATTGGCCTGACCACCGGCCAGGGGAATTCCAGCAGCAGAAGCGGTTGCAGCGGCAGCAGATGCCTTAAGGAATGTTCGGCGAGATTCTGATGTAGTCATAGCTATGGCCTCCGACTGGTGGTTTGGCTTGGGGCATCAGGACGCGAAACGTTGTCCGCAATATCCTCAAAATGATGATAGGTAAGAGTGACCGAGAGCACCCCCGGGATCTGATGCAGGTCCATGATGATCTCGGATGCTAGGCGCGCGGGCGTGTCTTCGACAACAACGACGAACCGGCCTTCGGCTGTTTGCGCATGTACTTCAACGCCGGGTATCTCATTCATAACCAGCGCCGCAGCATCGGCCTGAGCCGGGGAAACATGGGTAAGGCAGCCACAAATACTCATTGAATCGGCTCCATCTGAACTTGGGTGCGCCGTTCCAGCATAATCGCATCGACAGGGCACAGCGCCACGCAGGACCCGCATCCGTTGCAGGCATCGGAATCCAGTGCGGGTTCGGCACGCCCGCCTGTCTGTAGTTTGAACCGAAGCGCATTCTGGTCGCAATTATCCTGACAGATACGACAGCTTACACCGTTCATGGACAGGCAGCTTGAAGCCCGCACCGCAGCCCGCCAGGGCCAGTCGGCCAAGCGTTCGATATCCAAAGCATCGGTCGGGCAGGCGCGCGCGCACTCACCACAGAACGTGCAGGGGTTATCGTTTGGTTTGAAAACAGGGTAGCCGCCGGGTTCCATTGAAATCAGGTCTTCCGGGCAGGCTGACACGCATTCTACGCACTTTGTGCAGGCATCGGCGAAACCGCTCACACAAGCACCCGGAGGTCGGACGATTTTTCCGTCCTCCCTGAGAATTTTGGCACTCAGAAACCCACGTCGGCTGGTCACTCGATCCATACTGGTTGACCTGGCTAGAGACGATTCCCTAATGCCAGTATTCCGCTTATTGTCTCAAATTGCAGCAATTTTTCACCCAAATCGCATTTCAACTACAAAAAGAGGGTCTGCGCGTTGGATTTCAGAGGATGAGCAACAACGTAAGACTTGGCAGCGGGGCTTATGCTGGCGCGCCATTGCGCAGAACGGCTGCACACATCGCAAAGCAGACCAAATCGCCAGAGACTGTGACAAGCCGGAAAACGGCGACAGCTACGATCAGCCCGCCTGCGGGGATTACATTCGAAAGAAACAGTAGCAGTACTGCCTCGCGCGGGCCTAAACCAGCAGGTGCACCGGGTGTTACGTATCCAACCAGCCATGCACAGATGCCCGCGACAGTTGCGACAAGGAATGGGCCCTGTCCCACTATCCAGACGATTGCTCCAAAAATTGCGCCGAGCCCCAGCATGAACAGCGCGCAAATCGGCACCACAATGCAAAAAGTGTGGGTCAGTTCCTTGCTATTCCCCGCTATTCGCGAGGTGATGAACAAACCTGCAATCAACAAGGGAGCAGAAATGAGTGTGAGAATCCGCACCGTGTCTTCCGACCAGCCAATTGTTTGCGCGATTTGATCGACCCCCGGAGTGACGAGTGCAGCAATCAAAAGTGCCAAAACAGCGCCTGCTGGCATCGCAATTAATTCTAACAGCGTCGCCAACCCCAATTGTTTCGCGCTTAACGGGCCGTCGCGCAGGACCATGGCGCGCCCGATCAGATGGGCCACATTACCCGGCAAATAGCGTGCAATCTGCGCCAATCCGAAAGAGCGCCACGTTCGCCGCCGGGGTTCCGCGCCGTAGACGCCAACCAGTTGGTGCCAGGTTTCGGCAGGCAGGGACAGCGTCAAAATGTAGACAAGCGTCAGGCCGAATAGTTGGACAAGTTCCGTTGAACTTGGGCGCCAATGCGAAACCTCTGTCCAATTGCGCTGAACTTCGAGCGCGATATAACCCAGTGACAAGACAAGCAACACGACCCCGGCCACACGAATTCCGCGCCTGAACCATAAGCCTGCGCGCAAGGGCGTGTTCTCTTCCATCGGCAGGCTCAGGTATGAGCCGTCAATATTGACGTCTCGTCTGAATAGGGCAGCGACGGGGTAAGCCCGGGGTAGCGATTAACGTAAAGCCCGGACTGACTGATAGCCTCGCGATATCGGGCACGCTTTGAGTTGTCGAAGACAATCATTCCACCCGGTGACAACCGGTTTGCAGCGTGGCGCAAGCAAGCTTGGCGTGCGCGACCGTCGACAATTATCAAGTCGTATGAGCCATTCGCCTTGTCAATTTCCGATGCATAGGATGTAAAGTTCAGGCCGCGCATGTCTTGTTTCTGAGACAGGTAGATAGGGTCCGAAAGTGCGACGTCTTTTGCGTTCGAAGCAGGTGCTAAACGCAGGTCGACCGGGCAGATATTGGTCTGACCCTGGACCCGTTCCAAGACGCGTGCGTACCAATCCGCATCATGCTCAACGCTCGTTACAGAAGCCGAACGTCGCGCCGCCCAGATCGTGCTGGCCCCCGCGCCGTATTCAAATACACGGGCTGGTCTTGATTTCAGGAACGCGTCGACGACTTCAATCGCATCATAGGTCCACCAGGGAACGTCCAGGGCGATCAGCCCGTCTATGTCATGGATTGCCATAAGGCTTGACGCCCAATGATACCCCCTGCCGCGATGATGCCGGCGCGAGAGCCAGTCTGCGACGCTTGTTTTGTTCAGGCCCCAAGCGATGCCTCGCATCGTTGCGACGTAGCCGGATTTTGCTGCCCTCGAAAGGGTGGCGCGTGGATCGTTTGTCATACGGCGTCCTCAAGCGAAGAATGCGACCTGCAGGTTTTCGTACCTTGTTCGACGGTAAGACCAATCTGGGCCGCGCGCCTCAGGCAGGCGTCTTCAGACCACTTTTCAAAGTATTCTCCCGGCCTTTCCCTAAGCGGAGAAGCATATTTATACACTGACGCTGTCGTTGTTGCAGTTCCGACAATAAAAGCCGTCGTACCTAATCCAACGATCCAGGCTTTTGCAGCTATGCCCGGTTCGCGTCGCATACAGAAAACAGCACCCATCAGCGCCAGTGTTGCGATAACTGGCCAAAGATCCAAGCGGTATCGGAAGGTGATCGTGCCGTAGGCCAATGTCACAATAGCCGACAGCGCAACCGCAACCACAAGCCCTGCCATTTGTGTGTCGCGCCAAGCCGCGCGAATACCGAACAGCGCCAGAAGGCACCAAAGCGGCCATAGCATAACCAATCCGGTTCTTGGGCCGCCAACTCTGATATGGCCTAGAATCGGCTCCGTTACCGCTCGGTAAAGACCGAGAATCGAGTCGGACAGGCCGGTCAGGAAAGATGCTGAAGGGACGTCGAACAAGTAAAACGCTGCATTGGGAACAACGCGTAATGGGTTCAGACGACCATGCTCTTCGAAGGCTGCCGCGCGGATCGAGTCCTTGGTTTCTATACCCCAAAAGACGTTGCCATATACAACGCGCGAGCCTTCATAGCTGCCATGGGTGATCAACGCATCCCCAAACCGCAAAGCATTTAGCCCTAGATATCCGAACCCGCCTGCGGCCAAAATCCCCATGGCGATGATCGCGGGGATGAGAAAGGCTGAACGGTCGCGCCACAAACCGTGTCCAATTGCCAAAACGACACCGGCATAAAGCCCGATTGCCACATTTGGCCGCGCGTGCACGGCGACCATTGCGCAAACGGCAAGCAAAACGACTGCCACTGACATTGGTGTCACGCCGCGCGCCGCGCGTGTCCAAACGGCAGCAAACTGCCCAGACATCGCAAACGCCACTGCAATCGGTTCGTGATAAAACGAAAGGTTGATGACCAGAGCGGGGCCTGGCCCGGCGACCCACAAGGCGGCACAAAGCGCCAGCACCAAAACGCGGCGATCCGCAGAAACTCCTGCTGTCCGGGCCAAGGTCACAAGAACATGCTGCCAGCCCAGCGTTCCGATCACGGCCCAAAACCAGATCGAAAAGCCGTTCATGGGGAAGGTCTCGAACGGCCAAGCCCAGCCAAAGGCAAAGCGTGTCAGAAGCGGCGCAACGCCATGATAGAGATAGCCCGTTCCGTCTGCGGTATAGTGACCTTCGTAGCGAAGCACGCGGGCGGGCAGGTCAAACCGACCATCCAAAATCGCCGCATAATAAGCGTCATATATCTGCCAGCCAAAAGGTTTGAGGTCGAACAAGGTCCACGAAGAGATCACAAGAAAACCGAAATAGACGGACCCCAAAATTGAAATCAGCCATAGAATACGTTTGCCCCCGGCAAACGGGGCGTTTGCCGCGCCCATATCCGTCACGTCGATCCATTCCCACGATTATTTGTGTCGATACGCAGTTCCAGTTCCCGCATTCGGCTCAAGACTTGTTCCGTAAGGCGCCGGTTTGTTGCAATCGCGTCGCTGAGAAGCGCGATGATCATGGTGATATAGCCGGCCAGAATAAAAACGCCGCCCAGAATCAAGGACTGTACGCGGCCCTCTCCGTCACCGGTGAAATAGTAGAACAGAAACCGCAGAACCGGGATTGTTCCGATGATCAACATCACCAGGCCAATTGTCAAAAAGGCGCTGAGAGGTCGATACATCGTATAGCTGCGAAGGATTGTTGTCGCCTGCTTTCGCAGAAATCCACCCATCGACGTGAACAAGCGCGAGGGGCGCTCGACGGGATTCACGTTGACGGGAACAGACGCTATTTTCAGGTTTGTCTGCCCTGCGTGGATCAGGGTTTCGGTGGT
Organism: Ruegeria sp. HKCCA5426; assembly: GCF_013034585.1. Taxonomy (NCBI): domain Bacteria; kingdom Pseudomonadati; phylum Pseudomonadota; class Alphaproteobacteria; order Rhodobacterales; family Roseobacteraceae; genus Ruegeria; species Ruegeria sp. HKCCA5426. Next base: position 43,326 of record NZ_WQGH01000011.1, read on the forward strand.
ATAGCTGAACTTGGTCATGACGTTGATCGTCAGGGCAGCTTCACGGGTGTATGCGCGAAATCCGGATACTGCGTCAGTGACGTCAATCCCGGCAAGCCGCCGCACGACCGACGTTCCGAACCGCTGCAACAGGCGCTTCAATGTGGAAAATTCAGCGTTCTCGCCGGGTTTGCGGTCGCCGACAACAATGTCCGCTTCCTTGCGCAATATCGGCGCCACGAGATCGGGAATGGACAAACCGGAATACTGGTTATCTCCGTCGGTGTTGACGATGATATCCGCCCCGGCCTGCAGCGCGTGATCAATTCCAACCTGAAAGCTTCGGGCAAGGCCCTTGTTGCCCCGGTTTCGCAGCACATATGTCGCCCCGTTTTCGCGCGCAACCTCTGATGTTCCGTCGGTGGACCCGTCGTCGATAACCTGAACTTCAATGCTGTCTACGCCGGGAATTTCCTTTGGGATGTCGGCAAGGACCGCGGGCAGGGTCTCTGCCTCGTTGTAGCAGGGAATTTGAACTATGAGTTTCAAACCGATTTACCTTCACACTAGTCACAAAAAAACCCGCAGAAACAGGGTCAACCGATGGAGGAGCAAGTGGTGTAAACTTCTCCATTGATTCTTAAATACGCGCCACAATCAGTAGCAGATGTCAGTCAATGCGTTAAACAAAACCGTTGTTTTGCTCATGCTGGTCGAATGACACAGGGTTGCCAATCAGCCTTTCACCTGCCCTTTCCTTCACCTGAATGGTCCGACAGTTTATTAGAACATTAGAGGCAGGCGGAGGTGCTCTGGTCTACCACTGATGTGTTAAACGCCTTCAGAACACGGACCTGTTTCCTTGCTTTGCATAAGAAACAGCCACTTTGACCTGCTTGAAATCAACCAAATGCACGCGCTGTTTATTTGGGCCAGGTGGCAACTGTGCCAGAACAGCTTCGGAAAGTGCACTGGCTCGGTCTCGGATTCTTCCCGATTAAGCCAAGAAATGCGCCGGCGAATGCGCGATGAACGATACGGCGCTTTTGTTGGTGCCCGTGGGTGGGGCAGCTGCAAGGGCGCAATTGATATCTAAACGCCCCATTTTGGCAGTTCCGGAACGGGTCAGGCCAATATAGGCTTATAGGTCTAGGCCGAAGTCTTTCAGCTACAAATACAACGACTGCCGCAGAGGTCATGTCCAGTTGATCAGCGGGCGACACAAGGGCGAATTGATGAACTGGGATGAATTTTCGCATTGGGGGCAGCACATTTCGAAATGGGCTGCCGATTATCACCAAACCCTGTCGGATCGCCCAGTCCGGGCGCAAACAAACCCGGGGGATATTGCCGTCCAGATTGACGCGTCGCCGCCAGATTCCGGGCAGGCGATGGAAACCATCATGGCCGATTTTGAACGGATCGTCATGCCTGGAATGACCCATTGGCAGCACCCTCGTTTCTTTGCCTATTTCCCAGCCAACGCCGCGCCACCCTCGATGTTGGCCGAGATGTTGGTGACCACAATCGCAGCCCAATGCATGTTGTGGCAAACCTCGCCCGCCGCGACCGAGGTGGAAACCGTGATGGTCGATTGGTTGCGCCAGGCGCTTGGACTGCCTGTTGGCATGACAGGCGTCATTCAGGACAGTGCGTCTTCGGCCACTTTGTCGGCGGTGTTGACCATGCGAGAGCGCGCCACCGGGTTTACCGGCAACCGTGAAGGGTTGAATACGAAAGGCGCGCTGCGGATTTACTGCTCGGATCAGGTGCATTCGTCCATTGACCGGGCCTGTTGGGTTGCCGGGATCGGGCAGGACAATCTGGTCAAATTGCCGACGCGGGGGTCAACTTACGCGATTGATCCCGGCGCACTTGAGGCGGCGATCCAAAGCGACTTAGTCGCCGGGCACGTTCCGGCCGGGATCATCGCGATCACCGGGGGTACGGGTGTAGGGGCCTGCGATGATCTGATGGCCGTTGCGGATATCGCGCAGAAGCATGACCTATACACCCATCTTGACGCTGCCTGGGTCGGGTCCGCCATGATCTGCCCCGAGTTCCGTCAGGCGTTGTGGGCCGGAGCGGATCGCTATGACAGTGTTGTCTTTAACCCACATAAGTGGCTTGGCGCCCAGTTCGATTGCGCGATCCAGTTTCTGAGGGACGCTACTCCGCAGCTCAACACTTTGAAAATCGAACCCGAATACCTGAAGACCACAGGGGCCGAGGTCACGAACTATTCCGAATGGACCATTCCGCTGGGTCGCAGGTTCAGGGCGTTGAAAATCTGGTTCCTGCTGCGCTCTTACGGTTTGGATGGCCTGCGCGAGCGAATTCGCAACCATGTTGTTTGGGCAAATGAGCTTGCCAAAATAATCGGTGCAATGGACGGTTTCGAGATCACGACGGGACCCATCCTGAGCCTGTTTTCGTTCCGCTGTCCGGGTGACGACGTGATGCAACAACGTCTGGTGGATGCGCTGAATGACGATGGTCGGATTTATCTGACGCAGGGCATGTTCGACGGCCGCAAAATCATCCGCTTTCAGGTGGGGCAATTCGATACGACGCGGAATGATGTGTTGATGGCTGCTGATGTGATCAGCGAGGTTTGGGAGGCTTTGAATTGAAGCTTGCGACCTTGACCGCGGGCGGTCACACCTATTTTAGTGCCGTCACTGGAAAATCACACGCTGGATTATCAAGGCGAGATGGCGAGTGTGATAGGTCAGGGTGGGCGCAGAGCTTCGCAATGCGGACAGGGCGTTTAGCCCGGCCAAATGCCCTCCGGGAAGTAAATTCCATGCTGATTTCAGTCCATTCGGCTCAGTCGATATTGCGTTTGCCTGAAAGCACAGGCGAAGCCAACGCCACACCCCTCAGGCGTGCAGGGCGTCAATGATCTGCCTTGGCGTCATCAGATCGCGTAAAGCGCGGTGGATGCTGTCATTAGCTTCGCTCAGGGGGGCGCCGGCGACATCAAACCCCAAAAAGCTATGCGGCAAGCTGAGTGCCAGATAGAACCGCCTGCCAGAAAAGGCCGCAGCGCAGTAATCCTTCCCCCCCTGAAACCGTCCTGCAATGTCCGTCAAGGTGTAAGCGAATTGAGGTTTAAGATACTGACCAAGTTGGGCCGGGTCGTCAGTGTAGACCTCAAAAACCTGTTCGGCATCTTCCAGACCCAAATCCCAGCGATGGGTTGGCAAGGTATTACGGGACGCCCAGGAATAAAGCTTATTCAGGGTCTCGCCAAAATCCTTGACGAACACAGTGCGTGGCATGTCGACCGGGCAGTCGATCTCAAGCACGATTCCGGCGAACAGGGTTCTGTATTTCCGGTCGTCATTGTGATCGCGATAGCTTTCAGAGCAGCTCATCTTCAGCAGCTTGTAATTTGTATCCCGCCATGTTCCGGTGATGGCGGTATCCTCGCGTATGCGCTCGGCCTTGGGTAAAATCTGCAGGGCAACAAGACGGCCTACTGGCATAAAGTCTGCGGGAACTTGCGCGTGCAAGTCCATGTTACCCAGAAACTTGCACAAGATCGGACGCACGAAACCCGAAACGTCCTTGCTGATGCGGCTTCCGCGTTCGAGATAGATAATCAACGCTGCACCGCCACCAAACCCCAGTGGAAAAATACCAAGGAGCGGGTGGACGTAATACGATGCCAAAGCAGCCAGAACGACCGAGACAGCGCCAATAAGTTTTACCCAGACCATGCTGCGCGAGATCGCGGCTTGGCGCTCTTCCTCTTTGCCGCGCAAAAAGGGGGCAATCTGCCATTCATACACTTCTGCAAACCCCGCTTCGAACGGGGCGCTTTCAACAAACTCGTATTCAGCCATCACCATGCCTTTTGCAGTCTGGGTACGTGCAGACTTTACTTTGGGCAGAGCCTCCGGAATATCCCTGCGGGTGTATCAATTGTATCCTGTCAGACACGTTGCGCGGGCACCAAAGCCTTGTGTGGCTTAGCGCGTGACCCAAGCTGATACACAACAGCAACAATTGAGACATTACAGTGGCTTGTCTCGTTACTGCTCTCTCCTGATCCTTAGCAAAACAATATTTTAGGCAGTTTCGCCGCATAGGGCGTTGCACTGCGACAAGACGACGAGGGCGCAGTTTTGCGGCAGCAATTCAAACAGAAAGTCCGGTGTTTTTTGTGCATCGGTGGATTGGCCATGGCGACCACCCCCGCAGTCGCGCAGGATCTGATTGAAGATCTTGGGACGCTGGAAGCCGGGCAAACGCTTTTCCTGCCGCTCGACATTTCCAGCCTGACCGGAGAGGTTGCGATCGAAGTTGACGGCATCGACATGACCGATGTCGCGGCGGTCGAGAATGGGCAGCTTGTTCTGAACATTGTCACCCCTTTGGCGGGTGAGTTCCACGATGTGACCGTCTATCTGCTTGAGGGTGACGGCTTTGTGCCGATCGCCAGTTACAGCTTCCTGACCACGGCCCGCAGCCGGTTGACGGTTTCCGTTGACGCCAGTCACGAGGCCAGCATCCAATCTCTCAACAGCGACGAAGCTGCAAACGCCTCAAGCAGCGGTTCATTTGGCGTGGAAAATGAAGAAGGTAGTTTTCGCGGACAAGTCAGTTATCTGGGCTCGACGCGCCCCGTCGAGCGGGTCACCGAAAACCCGGTAGATATTGCCGAGTATCTGTTCGAGTTCAATCGCACGCTGGGTGCCACAAACTTAACTGGGCGATTGGGGCATCAGATGCTGGACTATGATCGCGCGCTGGTAGGTGATGTATCCCGGCGTGGTCTATCGGTCGACATGGGCCTGTTAGATCAGCGCGTGAAACTGGGGGCCTTCGCGTCGCAAAGTGCCGACGCATTGGGGGCCGCCAACTTCACAGGGCTGGCGGACGAAGACAGCCGCATGCAGGGGGCAAGATTCGCGTTCCAACCTTTTGCCACGCAGGACTTCAGAGTGTCCGTGCAAACCTATACCGGCGATGGTGATCCCTATGGCGGCAGCGCGACAGGTTCCGGTCAAGGCTCGTCGCTTTCGCTGGACGGGACATTGTTGGGCGGGCGATTGTATTATGGGTCAGTTTGGTCACAGACCGATTGGGACGAAGATGACGGCGGCCCATTGCCTGAAACCAGCGCAAACGCGGTTCTGTCCCACTTAAGCTACGACGTTTTGAACACGGACGCGGGTGACCGGGCTTTAACCGTGGGTCTGGGCTATGAAAAAGTGGATCAGGACTACTTTTCTCTCGCCAATCCCGGTGTTGCAGTCGGGGCCGAAACCTGGCGACTAACGATGGACTACAGCGCCAACCGGTTCGCTTTGAACATCTTTGCCGATACTCAGAAAACTAATGTCGGGGGGGCATCCGACTGGCCCGAAGATCGGATTTCGCAGGTCCTGACCGACCTCCGCTATGACTTACAGGGCGAGGGGTTCTGGCAGGGTACAGCCCTGCGTTTTGGGGGTGGCTATATCGAACAGGATCGGCTGACGACCCCCAACGCGGCACCCCCGCCCGAGGATTATACCTCAACAACTTTGTATGTGGGGTTCGACAAACTGGGGGATGTCGGCAATTGGTCACTGGATTATGTCCGCATCCGTGAAGATGATCAGGGGGTGTTGGATATCGACACCGACAGCCACAGTTTGAATGCAGCTTTTGACTATGGCGTCAACGATCGGGCGAATGTGAATGGCACCGCGGGATACACGCGTGTGGATGGCGATTTTGATACATGGGAGCGGTACGAAGCCACTTTGGGCTTCAGCTATGCGCTGCGGCCGGATGATCTGATTTTTCGGCTCGATACCGGCATAACGCGCACTGATGAACCCTTCGCGCTGGACGGAGAGTATTATGCAACCGAACTGGCGTGGCGGTTCCACCCAACAGCCGAACTGGTTCTGAGCGCAAGCCGAGCCGACGGGCCCTATGCCAGCGAAAGTGGCGGGGACGAGGATACTCTGGTCGGCCTGACCCTGCGCGCAACAACTAATTTCTTTAGGTAGGAGGCGGAGTATGCGATTTCTGCCAACACTCATACTCAGCTTTGTCCTGTCCCTTTTGTGCGGCTTGGCTCATGCAGCGGGGCCGGTTTCCGTCAATCCTCCGACGGCACGCGTCAATGGGTCGGGTGAATCCGCGATAACCTTGAACTGGCGCGTCGGAGTAATCTCGCGAGCAGCAAGAGCCATTACGGTCACTTCGCCCGGCGCGCAACTCAGCACCGGCGGTGCTATTGGCGGCCCTCTACGCCGAACGGTGCAGCATCCAGGCGGCGGTCTGATCTTTGTAACACTGTCCGAACGGCTTGTTGTTGACCGGACAACAGCGGCACGGATTGCGCAGGCGGGCAACGCCGTTCTGACCCGCAGCTTCACGGATTTCAACGGAACCTCAGCGCCCGCAACCTTACGCCTGCAAGCGACCAGCGGCGGTCCACTGGCCGTGCGTTTTGCTGATCTTGCCTTTGACGACGACAGTCTTTTCCGTGTGGTTCCCAGCGGCTCGCAATTGGCAGCCCGGCTTGAGTTGACTACGAACGGACGCGGCATCCTTGACGGCGCGTGGGAAGTTGCCGGTCCGTCGGACGTCGCGGGTGATTTCCGTGTCGTCGGAAGAGTTCGTCAGGTTTTGGCAGGCGCGCGGCGCGCCACATTCGAGAGCCCGCCGCTGCCGGTAGATCGGCCCGGAATCTACAGGGTGCGGTTCGTACCCTCGCCCGGACAGCGAGGCAGCTTTACGCTATCCGTTCCCGATCTGCGCTATACAGTCACCGCCGTGCCCATTGAGCCGCAAACGCCGGATCCAGCCTCCAAGCCGATGCTAAATCTCTCGGCGCCCCAACCGGGCGCGGGGTTTAGTGCAGCGACTGTGTTCAGTTGGCAATCGGTTCCCAACGCAAGCCTCTATCGTCTGGAATTTCTGGACTCGGGTGCTGGCGGACTTGCGCCAAAACAGATCGCCGCTTTGGATACCAGTGAACGGTCAACGCGGTTGAAGGATTTCACGCTCGATCGCTTGCGTCAGGTCAGGGTTTTGCGCTGGCGAGTTGCTGCGTTTGACTCTGCAGGAAACCTGTTGGCTGTGTCTTCGGTACGTGGCCTGAACACTACGCCAAGCCAGCAACCTGTTTTGCAGCTTAGGCAATAGCCATGAATAACGCGCAACTGAACGCCTTGCTGCAGGCCGTCGCGGGCGGGGATAAGACCGCTTTGGCCGGGTTGTACCGGGCGCTGGAAAAGCCGGTTTACAGATTTATTGCTTCAAAAATGAACGATCCATTCGAAGCGGGCGACATACTTCACGAGGTCTTCATGGAAGTCTGGCGCTCGGCCGGTAAATTCGAGGGTCGGTCTGCTGTCAAGACCTGGGTATTTGGAATTGCCTACAGGAAGACAATGGATCACTTCAGAAAACATAAACGTATCTCGCCCAGCGATGACCTGCCCGAGCAGGTCGATGAAGGGCCTGATGCCGTGGCCTGCCTTGCCGCCGCGCAAGAGGCCGAACATCTTCGGTTCTGTCTTGAGGGGCTTAAGGCCGATCACCGCAGCGCCATTGAACTCGCGTTCTACGAAGACATGAGTTACGGCGAGATTTCGCGCGTGGTTGACGCCCCTGAAAACACGATTAAGACGCGAATTTTTCACGCAAAGAAGCTTTTGTTGCGCTGCCTGTCAGGTCGAATGAAGGAGGCAGCGACATGACCGGTCCAAATTGGGATGACGATGAAATCCAGAGCCTGCTGGTGTTTCTTGCAAATGATACGTTGGAAGGTGATGAGCGCCGCGCAATTGAACGCGCAGTGGCCGAAAATCCCGAATTGCAGGCGGAACTGGCTGCGTTGAAAGCGGCGCGAATTCAAATGCAAGCGACCGAAGTCGGGACCTCTCCGGGTGAGTTTGGGTTGGCAAGGCTAATGCGGGATGTAGATGCAAATCGTACCGTGACGCAGCCAAAAGCAACAAAACCCGGCCTTTGGAAAATCGCCGCCTTTGCAGCAATGGCTTTGCTGGCCGTTCAGGTGACGTTGCCATATTTTAACACTGGACCAGATGTCGAGCTGGCCGATGGTGGCCCTGAATCTCTGGACACTGGGCCAACCCTGACAGTGGCATTTGCCGCGACAGCCACCGAACAAGAAATCCGCGCCCTTTTGCTGGAACTGGAATTGACCATCGTGTCCGGGCCATCGGCTTTGGGTCTGTACTCGCTGGCCGCGAAAGACGAAGACGCCGCCGCCCGTGCGTTGGAACGTCTAAACGCCGCAACGGGGATTGTGGAAAGCGTCGAAGTCGAGGGAGGGGATTGATCATGCGTATTTTCATGCTCCTTCTATTGCTTGCATTTCCGATTGCAGCGCAGGCCGACGACTTTCGGATCATTGCCAAAGGATGCGTAAAGCCCAGAGATTCCATCCGAATTGAAGCCCGCGATTTTGGTGCAAGACCCAGTGACATTCTCGCGACCAGCCGGGGCCAGACCCTGAAGATGCAGGTGCTGCGCTGGTCACCCAGCCAAGTCACGATCGCGGTGCCGTCGCGCGGGCTTCGGGCAGGTGAAACTTATCGCCTCGTCTGGGCTATCCGTGGAACAACCGGACGAGACCTTGGGCCCATCACGCTTTGCGCGCAACGCCAGCGCAATACAGAACGCGCAGCGCGTGACATGGTGCCTGCGCCGGATGGGTCACCGGAATACACGGTTCTGGTCCCAGCCCGGCAAGAGCAAGCGGCAAGGGATGTGTTGCAAGAACGCGGGGCGCAGCTTTTGCGCCGGCGAAATCTACCCCAGATGGGTCGGGTCATGCTGTTTTATGCTTTCCCCCAAGGGCTGACACTTGCAGACGCGCGCGCTGCTTTGACGATCCCTTCGCCAGATGCTGACATTGACCGCCATCATATTTACGGGTTCGCGGCTCCGCCGCGTCTCTATGCTGCCGCGATGGTAGGAGATCCTCCTGAGCAATCCTGCGCTCTTCGGCGCGCCGTGCGGGTCGGAGTAATCGACGGCCCTGTTCAGGCGGGACACCCGGCGCTTGCCGGCGTGCGCATCCAGCGTCAGTCCGTGCTGTCGCCGGGGCTCAGGCCCACGGGAACCAACCATGCTACGGCAGTCGTTGGGTTAATCGCCGGGAATGGCTCAGGCGGGATTGTCGGCCTGGCACCGGGTTCAGAGATTTTTGCGGCCGAAGCGTTTGGTCGCGACAAAGGCCGTGAAGGTGCACGGTTGGAAGATATTGCCACGGGTCTGGACTGGCTACGCGCGCGCAATGTTCAGTTGGTCAATATGTCGATGTCAGGCGCGCCTAACGCGGTGTTTGCTGAATTGCTTGCCAGAGCCCGCGCGCGTGGCATGGTCGTGGTTGCAGCCGCCGGAAATGGCAGCAGCAACGCGCCGCGTTTGCCAGCGGCATCCCCCGATACCATTGCCGTGACAGCAGTGGACGCGGCTCGCCGGATTTATGGCAAGGCAAACCAGGGTCCTCATATCGAGTTTTCCGCGCCGGGGGTCGACTTATGGGTCATTACAGCGAAAGGCGGCGGTTATCGGTCGGGGACATCTTACGCCGCTCCTCTTGTGACCGCTTTGCTGGCCCGACACGCATCCCGCGGCGGGCTGTCTCTGGACAAAGCACGACGCATCTTGCGCCAGACAGCCGTTGATCTTGGTTCATCAGGCCGAGATACGCGTTTTGGTTATGGCCTTGTGCAATCCGGCGGGTGCTGACCGCACAAGGCTCTGACAAAGTCGATACATTCCAAACATCTGCCGGACATCTGCCAGATACGTGCGAACCTTAATCTCACGCCGCAGGCGCAATTCGAACAGGCCCTCAAAAAAAATTTGAACCTTTCTCGGGTGCCAAACGACAGACAGTCACAAGCAAACAGAAAGCTGAAGGAATTAAGATTATGAAGACCGTAACCAGTATCAAAACCGTAGCTCTGATCTCTGGCATTTTTTCCGCCCTGCCGCACGTGGCCTCGGCCGACAGTGGTGTGGCGACTGTTACCAACACAAACCCGACCTCGCTGAAAGTTCTCAGCAACGGTCAGAATTATACAAAATTGGATTTGAACGGAAAATTCGTAGTAGGTGCCAATCTCAAATATGACACCGGTACCGCAGGGCGGATCAAAAAATGGACCATGGAGCCTGAAATCACCCATGGTTTCGGTATCGCGGCCAAGGTTCAGGGCACGTCGTTTTACAAGAAGACTGTCTCGTATTCGGTCGGCAATCGTCCGAAATCCATCGACTATAACTGGCCTTTCGCCCTTAGCGTCGGCACGATCGAATCCGCGGCTGTCAGCATGTGCGAAATGAAAGCAACTGTCCTGCGCAACCAGGGTAAATCGGATAAGCAAATCTTTGGCTCAAACCACGAGGTGAGCTTTAAGGTTTCGCTGAAAACCACGGTCGAAGCGTCAGGTGCCGGGTCCAATAACCAAATCTGGGAATATTCTGCACCGAAGACGGTCAAGATCGTATGCAGCAAATTCTCTGGGCCGCGCGTGCCTTTGGCCGGGGGTGGCGTCAAAGGCTATACCCAGCCGGTTTCCGTAAAGAAGGCTACGATGAAACTGACTGAAATTGCGCCGCCCAACGGGGCCTGCAAAATCAAGACCACGACCGCTATTTCCACCAATACGGCCAACGCACAGATCAAGTATCGGTTCGTGCATAACACTGGCAAGAAAAGCAACGTTTTTACCGCCAAGACAGCAGCCAACAAGATCGCCGTGGTGCAGCACACCTGGGATATTCCCAACGGCAACGGTCCGGAAAACGGTTGGGTGAAAATCGAAGGTGTCTCGCCCAAGTTCCAGTCGAACGGTGCCAAATATTCGATGAATTGCAAAAGCCCGGGCAATGGCGGTCTCAAGGTCCAGTCGGGTGGAAGCAAGCCCAAGACGCTTCGACTGAACTGATTTATCTTAACGAGTGATCGGCCCCCTCTGAACGAGGGGGCCTTTTTTGTGTGCGTCCGCCAAAGCATGCATTTGGCGCAGATACAATTGATACAAACGGATTTATGTGGTGACGTCAGACAGACACGTCCTGCGGTCACATAGAAAGTTCACTATTTGAAGAGAAGCCAGATGCATTCACGCGCCGCCAAGTCCCAGCCCCAAAAATCTGAAGCAACCGTCAGTTTTTTCCGTTTCGACAGGGCTGGTTTGTGCGTGGAATGGAACGGTGTCATCCCGGCTGGGCTACCTGCACCTGAAGGTTTGTCAGAACGCGCTTTTCTTGATGAGATTTTGTCCAACGCATTGAAGTTGACCGCCGAAGAAACGGTCTGTTCTGCGAGAACGGCCGCGAGCCTGTTGCTTGGTGGAAACGCCAGCGTCACGATGGAACTGCAAGGCAATCAAGTGGTGGTCGTTTCCAGCTTTGAGTGCGGCAATGACCGCGGGTATGTGCTTGCGCCGCTGGGAGGTAGGGAAGACGCCGCTGCGCGACAGGTTGACACGGACACTGCACGCGACTTGCTGCACAGCGCAATTCACCCGTTGAGGGATGGCATCAGCCTGTGGGATCGGGATGGCTGCCTGATCGTCTGCAATCCCGCATTCTCGAGTTTTGTTGGTCTTGCCGAGCGAGACGCGCAACCGGGCATTCGGTTCGAGGATTTTGCGCGTGCTGTTGCGGCAAGGGGACATTTTGCACCCCATTCGGACAGCAAGGACGCCCTGATCCGGTTGAGCGCGCAAACGGTTGCAGAAACCAGGCTGGACACGCGCGATGGTCGTCCAGTCACCTTCTCTGGCAGGAAAAGCGATGCGGGCGAATTGTTGCTGACCCTCTCGGACCAGAGCGGACGGGATCAGATCGAGCAGGCGCAGCGCGAAGCCGACCTGCTGGTGCGCACGATTGTTGATGCCTCGCCCACGCCTTTTCTGGTCTCGCGTGTGGATGACGGCAGAATCCTCTATTGCCCTCCGGCCTCGCGGGAACGATTTGGTCAGTTGGATACCACGCTGGGGTTCTTTCTGAACCCCGAGGATCGACAGGCCTATCTGGATGCGCTGTTACCCACAGGGCAGTTGGACAATTACCCCGTCCGCTTCCTTAAGCAGGATGGCAGCGTCATGCAGGGGCTGACATCGGCCCGGGTGATCGACTTCAAGGGTGAGAACGTCATCGTATCATCAACGCGGGACATGACCGATTACCTGCAGATGCAGGACGAACTGGAAAAGCAGCGCGAAATTGCCCATCAGAACGAGAAATTGTCAGCGTTGGGATCGTTGCTTGCGGGTGTGGCGCACGAGTTGAACAACCCTCTGTCCATCGTCGTCGGCTATGCGCTGATGTTGCAGGACAAGGTCGACGATCCGGTTCTGAAACGCCGGGTGGAACGTATTGGTCAAGCCGCTGAACGCTGCACAAGGATCGTGCGGGCGTTCTTGGCCATGGCCCGCCAACGTCCGATGGAAATTGTGCAATGCGATGTCGGAACTCTTGTCGAAGCTGCGCTCGAGATTTCGGGGTACGGGTTGAAGAGTTCGGGCGCAGATGTGCGGGTCGAGCTGGACCCAAATGCGCCATGTGTTGATGCAGACCCCGATCAGATTGTTCAGGTTTTGACCAATCTTGTGGTCAACGCGGAACATGCTGTCGCGAGCTTGGGCGAACAGGGCCGCGTCACACTGCGCAGCGGGACGGAACCGAAGTCCGGTCATGTTTTCATCGAAGTCGACGACAACGGACATGGAATTGACCCCGCCATCCAGTCCCGGATTTTTGAGCCGTTCTTCACGACCAAGGTGGCGGGCGAAGGGACGGGGGTTGGACTGGCCTTTTGCCATCGCATCGTGACCAGTCATGGCGGCAGGTTGACCGTTGAAACAGCACCGGGTGAGGGTGCAAAATTTCGCATTTGCCTGAAACCAGCATCACTTGATCAGGCCGCTCCGAACGCGGAAGAAGCGCCAACCTCGAACACCTCGAGGCTGAAGGTGCTCAGCATCGACGACGAGCAAGATGTAACCGAGTTGATTTCCGATATTCTCGAGGACGCTGGATACGAAGTGACAACTTGCAACGATTCCCGGGACGCGTTGAACCTGCTGGAGCGGGACGAATACGATGTCATACTCAGCGACATGACAATGCCGGGTCTGGATGGAACGGAATTGTTGAAGTTGATTGCACAGCAAAAGCCCGAGTGCTTGAACCGCTTTGGTTTCGTGACAGGTAACGCAATGAGCCGTAAGACGATAGAGTTTCTAAAATCCAACAATTGCAGATACATGGAAAAGCCAATTGCGCCTCAGGACCTGTTAAGACTGGTCGACCAGATTTTCAGTTCGCATGAGGCAGGCGGGCCCCGGTCATGAGTAATGGAAACATCATCATCTGCGATGACGAACCGCATCTTCGGGAAATGGTCGCGGAATACCTAGCCGAACGCGGCTTTGACGTCCGTGAGGCCGAGAATGCAGACGCGCTGTTTGACTGTATCAGCGACGGCACTGCACCGGATCTGATTGTTTTGGACATCAACATGCCGGGCCAGAATGGTTTGGCTGCATTGCAACGACTGCGGCAGGAAACAGAAGTTCCGGTCATCATGTTGACCGCTGCGGCTGACGTCATCGACCGGGTCGTTGGGCTTGAGATGGGTGCGGATGACTATCTTGGTAAACCCGTTGACTTGCGCGAGTTGGAGGCGCGGATCAAAGCGGCCATCCGGCGCTGGCCCGCAGCAGGGCGTGGTGGCGAACCGGCCCCTCCTGCCAACCAATCCTGTCTTGCGGCCAAAGTGCCATTCGGAAGCTGCTGCCTGGATCTGGACGCGGCGCGTCTCTTCGACACCGAGGGGCAGGAAATTCCGGTGACTGCGATGGAATTCAACTTGCTTCGGGTTTTTGCCGAGAACCGGGGCCGTGTTCTGAACCGGGACCAGCTTTTGGAGCGGGCCCACGACCGCGGTTGGGAACCTTTCGACCGCTCAATCGACCTGCGAATATCCCGCCTGCGCCGAAAGATTGAAAGGAACCCCTCCAAACCCGAGGTTATTCGTACTGTCCGAGGTATCGGTTATATTTTCGGCTGACCGTGTCAGACTACTATCGCGGGAACAGCAAGGTCAGGATCAGACGTGCACCCCAACCTTCAGGCCCTGCATCCGTGCTATCTGCCCAATAACGAACACCGCCACCGACGCTTATGAGTTGATCACCAACTTTGGTTACTTTCGTTGCAACCGCGTTAAGCGGAACCGACCATTGCTCAGCTTCCCAGTCATAGGTGGATTCGCTGTTAAGCGTGAATGTCCACGCATTTGGTGTCGTGTAAGACAGGAAGGGCTGTAAGAACGTCTGGTTGACGTCAGTGTCGCCGCTGATGTCCCAGATGTGGTTGGTCAACCCTCCGTATGTCAATGGGCCCTGTTGTTTAAGGGCTACTGCCGTTAGGCATGCGCCCCATTCCCCAAGACCCAATGTGTCATCCGTGGATGTTGGCAGCAAAAATACCGGGCCAGCCCCCCATATCCATCCCCCAGCAGTTGGTCGTTTTGGGGAAATAAAGAAACTTTGGACCGTATCACCCAATCCAAATTCGCTTCCTGCGCCAGTTGGGATGCCATCGGTGGAGACAACCGGCAAGATCGTTCGAGAGATCAAATTCAAATCTTCAGTCAAATCAAAGGGAATGACGGGTTGAATGTTCAGCGTCCAACGGGACCCGTCATCATCTGGCCCGATGTTCTCATCATAATTCAGTTGGAACGGAACACTGATTAGTGCCGCGACAGGGTTCGCCAACTGCTTGGCCAGATCTTCAGCTTCTGACTGCGCCTGCGCAGCGCCTGTTCCAATGAATGCCGAAATTAATGCCAATCCAATAAATCTCTGGAATTGCAAATATCTCATCCTTCTTAAAATACAAAGACTTCGAGCGAGTGTTGGAAAATGCCAACTATTGCGTCTGTGGCATACAATAGCCTCAGCCCTACGGGTCTCAAAACGAAACCTATAAAAATTGGGCAAGATCTTGCGACCAACGTGTATCAGTAATCACGGTGCTCAATTTCCTCATAATGCGCGCTGGTCAAATCCCAGCGGCTGAGGACCTTTTGCGCCTCTGCCGGAACATAGCAACGCTCATAATCCTCGCCCTGAAAATCAATGACGTTTTGCAGGCTGTCGAAGGTCATGATGGTAATAAACTCGACCTCTTGCCCAAGATCCCGGCGCAAAAGCTCGATTTTGCGATAGCCCGGGATGTTCTTGGCCTCGATGCCGGGAAACACCGTGTCGTGCAGCAGGGCCTGATAAGTATCAGCATTTTCGTGCGTCGTGTAACCGTGCCAAATGCGTTTGATCATCCTTAACCCTTTCGCGAAACCGCCCTAACCTTAATCGTGCATATCGCAAACAACGATACCTTGGCAGCCGGACGCAGCGTCGACCACTCAGGAGGTTACAAGGGCACATGATGACGAATAAGTCCTGAAAACCGAAGAAGAATTTAGTTGATTGAATCACCGCGCGGGTGGAAGATCGACCCAGTGTTTTATCTTGATCGAGGTAATGCCATGAATTTTTTAAAACTGTGTTCCGTACTGTCACTCACCCTTCTACCAATTGACGCCCTTGCACAATCCTCTGCGCTGCAAGACGCGTACCAGCTATTTCCAAAATTCCCGGCGACCACCGTTTACGTCGGGAAAGAGATCGTCACGATGAACCCGGACGCACCCATGGCAGAAGCGGTGGCAGTCAAAGATGGCCGCATAGTGGATGTTGGGGTCTTGGCTGATATCGAGCAGCGCCTTCCCGAAGGTAGCTATGCAATTGATCGTGGATTCGAGGACAAGGTGATTGTCCCGGGCTTTATCGAGCAACATCTCCACCCGCTGCTTGGGGCGTTGGTGATGATGTCTGATGCCATTATCTCAATCGAAGACTGGGAAACCCCGAACGGTTTTGCACCCCTTGCTATTGATCAGGAGGCATTCAGGAGCCGACTGGTCGAAGCAGTCGAAGGCTTTGATACCAGTCTGGGTCGGTCGATGATGGTTTGGGGGTATCACTCAACCTGGCACGGCGACATGAGCCGCGCGATCCTTGACGAGCTGGTGCCAGATGTTCCGGTTGCTGTTTGGCAACGCTCCACCCACGAGATGTACTTCAACACACTGGCGCTCGAGCAGTTGGACATTACCGACGACTATATTCAAAGCTGGCCAAGTCAGCTGGCTATATCGCAGGCTGATCTTGAGAATGGACATTTTCTGGAGGCCGCCTTCTGGGAACACGTCTTCTTTGAGAAGTTTGCGCCCGCTTTTGCATCAATCGACCGGGTAATGGACGCACTGGAATACACGCAGGATTATTACCACAGCAACGGCATCACGACCCTGGCCGAGCCCGCAGGCCCCGTAGATCAAAACGCGCAAGCCTTGGTGGCAAAAGCGTTTGGGCCGGATGACACGCCGTTCAACTTCTACTTTATTCCTGACGGACGCACGCTGGGCGGGATGTTCCTCGAGTCCGAGGGCCCCGAACGTATGCTGGCCGAAACCGAAGCCATGCTGGGTTGGAGCGAGGGCAGAACCCAATTCCTGCCCAAGCAGATCAAGCTACTTCTGGACGGTGCTATTTACAGCCAGTTGATGATCATGCGCGACGGATACACGGATGGTCACAAAGGCCAGTGGATCATGACGCCCGAGTTCTTCGAGGACGTGTTTGATGTGTATTGGGACGCCGGATATCAGATCCATATTCATAACTTGGGCGACGGGGGCCTGGATATCGTCCTCGACACGCTGGACGCCGCTATGCAGCGCAACCCGCGCGACGACCATCGGACAGTGATGGTGCATTTTGGGTATGCCCAACCGGACCAGATCGTCCGCATCAAGGATCTTGGGGCGCTTGTGAGTGCGAATGCAGTTTATACGCCGACTTTGGCTGACAAATATGCAGCCGAAGGCGTCGGACGCGAACGGACGGAACGCATGGTGCCTTTGGCCGATGCCGTGAATGCAGGTATTTCCATCTCACTGCATTCTGATATGCCGATGGCACCTGCCGTACCGCTCAAGTTCATGTGGGCCGCCGTCAACCGCGTGGCAACAAGTGGCTGGGTGCCGGGACCGGACCAGAGGATCAGCGCGGAAGACGCGCTCAAAGGTATAACGATCGGGGCGGCATATTCATTGCGATTGGAAGATGAGATCGGTTCGATCGAATCCGGCAAACTTGCGAATTTCACGATCCTTGAAGACAATCCTTTGACAGTCGACCACATGAAACTGCAAGAGATTGGCGTTTGGGGCACGGTCCTGCAAGGCCGGGTACAACCGGTACCGGTAGACAGCGACCCTGATGACAGGGCAGGTATCAAACTGGAAAACGACGATCAAATACTTGAAGCCGCGCTGCGCCATGCACGCAACAAGGCGCATTACCACGATCACTCACCCAAGAAACTCAAGGGCCTTCCGGCTTTCAACTGAATGAGCACATGCAAGAAACCACGACCATACGTCCCATCGCCGAGGCGTATTACGAGGTCTGGTGTCAACTCTGGCGCCAGTACCTTGCATTTTATGAAACTTCGCTGGGCGACGAGATTTATCGCACCTCATTTTCCCGGATGATGTCGGGCAATCCCGGTGAGTTTCAGGGTTTGTTGGCTGAGGTCCAGGGTAAGCCTGTGGGCCTGGCCCACTATTTGTTCCACCGATCCATGTGGAGCGTGGAAAATACCTGCTACCTGATGGATCTTTTTGTCGACCCGAACACACGGGGGACTGGCATCGGTCGCGCCTTGATCAACGCAGTTCACAGCAAAGCCGCCGAGAACGGCATCACGACTACATACTGGATGACGCAGGAGTTCAACTATAAGGGACGAATGCTCTATGATCAGGTCGCCGAGAAGACGCCATTTTTGGTTTACGAAAAGCATTGATCTGAAATCGTGGCAAAGGGGGATGAGATTAAACCATGACCCAAACCCGAAGAGATTTTTTGATTGCGACGGCCCTAAGTGCCGGAAGCGTGCTGAGCCCTGCTTGCGTGCTTGCACTGGACGCTGAACCCACACAACTAGGCTGGAAAGATCTTGCACCGGGTGCCGAGACTACGGTCGTTCAGCGCCTTCGAAATGGCGGCATTGTTCAACATGGTGAATTGTCAGAACCCGTTGACGCCGAAAAGGGCGCGCAACTGACGACGGAATACAACGGCCTGCGGGTTCGCTTGCCCGGATATCTCGTGCCTTTGAAATTTGAAGAAGACAAGGTTTTGTCCGCTCTTCTTGTGCCATATGTCGGGGCATGTATTCATGTGCCTCCGCCGCCCCCAAACCAATTGGTTCTTCTTTCGCCCGAAACGCCCTATGAAACAGATACGCTGTTTGAACCCGTTTGGGCGCTCGGAGTGTTCTCAACCAACCAATCCGAGACCCATCTGGCTAAAGTTGGCTACGAGATCACAGCAGCGGAAATATCGCCATACTCCTGATGTTCTGGCAGCCCTGGCACAATGTTGAAGACTCAGTCCTTGTGATCGCTTAAGAATTCATTTTGCAACTTAAGGTAGTTGCGGCAAAATCCACATCAAAGATTTGAATGCTTTAATTTTTTTGAACTGGAGGGACGGCGATGATCAAAACCCTGACCAAGGTAGCAATCGCAATGGGAATTTCGGTGACGGGCCTGTCGTTACCGGTGCATGCGGCTGATGGCGACATCACAATCTATACCGCAGATAAAATCATCACGATGGAAAAGCCGCTTCCTGAAGCCAAGGCTGTGGCTGTGTCAGATGGTCGTATCGTGTCGGTCGGCACGCTTGAAACTTTGGTCGACTATGTAAAGGCCGGGGCGGTTATCGACACGACATTCGCCGACAAAATCCTCATGCCGGGCCTGATCGACCCCCATGTTCACCCGTCGCTGCCTGCGATTTTGACACAATATCCCTACATCGCTCCGGATGACTGGAGCCTTCCAACTGGTGAGTTCCCCGGCGAAACCACACCCGAGGGCTATGTGAACCGCCTAAAGGAACTGGTGGCTGAATATGAGGCATCGGGGGACACTGAAATCCCCTTCATCACTTGGGGCTACCATCCGCTATGGCATGGCGAGTTGTATCGCGATGATCTGACCGGACTTTTTCCTGATAGCCCAGTGATCTTGTGGCATCGCTCGTTCCATGAGCATTTCTTAAACGACGCGGCCATCGAGTTGCTTGGGCTGACGGAAAAAGACGCGCAGATCTTCCCCGAAGAGTCCGACTGGGAACGCGGCCACTGGTGGGAGAACGGGCTGGTCGGAATTTTCCCGAAGATGCCCTTCATTCTGGAAGAATCCCGCTACTCGCAAGGCATGGAGACCTTTTTTGAGATCGTCCATCAGGCTGGCGTCACAAGCGTGATGGATATGGGCATCGGCTTGTTCGGTGATCCAGTTGGCGAGACAAATCTGATCCGCAAAGTGTCCGAGCAAACCGGAGCCCCGGTGCGTGTCGTCCTGACGCCGATCATCACGGATTTCACGGCGCGTGGGAAATCGCCCCAAGAGGCTCTGGCCGAAATCCGCGAGTGGGAGAAAGGAAACACCGACAGGGTCAAATTCGACAACCACTTCAAGCTGATGATGGATGGTGCGATCTACAGCGGCCTCTCGCAATACGGGTTCCCAGGCTACAAGGACGGGCATCAAGGCCAGTGGATGAACGAGCCTGAGGATATTTTGGAATGGGCCCGGTTCTTTTGGAACGAAGGGTTCCAGTTGCACGCCCACACCAACGGCGACGGGTCCGCAAGCCTACTGATCGACATCGTACGCGACCTGCAAGAGGAAAAACCGCGTTTTGACCACCGCACGACGCTTGAACATTTTGCTTATGCCACGCGGGACCAGATGCGGCAGATGAAGGCGATGGGTATGGTGGTGTCGGCCAACCCTTACTACCAATACATCCTTGCTGACGTATACGCAGATGTGTGGTTGGGGGCAGATGTGGCGCGCTTTATGGTTCCCTTGGGTAGTGCTGCGGACGAGGGATTAATAATCGGGCTGCATTCCGATAGCCCCATGGCACCTCTCAGCCCGCTGACGCTGGCACAAAATGCGATGGAACGCGTGTCGATCAACGGCAACAACAATGCGGGGTCAGAGCGTCTGGACATAGATCAGGCCCTGCGCGCAATCACCATTGATGCCGCGTGGTTCATGCGAATGGAGGACGAGATCGGTTCGATCCGCGCAGGCAAGAAGGCAGATTTTGTTGTGCTTGAGCAAAACCCGTATGAGGTCCAGACTGCAGACTTGTCCAAGATCGGAATATGGGGAACGGTTTTCGAAGGCCAAAAATACCCGATTGTAAAGGAGGCCAGCATGAAGCCAAACAACGACCTTGTGAAAGTCCCGAACCCATCGGCTGTGTTCTGTGAAGAAAGCGGCGGGACCTATGAAATCCGCGATGGTGCTAATGGTGGAAAGACCGGGATTTGTATTCTTCCATCAGGTGAAGAAGTCGACGCTTGGGAGTTTTTCCGAGAGAACGCGCCGACTGACGGATAATATCAACATTTAGAAGTTGGCGCTGAGGGAAAACGATTCCCGCGATTTGACTGCCCAGATACCCGGTTCGTCGCACGGAGTCTGAGTTCGATCGCGCGACGCCCAAGTCTAAACTCTTGATAAATGAGCCGTCGATAGATCATGTTAACGAACAAGGCCTATCTGATGTACTGAACACGGAGCCCTGAATGCGGCTGATCAGGATTTTGTTGACTGTAGTGGTGGTGATCACAATCGCCGTGGTCGGGCTAAAGCTGGCATTTCCACTTCCTGAGAAAAACTATTCTGAGCAAACTCTCAAACAAGATCCCGACTGGGACGGACCTTTAGGCGCCACTATTAAACAAGCGATCGAACGAAACCCCGGCCTTGACGGGGTGCGGCCTTTGGGCAATGGACGCGCCGCCTTTGCGGCCAGGGCTATATTCGCAAGGCAAGCGACGTCTTCTATAGACGCTCAGTACTACATTTGGCAGGACGATGTTACTGGTCTGATGCTTCTTGATGAGCTTAGGGCCGCAGCCGAGCGTGGCGTGCGGGTCAGATTGCTGGTCGATGATAACGGCATCTCGGGGTTGGATGGCTTGCTTGCTGAACTGGATGCTCTGTCCAACGCGCATGTGCGCATTTTTAATCCCTTTACGCTGAGAAACCCCAAACTTCTGTCTTATGCATTCGACTTCAGTCGCTTGAACCGTCGGATGCATAACAAATCAATGACTGTGGATGGGGTCGCCACGATAGTCGGAGGCCGCAATATCGGTGACATCTATTTCGATTATGGGGCTGGAACGCACTATCTGGATGTAGATACGATCGCCATTGGCCCAATTGTCGATGAGGTGTCGCAGTCATTCGACGCGTATTGGAACAGCTCATCATCCTATGACGCGGCCTTGTTTCTGGAGCCCACCGCGGGAAAAAGCCTGCAATCCAAGGCGGATGCCGCACGAAAAACCGCTGTTGGTGCAGGCTATCAAAAAGCGATCCAAGACAATGAACTTGCGGACCGGATAGCTGCGCGTGATCTGAAGGTCGAGTGGAGCGAAGTTACCCTTTTCGTTGACGACCCAGCCAAAGGGTTGGGCCAAGCAGACAGTGAAAATCTGATCGTCGAGCAACTGATAGCATTCGCCAACGACTCTCAAACCTCACTGGACCTTGTTTCAGCATATTTCATTCCCGGCAAACGCGGTGCCGAAGTTTTGGAAGGACTAGCCAGGTCTGGGGTTAAAGTCCGTGTCTTGACCAACTCATTGGACGCGACCGACGTTATGCCGGTTCATGCGGCCTATATGCGCTACAGGGAAGATTTGCTGAATAGCGGCGTAGAACTTTTGGAGCTTCGGGCTTTACGGCAGGAACATCGCGAACGAAGCCTGCCAGAAATGCTGGCGGGGTCGGCATCAGGATTACATGCAAAGGTATTTGGATCGGATGGCAAACGTGTCTTTATTGGTTCATACAACCTCGATCCCAGATCCGCGCGATTGAACACTGAAATGGGGCTCATGATCGAAAGCGCGGCGATCGCTGAATCACTGGCCGAGAAATTGGCTAACACCGATTTTTCGTATCGCGTTGAGTTGAATGAAGACGATGAGATTGTCTGGCTGCAAGAAGAACAAGACGGGACGGTCACCGTTTACACCGCGGACCCGGAAACAAGCGGCTTCCAACGCGCCCTAACGGCGGTCGTAAGGTGGCTGCCCGTTGAGTGGATGCTTTGACCCCGCTGTTGAAGCTGGCCTGAACCTTCTTCCAAGCCAGCCCCGAAGGTTTTACTGAAGATAATTTGGGCCACGAACGCCTTGGGCTCAGGACCCATTGAATTCCGTTTGGCTGAGTGATTCATCGCGTTCAAAGCGAGCGGTGAACATGCCTGATGTTTTTTTTGATTATGAGACGAGCAGATGTCGCGCCTTGAGCCTTTCTTGCCAAGGTCCAAGGGCAAACCTTACGTTGATTACAGGCGTGTCTTGAGTTGGATTATCTTTATCAATCACAATGGGTTACGGTGGTGAAATGCGCCAAGGGAATACGGACTACACGCGGCACTCTATAATCGTTGGAAGCGATGGGGTGACAAAGGGATACGCCCAGTCAGGACATTCACAGGGTCTGACGGTATTATCTTATCCGAGGCATTTATGCAGGCCAGTAATCCTCTGAGGGAGGAAACGGCATGATAATGCGCATTTTTCAAGTTCAGGTAAAAGAAGGTAAGGAAGACGAATTTACGGAATTCTTCCACAAAATCGCAATTCCGATGATGAAAGAAACTGCAGGGATTGTTCAGGTTTTACCGGGTGCTCCGCACAGCGATAGCCCAAGAGAATTCAGTTTCGTGATGGTTTGGAAAGATTTAGCCACGCTTAAGAAGTTTGTTGGCGAGGACTATAGCTCTCCGCATATTGATCCTGCCGAAGCCGAGTTGGTCGAAAGCAGGTTAATCAAGCACTACGAACTGGTTGAGTGAGCTGTAGGTCAAACGATCCAATAAAACGGGCCGCAGTCGCCGCCTGCGTAGACCCTCTGACCAATTCAAACCGACCGCAGAGTTTTTTAGATGCAAACCTTACCGACAAAATGAACGGGTGAGGGAATAGGGTTTCCCCAACATGTTAGGAAAACTCGATGCTTTGGGAAGGCGCTAAATCAATACAGGCAATTGATTTTATTGGTCGGAGTGAGAGGATTCGAACCTCCGACCCCTGCCTCCCGAAGACAGTGCTCTACCAGGCTGAGCTACACTCCGACCGTGGCGGGGGGTCTATACCCGGCGATTTGGATGCGCAAGGGGGATTTTGTGCGTCGCGCACCGAAATGGCTGAGGACAACTTGAACACAGTAGTTTGCTCCATGTCAGGCCAAGGGTTCTGTTTGATAAAGTCGGATTTTGGTACCGCCGTGATCCACCACCGGCCCCGCAGGTAAAAAGGGTAGACGAGTGACGCGCGCCAGCGAGGCATTACTTGTGACCAATCCGACCCTCCAGCCCACGAACTTTGAGGTCAGGACCTTGCCCAGCGTCCCATAGACGGAACGCAGACGTTTTTCGTCGCCGATCCTTGCACCATAAGGGGGGTTGATGATGACAAGCCCCGCCCGGTCCGTCGGGGGTTTGATGTCGCTGACAGATCGCGTTTGAAATCTGGTTACACTGGCGACGCCTGCACATTCGGCGTTAGAAGTCGAAGCGTCGACGGCTCCTGCGTTTCGGTCCGAGCCGAAAAACATGACATCTGCTTCTGAGGGCGCATGTTGGGCCCGCATGTCGGCCCAGATGGCGGGATCAAAAGTCTTGAGACTTTCGAACGCGAATGAGCGCGATCGACCCGGGTTCAGGTTCAAAGCAATTTCCGCCGCTTCGATCACAAAGGTTCCCGATCCGCACATTGGGTCAAGTACCGGCTCAGTTCCGTCGAACCCACATTCGCGCAGCAACATAGAGGCCATTGTCTCGCGCATTGGTGCCTTTGCGACCGCAGGTTTATGACCGCGCTTGTGCAGAGGGTCTCCGGATGTGTCTACAGAAAACGTGCAGATATCTTTTTCGATACGCAACAATATGCGCAAACTGGCTTCAGGTGACACCTGAACGCCAAGAGTTTCGGTAATCGCGCGCTCAATCCTCTGGCGCGCGGCACCGGCGTGATAAATTCGGGACTTGCGGCTGGTTGCCTCAACCCGGACAGGAACATCGGAGCGCAGAAACTGAGACCAAGGAAATTTGCGCGCCCGTTTGTCAAGTTGAGCCAAATGCACGGCAGGAAAGCTACCCAACCTGACCAGAACCTTGTTTGCGCCACGAAGACACAGGTTCGCACGCCACACCTCGGACCATGTCCCTCGGCAATTCACCCCGCCAGGTACGGCGGTGACATCGGCGAATCCCTTCTGTTGGGCTTCGGCACGAAGCGGTGCCTCAAGGCCGGGCGTGGCCACCAAAAAAATCTCTAGTGTGTCGGCGTGTTCCATTCTGGGTGCTTACACCGGAAGCATTCCGGGCGCGATACGCAATTTAAGAAGGCTTAAAATAAGGCTGTTCTTCCGAAAGTGAAATTCCGATGCCGATTTTAGCCGTAACGGGTTTGCGTTTGTCAGCATCCGCGCGTAAAGGGTCCGTGATCGAAAGGAAGCCATAGATCAGGATTGAGCGCCGCGCGCTTTTTTTTGCTCCAAGGCTCCCACGTTCACAGCGTTTTGTGCCACTATGTGAGTGCCAAAACGGAGTGGTGCAGCAATAAGGCTTGGAAGACCGTAGCGACATGCAAACTTTCAAACTGAAAAAGGGGTTGGAATTGCCGGTGCAGGGCGCCCCGGAGCAGACAATTCAACCCGGTCCGGAATTTTCGACCGTTGGGGTTCTGGGTGGTGACTATCTTGGCCTGAAACCACGGATGCTGGTTCAGGAAGGCGATGAGGTACAACGGGGGACGCCGCTGTTCTGCCACAAGGACATGCCCGAAGCGATGATGGTTGCGCCTCTGACCGGGAAGGTCGTCGCGGTCAACCGTGGCGCGCGTCGTGTTTTGCAGAGCGTCGTGATCGAGGTGTCAGACCCAAACGATGCGGGTTTGGATTTCTCGGCGACGGGTAACTCGGACAGCGCCGAAGGTGTTATTGCCAAGCTGTGCACCTCTGGTCTTTGGACAGCTTTCCGCACGCGCCCCTATTCGAAAATGCCTGCACCGGGCTCTAAGCCTGCGGCGATCTTTGTCACCGCAATGGACAGTGAGCCCCTTTCCGGTGACGCGGCCGTCATCATAAACGACGCGGGCGAGGCATTTGTCGAGGGGCTTAAGGCGGTATCGCTTCTGACGGATGGCAAAACGTATCTGTGTCAACAGGAAGGGGACTCGCTGCCGGGGTCTGATCTTGCGGATGTCGAAGCGGCAGCATTTTCCGGCCCGCATCCGGCTGGTCTGGCTGGGACTCATATCCACTTTCTGGAACCTCTGGCCGGCGAAAAGCAGGTTTGGACGATCGGATATCAGGATGTAATCGCGATTGGCCGGTTGATGCAGACAGGACATCTGGACCCGAATGTTGTGATTGCCCTGTCGGGCCCCGGTGCACGCCACCCACGCTTGATCCGAACGGTCATGGGCGCGTCGACAGATGACCTTACTCGGGATGAGATCGAAATTGACGGCACCGCGCGGATTATTTCGGGCTCGATCCTCTCGGGAAAACTAGCAGACGGCCCCACCGCGTATCTTGGCCGTTTTGCGCGCCAGATTTCGATCATCCGCGAAGACCCTGACCAGATTCCGATGGGTTGGATACGCCCAATGCCGTCAAAATACGCCGTTCAACCGGTTCTGGGTTCTGCCTTTGCCAAAAAGCTGTTTGCATTTACGTCCAATCTGAATGGCGGCCGCCGTGCAATGGTTCCAACGGGCACGTTCGAAGAACTGATGCCGCAGGATTATCTGCCGACACAGTTGCTGCGGGCGCTGTTGGTCATGGATACGGATACGGCCCAAGCGCTTGGGGCGCTGGAACTTGACGAAGAAGATCTGGGCCTGGTCGGTTTTGCCTGCCCAGCAAAATATGAATATGGGCTGGCGCTGCGCGACTGCCTGACGAAGATTGAAAAGGAGGGCTGATCCACATGGGTTTGCGCAGCTTCTTCGATCGGATCGAGCCGAACTTTACCAAGGGCGGCAAGTACGAGAAGTATTTCCCCATCTACGAGATGGTCGAAAGCTTCATCTACACTCCGAAAACCGTCACCACCGTTGCCCCACACGCACGGTCCTACGTGGATATGAAGCGGATCATGACCTATGTCGTGATCGCCACTATCCCCTGTATCCTGTGGGGGATGTGGAACACGGGCTATCAGGCAAACTCGGCCATTGCCACGCTGGGGCCGGATGCCGCGACCGGCTGGCGTATTGCTTTGCTGCAGATGTTCGGCATTTCGTTGGATCCGTCCAGCCTGTTTGCCAATGTGTTGCACGGGTTGCTTTATTTCTTGCCGATCTACATCACGACACTGGTCGCGGGCGGTATTTTCGAGGTCATCTTTGCCACCGTGCGCGGGCATGAGGTTAACGAGGGCTTCCTTGTCACATCGATGCTCTACACGCTGATCCTGCCCGCATCGACACCGCTGTGGCAGGTGGCTTTGGGCATCATCTTCGGCGTTGTCATCGGCAAGGAAGTGTTTGGCGGCACCGGTAAGAACTTCCTCAACCCCGCACTGGTGGGGCGGGCGTTCCTGTATTTCGCCTATCCTGCGCAAATGTCGGGGGATTCAGTCTGGACCCCGGTCGACGGTTTTTCCGGGGCGACCGCGCTGGGGATCACCGCAGCCGAAGGCTTTCAGGCGCTGGCGGCTGATGGGATTACCTGGGCCAATGCGTTCTTCGGAACAATTCAAGGCAGCTTTGGTGAGACATCGACGCTGGCGTGTATGATTGGTTTGGCCTTCCTGTTGATGACAAGGATTGCCAATTATCGCCTGATCCTCGGCTGCCTGGCGGGCACGATCGGCTTTACCCTGCTGCTGAACCTGATCGGGTCGGACACCAACCCCATGTTCGCGATGCCCTGGTACTGGCACATCGTTCTGGGCGGGTACGCCTTTGGTCTGGCCTTCATGGTTACAGAACCCGTTTCCGCCAGCCACACCAATATGGGCCGTTACATCTATGGCGCCTTGATCGGTGTCATGGTTGTGATGATCCGCGTGATCAATCCGGCTTTCCCCGAGGGAATGATGCTGGCCATCTTGTTCGGCAACGTCTTTGCACCGCTGATCGACTATTTTGTCGTTCAGGCAAACATCAAACGGAGGGCGCGTCGCCATGTCTGATACGCAATCCCCAGAACCGAAAGGCGCGATTGCCAAGTTCCTTGCGGCCTCGCCTGATTCAGTTGGCAAAACGATCTTTGTCGCGGTTGCCGTATGTCTGGTGGCCTCAATGGTTGTGTCTGCGGCGGCAGTCAGCCTGCGTCCTGTGCAGGAAGCGAACGCGCTGAAAGACAAGCAGGTCAACGTGCTGCAGGTCGCAGGCGTCTATGAGCCGGGCGTCGACGTTTCCGAGGCATTTGCCGCGTTTGAACCACATGTGCTGGAACTGTCGACCGGTCAGTTCGTGGACGATCAGTTCGATGCCACCACGTTCGATGACATCGCCGCGGCCAGCGATCCTGACCTCAGCATCGCGCTGGACAATGACCCCGCAGGTATCGGACGCCAATCCAAATACCGCGTGATTTACCTGTTGCGGGACGATTCCGGTGAACTGGACAAGGTGATCCTGCCGCTGCATGGATATGGCCTTTGGTCCACACTTTTTGGCTTTATCGCGCTGGAGAATAACGGCAACGATATCTTCGGCCTACAGTTCTATCAGCATGGTGAAACGCCGGGCCTTGGGGCCGAGGTAGATAACCCGCGCTGGAGGGCGCTGTGGAACGGCAAGAAGCTGCGCGATGATGCGGGTGAGCTTCAGATTACCGTCGCGAAGTCGCAGCCTGCCGCTGGCCCTGATTTTTATGTGGATGCACTGGCAGGGGCAACGCTGACCTCGGTGGGTGTTGATAACCTTGTAAGGTTCTGGATGGGGGATGCGGGCTACGCTCCGTTCCTGGCCAAACTGCAAGCAGGAGAAATCTGATGTCTCAGACCAAAAAAGAGATGCTGGTCGACCCGCTTGTCGACAACAACCCGATTACGCTGCAGGTGCTGGGCATCTGTTCGGCGCTGGCGGTGACCTCGTCGCTGCAGGTATCCTTCGTGATGGCGCTGGCGGTGACGTTCGTGACCTCGTTCTCGTCCTTCTTCATCTCGTGCCTGCGCAACCAGATCCCCGGCTCGATCCGTATCATCGTGCAGATGGTGATCATCGCCTCGCTGGTGATCCTGGTGGATCAGGTGCTGAAAGCCTATGCGTTCGAAATTTCGAAAACACTGTCGGTTTTCGTGGGTCTGATCATCACCAACTGTATCGTGATGGGCCGGGCCGAGGCGTTTGCGATGAAGAACCCGCCCGTCGCGTCGTTCATTGACGGTATGGGCAACGGTATGGGCTATGGCCTGATCCTGCTGCTGGTCGGTTTCATTCGTGAACTGTTTGGCGCCGGGTCTCTGTTTGGCATCACCATTCTGGAGACCGTGAACAACGGTGGCTGGTACGTGCCCAACGGCATGCTGCTTCTGCCGCCGTCAGCGTTCTTCATCATCGGTCTGATCATCTGGGCCTTCCGCACATGGAAGCCGAACCAGGTGGAAGAGCGTGAATACAAAATTCAGCAGGTAGAGGCCCACTGATGGAAGGTCTGATCTCACTGGCTGTAAAGGCCATTTTTGTCGAAAACCTCGCGCTCAGCTTCTTTCTGGGGATGTGTACCTTCATCGCCGTGTCCAAGAAGATCTCAACCGCGCTGGGTTTGGGCATCTCGGTTATGGTGGTGCAGGCCATCACCGTGCCCGCCAACAACCTGCTGCTGAACTATCTGCTGAAACCGGGCGCGCTGGCCTGGGCAGGCTTCCCGGATGTGGACCTGACCTTCCTTGGCCTGATCTCATATATTGGCGTGATTGCGGCGATGGTTCAGATCCTTGAGATGGTTTTGGACAAGTATTTCCCGCCCCTTTACAACGCGCTGGGGATCTTCCTGCCCTTGATCACGGTGAACTGCGCGATCCTGGGTGGTTCGCTGTTCATGGTGGAGCGCGACTATAACTTTGCCGAGGCAGCGACCTATGGTCTGTCCTCCGGCTTTGGCTGGGCGCTAGCGATCACCGCGATGGCGGGCGTGCGCGAAAAGCTGAAATACTCGGACATTCCCGACGGCCTGCAGGGGCTGGGCATCACTTTCATCACCGCAGGTCTGATGGCGATGGCCTTCATGTCCTTCTCGGGCGTGAAACTGTAAGGAGGGCGCAATGGAAACTTTTAGCTTAGGCGTAGCCCTTTTCACCGTAATCGTCATCGCGCTGGTGACAATCATTCTGGCCGCGCGCTCTAAACTGGTGTCGACCGGGGACGTGAACATCACCATTAACGGTGAGAAAACCATCTCGGTCCCCGCCGGTGGCAAACTTCTGCAAACGCTTGCGGCCGAGAAACTGTTCGTACCCTCGGCCTGCGGCGGCGGCGGTACCTGTGCGCAGTGCCGGGTGCGGGTGCATTCGGGCGGCGGTTCGATCCTGCCGACCGAAGAAAGCCATATCACCAAGCGCGAGGCCGCCTGTGGCGACCGCCTGTCCTGTCAGGTTGCGGTCAAGCAGGACATGGATATCGAAGTCCCAGAAGAGGTCTTTGGCGTCAAGAAATGGGAATGCACCGTTCGCTCGAATGAAAACGTGGCGACCTTCATCAAGGCACTGACACTGGACCTGCCCGAGGGTGAAGATGTGAACTTCCGCGCAGGTGGTTACATCCAGATCGAAGCCCCCGCGCATGCGTTGAAATACACCGATTTCGACGTGGAAGAGGAATACCGCGAGGATTGGGACAAGTTCAATCTTTGGCAATACGAATCCGTCGTGGCCGAACCGATCGAGCGCGCCTATTCGATGGCCAACTACCCGGACGAAAGGGGCATGATCATGCTGAACGTCCGCGTGGCTTCGCCGCCTCCGGGTTCGGATGGTATCCCGCCGGGTCAGATGTCATCGTATATCTTCAACCTGAAACCGGGCGACAAGGTCACGATCTCGGGTCCGTTTGGCGAGTTTTTCGCCCGCGACACACAGAAAGAGATGGTCTTTATCGGCGGTGGTGCAGGCATGGCCCCCATGCGCAGCCACATCT
This sequence comes from Ruegeria sp. HKCCA5426, assembly GCF_013034585.1. Lineage (NCBI taxonomy): Bacteria > Pseudomonadati > Pseudomonadota > Alphaproteobacteria > Rhodobacterales > Roseobacteraceae > Ruegeria > Ruegeria sp. HKCCA5426. Next base: position 73,653 of record NZ_WQGH01000011.1, read on the forward strand.
TCGATCAACTCAAGCGTCTGGAAAACCGCGACCGCAAGATCAGCTTCTGGTATGGTGCGCGGTCGAAAAAAGAGATGTTCTTTGTCGAGGATTTCGACCAACTGGCCGAAGAGTTCGACAATTTCGAATGGCATGTGGCCCTTTCGGATGCCCAACCCGAGGATGACTGGAAAGGCTATACCGGCTTCATCCACAATGTGCTGTTCGATGAATATCTCAAGAACCACCCCGCGCCCGAGGATTGCGAGTTCTACATGTGTGGCCCGCCGATCATGAACCAGTCGGTCATCAACATGCTGCTGGATCTGGGCGTGGACCGCGAAGACATCATGCTGGACGATTTCGGCGGATAAGACAGAAAAACCGGCGCTTCCGAGCGCCGGTTTCTTTTACAGCCGCAGGTCGCTGGCCTCGGGCGGCAGGCAGGATTTGACGTCGAACAATACGCTTTGACCCGCGCCAAAGGCGCGTATCTCAGCGGGGTCGATCGCCAGAAATTCCCGATGTGCTACGGCCAAAACAATGCCGTCATAGGCACCGGCTTCAGGCTGCTTGATCAATGAAATTCCGTATTCAGCCTGCGCGGCGGCAGGATCGGCGTGGGGATCATAGACATCGACCGTGACGCCATAGTCCTGCAGTTCGTTGATGATATCGACAACGCGAGTATTGCGCAGATCGGGGCAGTTTTCCTTGAAAGTCAGCCCCATCACCAGCACACGGGCAGCGGCAACATTGATCCCGTCGCGCATCATCCGTTTGACCAGTTGCGAGACCACATAGCCGCCCATACTGTCATTCAACCGTCGCCCAGCCAGAATGATCTGCGGGTGATGGCCCACGGCCTCGGCCTTGTGAGTCAGATAATAGGGGTCAACGCCGATACAATGCCCGCCAACCAAACCGGGGCGGAAAGGTAGAAAGTTCCACTTGGTTCCCGCTGCGCGCAGAACCGCGTCCGTGTCGATATCCATCCGGCCAAAGATCATCGCCAGCTCGTTCACCAATGCGATATTCAGGTCGCGCTGGGTGTTCTCGATCACCTTTGCGGCCTCGGCCACGCGGATGCTTTCAGCCTTATGGGTGCCTGCCGAAATGATCCGCGCGTAAAGCGCATCTACCAGATCGGCCACCTCGGGGGTCGAGCCGGATGTAACCTTGCAGATGTCCGCGATCCTGTGCGTCTTGTCGCCGGGGTTGATCCGCTCGGGGCTGTAACCGGCAAAGAAATCACGGTTGAAGGTCAGACCGGACACGCGCTCAAGAACCGGTACGCAGTCTTCCTCGGTGGCTCCGGGGTATACCGTGGATTCATAGATCACCAGATCACCGGGTTTCAACACGTGGCCAACGGTTTCCGACGCGCGCAGCAAAGGCGTCAGATCAGGCTGCTTACCAGCGGTGATCGGTGTGGGGACGGAGACGATATAGGTATCGCAGGCCGCAATCTCTGACGGATCAGAGGTGAATGTCAGGCCAGTTGCGGCTTTTAGGTCATCGGGTTCAACCTCTTGCGTGGAATCGTGCCCGGCACGCAACGCGTCTATTCGGTCGGGGTTAATATCAAACCCAACCACCGGAGCTATCTTCCCGAACGCCACGGCCAGAGGCAGGCCAACATAGCCCAGTCCGATCACGGCAATTCTGCGCGAGTTTGGATCGGTTTCAAACATATGCGTCATTTTCCATGATAGTCGCGGAACCATTCGACAAAGCGTGCAATCCCGTCTTTGAAATCTGTTTGTGGCCGATAGCCCGTCAATTCCTGCAACAGATCGTTGTTCGCCCACGTTGCTGGCACATCCCCCATTTGCATGGGCATGTAGTTGCGGATGGCTTTCTTTCCGACGGCTTCTTCGATGGCTTCGATAAAATCCATCAGCCGCACCTTGTCGCCATTGCCGATATTGACCACACGCCACGGCGCGGCGGGGGACAGGCTGTCGCCCTCGGCGATATCGTCGGCACTATCCGGCCGCACAGGCGGCACGTCGGTCAACAGCCGAATACCCCGCACCAGATCGTCTACATAGGTAAAGTCACGATACATGTCACCGTGGTTGTAAATGTCGATGGGGCGGTCGTCCAAAATCGCGTCCACGAATTTGTACAAAGCCAGATCCGGACGCCCCCAAGAACCATATACCGTGAAAAACCGGAACATGGTCGTCGGCAGGTTCCATAGATGCGCGTAGGAATGACCCATCGCCTCGTTTGCCTTCTTGGTGGCGGCATAGATCGTCAACGGCGTGTCGGCCTTTTCAACCTCGGTAAAGGGCATCTCTTCGTTCGCGCCATAGACAGACGACGTCGACGCCATCAGCAGGTGTTCGACTTTGTGTTCGCGCGCCACTTCCATGACGTTGAACGTGCCCACAACATTCGAGTTGATATAGCTTCGCGGATCCTTGAGACTGTAGCGCACCCCGGCTTGCGCGGCGAGATGCACGATGATTTCCGGCTGAAACTCGTCCGCGACCTGCACTAGACGGTCGTGGTTTTCCAGCAAATCCTCGGTGGCCGAGAAACCCGGCGTCTGCAACAGCATCTGGTGGCGTCGCTGTTTGAGTGTCACGTCGTAGTAATCGGTCATCCCGTCATAGCCGTGCACCCGAAACCCTTCGGACAACAGCAGCTTTGCCAGATGGAAACCGATGAAACCCGCCGTACCGGTGACCAGAACCCGTTTCATGCAACCCTCGAACCTATCGCAGACTTTTTCGCATCAGGGATACTGTCACTGGCCCAAGGTCAAGGGGTTTCTCAGCCCACGATCATTTGCTTCATGCGCAACGCTTCGTATTCCAGCTCTTTCAAGCGAAAATGGACAACGTCGCCAATGGTAATGACACCGCGCAGATTTCCATCACTCAGAACTGGCATGTGGCGGAATCTGCCTTCGGTCATGGTTTTCAGTACATCGTTCAACAAATCTTCTGGCGCGCAGGTTTTGACCTCGCGGGTCATCAGGTCTTCGACCGATTGCGGAAGTGTCTGACCGGGGGTGTCTGCCATCCGGCGCACGATGTCGCGCTCGGACAGAATACCGTGCAGTTTCCCGTTCTGATCGGTCACAACGACAGCCCCGATCCGCTTCTCCTTGAGGATGTTTACAACCGAGTGGATCGTATCGTTCGGCCGCACTGCAAAAACCGCGTCGCCTTTGCCTTCCATCAATTTCGCAACTGTAGTCTGGGAATGGGAAAGGTTGGATTCCACGGACTGGCTACGCGTCGCGGTTTCGGCCTTGTCGCCGCGCGTTGGGGGCTGATAAGAGCTTGGTGCCATGGGAAATCTCCTCTTCTTTTATAGTTTACCTTAGCGCAGCTTTGCGACCTGTATAGGGTTCAATTGCCCCGAGCGTGAAAAACCGCCTAACACACAGGATATTCGACCTTTTGTCTGACCTTTACCTGACCCCACCTGTTGCCGCGTTGATCTTCTTCGTTGTGGTCGTATGTGGCCACAATTTCCGCATGACATGGAAAAAGCAGGCCCCGGGTTGGCAAAAGAAGGCTTGGCTGTTTGGAGTTCCGGCAGGAATTGGCCTGCTTGTGCTGGGGTTCATGCCCTTGAAACTGTAAGGCTGGTTTGACTCTGGCAAAGGCCACTGGCATACGCCGATCACGCTTTTCCACAGGAGATTCCCGCATGCGTCTTTTGCCTATTCTGGCTGTTGCGACACTCGTATCCGGCTGTTTGTTCGACAAAGAGCCAGACGTCGTGCGTTTGTCTGGCGAGACGATGGGAACAACCTTCAACATCACGGCGATTGGCTTGGACATCGACGAAGAAGCCTTTGCTGTTGCGGTTGAGGAAACCTTGGCAGACGTAAATGCCAAGATGTCCAATTGGGACGAAAATTCTGAAGTTTCCAAGTTTTCCAAGTCACAGAGCACCGAGCCGACGCAAGTTTCAGATGAATTTGCCCTGGTCATCGCGGCTGCTAACGATGTTCATGAAAAATCTGGCGGTACATTCGATGTAACGCTTGGACCTCTGATTGAACTCTGGGGATTCGGACCGCGTAAACCAGAAGACCCTGTTCCCTCGGACGAAGACATTCAGGCCGCATTGAACAGTGTCGGGCAGGCGCGTCTTTTGACATTGGATCGTGAGGCCGGGACTTTGGCCAAGTCGGATGCCGGGGTCGGGATCAACTTGTCGGCCATCGCAAAGGGTTATGGAATTGATGCCGTTGCAGGCACCCTGCAGGATGCCGGGATCGAGGATTACATGGTCGAGATCGGCGGCGATCTGGTCACCATGGGTGAAAACGATAAGGGCGAGGCTTGGCGGATCGGGATCGAGAAACCCGAAGCAGGGGCGCAGAACCTGCAGTTGATCGTGCAATTGGACGATCTGGGCATGGCAACATCCGGCGACTACAAGAATTTCTTCGAACAGGACGGTGTGCGTTATTCGCATATCATCGACCCCATCACCGGGCGGCCAATCACGCACCGGACCACATCGGTGACCGTACTGGCCGAAAACGCGATGATGGCGGATGCGTGGGCGACGGCGATGCTGGCGCTGGGTCAGGAAAAAGGTATGGAACTGGCCGAGAAGCATAAACTTGCCGTGTATTTCATCTCGCGGGATGTGACAGGCGGCGAAGATGCCTATATCACAGTACACAGCACCGCGTTCAAAGACGCTTTGGGCACCAACTGAAAGCAGGAACAGATATGAGCACCTTTATTCTGGCATTTATCCTGTTGGCCCTTGTGATGGTGGGCATGTCACTGGGTGTCATGTTGATGGGGAAGACCATCAAAGGTAGCTGCGGCGGCCTGAACGCAATCTCGGGTGCTGATAAATGCGTGGTTTGCCAGAAAGACGTCGACCCAAACAGCCCGCTGCGCGATCAATTGCAATGCAAACGCGCCAAGAAAATGCTGGACCAGATGGAACGCGAGGCGCAGGTGTAATTTGCGCTTAACCGACGGGCAGGGGTTGGCTAATCTGCGACCCTGACGATCGGGGAGGCATCGCGTTGGCCAAAGCCAAAAACATTCTGTTCATCATGTTTGACCAGCTCCGCTGGGATTACCTGAGTTGCTACGGCCACCCACACTTACACACCCCAAATATTGACCGATTGGCAGCGCGTGGGGTGCGTTTTGATCGCGCCTATATCCAGTCGCCGATCTGCGGGTCGTCGCGCATGTCCACCTATACCGGGCGCTATGTGCATTCGCACGGTGCGTCCTGGAACGGCATTCCGCTCAAGGTAGGTGAAATGACAATGGGGGATCATCTGCGCAAAGCCGGGATGGAGTGTTGGCTGGTCGGAAAGACTCATATGCGGGCAGATGCCGATGGCATGGCGCGGCTGGGTCTGGAGCCTGACAGCCTGATCGGCGCGCGCGTAGCAGAATGCGGCTTCGATGTGTTTGAACGCGACGACGGGATGCTTCCAGAAGGGCCGGATGGGTATTACGACCCTGACGGCGCGAAGGAATACAACAAGTTTCTGACCGCCAAGGGTTATGAGAGCGACAATCCCTGGCATGACTTTGCCAATTCCGGTTTGGATGCGGACGGCAATGTCTTGTCGGGCTGGTTTCTGAAAAACTCAGCCGAGCCCGCCAACATCGCCGAGGAAGACAGCGAAACGCCGTACCTTACCGGACGGGGGATCGAGTTCATGAGATCTCATGCCGGTCCGTGGTGTTGTCACCTGAGCTTCATCAAACCCCACTGGCCATACATTGTGCCGGAACCTTACGCCTCGATGTATGGGCCTGAACATATGCTGCCCGTTGTCCGCGCTGAAACCGAGCGGCAAAACGCCCATCCGATCCTCAGGGCCTTTATGGACACCAAGGTGGGGCAGACCTTTTCCCGTGAAGACGTTCGGGACGCCGTGATCCCGGCCTATATGGGATTGATCAAACAGGCGGACGATCAGATGGGCCGCTTGTTTGAGTGGATGGAAGAGACCGGTCGGATGGACGATACCATGATCGTTCTGGCCTCGGACCACGGGGATTTTCTGGGCGATCACTGGATGGGGGAAAAGACGTTCTTCCATGATGCCTCGACCAAGGTTCCCCTGATCATTTACGACCCTTCGCCCGAAGCCGACAGCACGCGCGGAACGGTTTGTGATGCTCTGGTCGAGTCGATCGACCTTGCCCCAACTTTCGTTGACGTAACTGGCCAAGAAGTTGCGTATCACATTCTGGAAGGGCATTCCCTGTTGCCGATCCTGCACGGTCTGCGCACGGAAACACCTCGGGATGTAGTGATCTGCGAATACGACTATTCTGCGTCTCCGATTGCGGACAAGCTGAACGCGTCAGTTCGGGATGCCGTGATGTTCATGGTCGCCAACAAAAAGTGGAAACTGATCCACTGCGAAGGCGGGCATCGCCCATTACTGTTTGATCTGGAGAATGACCCGAATGAACTGAACGATTTGGGTGGCTCTGCGGATCATGAAGACGTTATCGCGGACATGTATTCGCATCTTTTCAGATGGACACGTCGCCAGTCGCAGCGCACCACCCGGTCCGAGCAACAGTTGATCGAAATGCGCACCAAAAACCGAGGGCGCGGAGTCGTGGTCGGGGTCTACGATGAAAACGACGCTCCGCTGGAACTGACGGTGAAGTACCGGGGCCGGACAGCACGGCCTTACCGGGAGCTCACCGGCAAAGACTAGCCCGCTGTATGAATTCTTAGGTTTAACGGAATAAAGGCGGTTCACCCGCCGCAGGCCAGACGATACAAGACCAACCAAGAGCAGATAATCCGGAGAGCCGAAATGACCGCCCCCAAACCAGTTGTCCTGTGTATTCTTGATGGTTGGGGTCTGTCAGAGGACACGACCGCCAATGCACCCTTGCTGGCGAACACGCCGACCTTTGACAAGATCATGGCGAACGGGCCGCACGCGACCTTGATCACGCATGGCCCGGATGTTGGGCTGCCCAGTGGTCAGATGGGCAATTCCGAAGTTGGCCATACCAATATCGGCGCCGGGCGCGTTGTGGCGATGGATCTGGGGCAGATTGATCTGGCGATTGAAGATGGCTCGTTCTTCGAAAACGAGGCGCTGCAAGCCTTCATCACCAAGGTGAAAGCGTCAGGTGGCACGGCACACCTGATGGGTCTGGTTTCGGACGGGGGCGTACACGGGCACCTGAACCATATAGTCGCCGCGGCAAAGGCGATCGCGGATGCCGGAGTTCCGGTAGCTTTGCACGCTGTAACCGACGGCCGCGATGTGGCCCCAAAATCTGCGTTTACCTACGTTGCAGAACTGGAAGGCCAGTTGCCGGAAGGTGCACGTATTGTGACAGTCAGCGGGCGCTATTTTGCGATGGACCGCGACAACCGCTGGGAACGCGTCAGCGAAGCATACGGCGCGATGATCAAAGGGCAGGGGCGAGCGGCAGCCACAGCGCATGGCGCGATTGACCACGCATACAACCAGTCAGAAACCGACGAGTTCATTGTGCCGACGGTGTTGGCTGAATTCGATGGCGTAAAAGACGGAGACGGGTTCTTCTGCCTGAATTTCCGCGCTGACCGCGCGCGCGAAATATTGCGCGCCATCGGGGAACCCGGCTTTGGTGACTTTGAAACGGGGCCGCGCCCGCAGCTATCCGCGCTTTTGGGCATGGTCGAATATTCCGACGGCCACAACGCCTATATGACCACCGTCTTCCCTAAGCGCGATATCGTAAACACGCTGGGCGAATGGGTGGCCAAACAGGGACTGCGCCAGTTCCGTCTGGCAGAGACCGAAAAATACCCGCACGTCACCTTTTTCCTGAATGGTGGCAAGGAAACCCCGGAATCGGGCGAGGATCGCTTTATGCCCAAATCGCCCAAAGTCGCGACCTATGACCTACAGCCCGAAATGTCTTCTGCAGACGTCACAGCCAAATTCGTTGAAGCAATTGAAGAAGGTTATGACCTGATTGTCACAAACTATGCCAACCCGGATATGGTTGGACACACAGGCGATCTACAGGCCGCGATCAAGGCATGCGAAGCGGTGGATCAGGGGCTCGCACAGGTAGTTGCGGCGCTTGAAAGGGCGGGCGGGGCGATGATCGTGACGGCTGATCACGGAAACTGCGAGGTGATGGTCGACCCAGAAACCGGTGGTCCCCACACTGCTCACACGCTGAACCCGGTGCCGGTTGCTTTGATTGGCGGCCCATCTGGTGCGTCGCTGCGGGATGGGCGTTTGTCTGATCTGGCACCCACGCTTCTAGCCCTGATGAATATTGACCAGCCGCCAGAGATGACCGGGCAGAGTTTGTTGTCATGACGCTTCGCGCGCTTATTCTGGCGATGGCTCTCACGTCGCCTGCCAGCGCACAGACTGATCCGTCGACGGCTGCGCTGAACGCCGCGCGCAAACTTGAACAGGCGTCAATTGCACTGACCGAAGCTGACAGTGCCCGAGATCGCGTACGCGCACTGACTGCGACAATACAGGCCTATGAGGCCGGGCTTTCAGCAATGCGGGACGGTTTGCGCCGGGCCGCCACGCGTGAGGCCCAATTGACCGCCGAACTGCACGCACGCGAAGAGGATGTGGCCCAGCTATTGGGTGTCCTTCAAACCATTGAGACAACCGCGCCGCCGGTTCTCATGCTGCACCCGTCTGGCCCGTTGGGGTCGGCGCGCGCCGGGATGATGCTGTCCGAAGTCACTCCGGCCTTGAATGCCCGCGCACAGGCATTGGCCGAAAACCTGCATGAGGTTCAGACGCTGCGCCTTTTGCAGCAGAACGCGTCTGAAACCCTGACCGAAGGGTTGGTTGGGGTGCAGACCGCGCGCACCAAGTTGAGCGAAGCGATCTCTGATAGAACGGACTTGCCCCGCAGATTTGTAGAAGACCCGATCCGCACCGCCATTCTGATTTCCTCGACCGAAACTCTGGAAGGGTTTGCCAGCGGATTGTCGGAAATATCGGAAGGTGAAATCGCGCAGACCGATGCGAATGTTTCAAACCGACAAGGCCAGATCGCTCTGCCAGCGCGGGGTGTCATTTTGCACCATGCCAACGAATCTGATGCTGCAGGTGTCACCCGACCAGGTATCGTCCTGGCAACCCGGCCACGCGCGATTGTCACGTCGCCAACTGCCGCAACCATTCGATATCGCGGGCCTTTGTTGGAACTTGGCAACTTGATAATTCTTGAACCTCAGCCGGGACTGCTGTTCGTTTTTGCAGGCTTGCAGGAGGTTTATGGCGAGACCGGACAAGTGATCCCCGAGGGCACTCCGGTCGGGTTGATGCCCGGTGAAACACCAGAAATAGGCGCTATTTTCTCAACAAGCGGTGATGGCACTGGAACTGAGCGGTCAGAAACGCTCTATATAGAGGTAAGACAAGATAACAGCCCCGTGGACCCGGAATCTTGGTTTCGGACCGACAAGGATGGATAAACGAGTATGAAGAAATTTGTGATGGCCGGTTTGGCCGGAACCCTGGCAGGTATCGTCGCAACGACACAGATTGCCGGTCCCCTGCTTGCTCAAGAGGCCGAAAACAAGGCCAGCGTGTATGAGCAACTGGACCTGTTTGGCGATATTTTTGAACGCATTCGCGCGCAATATGTCGAAGAGGTTGAGCCCGAAGAACTGATTGAAGCCGCGATTGACGGGATGCTGACATCGCTGGACCCGCATTCAAGCTATCTGTCGCCTGATGACGCCGAGCAGATGCGCGTCCAAACCCGGGGTGAGTTCGGTGGGTTGGGCATCGAGGTCACACAGGAAGAAGGCTTTGTAAAAGTCGTCTCACCCATCGACGGCACTCCGGCGGATGAGGCGGGGATCGAGGCAGGAGACTTCATCACACATGTCGACGGTGAAAGCATCTTGGGGCTGACGCTGGATAAGGCCGTTGACCTGATGCGCGGCCCTGTCGGGTCCGAGATCATCATCACGGTCGTCCGGGAAGGTGAAACTGATCCTTTTGACGTCACCATCATCCGCGATACGATCAAGCTGACTGCTGTGCGCGCCCGGACCGAAGGCACAAGCGTCGTGCTGCGTGTGACCACTTTCAACGACCAGACCTTCCCCAATCTGGAAGAAGGATTGAATGAGCAGATCGCCGAAATCGGCGGTATCGACAAGGTCAACGGCGTTGTCCTCGACCTCAGGAACAACCCGGGCGGGCTGTTGACGCAGGCGATCAAAGTGTCTGATGCCTTCCTGAACGAAGGCGAGATTGTCTCGACCCGCGGCCGTGACGCAAATGATGGCGAGCGGTTTAATGCAACGCCGGGCGATCTGGCCGAGGGCAAGCCAATTGTCGTGCTAATCAATGGTGGATCTGCATCAGCGTCCGAGATCGTCGCTGGTGCGCTTCAGGATCACCGCCGTGCGATTGTTGTTGGGACTAAGAGCTTTGGTAAAGGGTCGGTACAGACCGTCATGCCTCTGCGGGGCGACGGCGCAATGCGCCTGACCACGTCGCGCTACTATACCCCGTCGGGCCGCTCGATTCAGGCGCTTGGTGTTAGCCCGGACATCATCGTCGAGCAACCGCGTTCGGCGCCAGAAACAGAAGAAGACGAAAGCGATGCGCGCACCCGGTCCGAGGCTGATCTGCGTGGCAGCCTGAACAATGACAGTCTGAGCGAAGATGAGATTCGCCAGATAGAGGAAGATCGCGCCAAGGCCGAGGAAACGGCTGAACTACGGGAAGAGGATTATCAACTGGCCTATGCCATTGACATTCTCAAGGGTCTTTCAGCGTTTAGTCCAAACGGGCCATCCCAATAAGAATCCAGGGCCGCCAACCGGCGGCCCTTTTTCTTTCACTCAGCTTTCGACGCTGCGCAGCTTGTCTTCGTCTAGCATCGTCGCCAGAACGACACCCACCGAAACAGATATGGCGGCAAAGACAAACGCCATGTTCATACCGGTGTCGAACGCGGTAGCGATTGCGGACTTAACGCTTTCCGCTTCTGCCGAACTGAGCTTGGACATGACCGCCTTTGCTGAGTCCGTTGTCAGGGTTCCCCCGTTGATGGCCCTTTGATCCGCCTCTGACATGTTGATGCCGTCTGCGGATAGCCGTTTGCCAAGACTGGACAGGCTAGTGACATACATGATCGCGGTTGCACAGGCGACCGAGATCGCCCCATAGACCAGGTGGGTCATAAAGCTTAATCCGCCTACCAGCCCCGCGCGTTCGGGCTTGACGGCGCAGACAGCGGCCGTGCCGGAGGGCCCGACAGTAAGCGTGGCACCCAAACCAATCATCGCCATGCCGGGCAATATCTGGAAATAGCCAAGGCCACTGGGCATCACGACGATACTGACTGCACCCACGGTTGCGATGAGATAACCCCAGAACAGCAGGCGTTTGGGGCCAAAGTCATTATAAAGCGTACCCGAAACGATCGATCCGACGGCCAACAAAACGGTCAGCGGGGCAAGGCCAAGCGCCGAATGAAACACCGACCAGCCCAGAACCTTTTGCATATATTGCGGGAAATACAGCAATCCGACAAAGGCCGCCGATACATTGAACATGTTGAGCCCCAGCGTAATTCGGAACTCGCGGTTCTGCATCATTTGCGGCATCAGCAACGGCTCTTTCACACGCTTTTCAACCATCGGGAAAAAGAAAAACAAGACGGCGCTGACGAAGAACAGCATTAGTAACGGGACCGACGTCCATCCCCAATCGGCACCCACGTCCAGCCCGTAGAGCAGTAACAAAACCGCAAATGACAGAAGGCCCATACCAGCGAAATCCAGGTGCTCGTCCTTTTTGTGCTGAGTTTCACGCTCCATCAAAACAAGAGCTGTCACCATCGAAATGGTCGAGAAGACGACATTTGCCAGAAAGAACATCCTCCAGTCACCAAAGCTGACGGCCATGCCGCTGATCATCGGACCGAAGACATTGCCGGTGGTTACGCCGGCAAGGATCAGACCCATGATCATGGCTCTGTGTTCTGGTTTGGAAACCTTGGTGGCACCGAAGGCCAAAGTGCAGGGCCACACGCATCCTGCGCCGATCCCCTGCAAGGCACGTGACGCGATCAGAAAATCCAGGCTTGGCGAAACAAAACACATGACCGAGGAAAACAGAAAGATTGAAAGGCCAATCAGCATCATCCTGCGATGGCCAAACATATCCCCCATGCGGCCACCCGCGACCATGGTCATGGCAAAAAACAGGGCATAGATATTCAGCACCCACTGAGTGCTGGTGATATCAGCGTCAAAGCTGTTTTCGATAGCGGGTACCAATATCAAGGCACCCGTAAAGTCGATGCCGATGCCGAACCCTGTCACCATCAGCGCGATAACCTTGATTATGCTGGCTCGGTCCATGAACGCATCCTGTTTCCAAAAAATGCACCCATGATGCATGGAAACGAGCCAAAAGATAGGATTATGCGGTGTTTGGGGGGACGAATACCTAGTCGCCCGACGTCTGTACCCGGCGGAAAGCGCGCTTCAACATATCCAGTTCGGCGCGCAGCAAGTTGACCTCGGCTCTTATGTCGTCAGCCGCCGCCGTTCCAGCGATCACAGTGAAATCAGCAAGTTTCTGTGACGTTTCCCGGTCCACGATCAGAAAACTGTGGACCCCGTCGGACAAGGCTTCGGTGGGGACTTCTACGCTCAGAGCCCATCCGCCTTTGGTCGGAGACAAGGCAACACCATCCAGTTCTTGCCCCAGATACCGAACTTCGATCCGAGGTTCCGTTTCTGCTGAAAGGTGCCCGTGCCAGATGCCGTTTTCCAGTCGGGTGGGCGTCAGAATAGGGGGTGTCATATCCAAGTAACTCACAAATCGGCACGGAAGTGGCGGCAGAAGGTCAGGTCGCGCAGAATGATGCGGTTCATTGCGGGATTGTCCATGATCAAGTCCAGCCAAACCTTATCAATGCGCCGTTCATTCAAAGGTAAATGCGCCAGATCGAAATCTGCCACGCTGGAGGTGTGGGATATGTCAAGCGGACGCAGGACCTGATCGGTATTTGGGCCGTGCTGGATATTCAGCCGCGCCATGATGCTTGATGGACGCTCTGCCTCGGCATGCACGTCAACGCGCACCAGATGTTGTTTGCTGAATCCTTGCGTGGCCTCAACAGGCAAATCAACGGTCAGGGACAGGAATGATCCGGTGAAACCGAATACCTCAAGGCTCAGTCCAAATGCGGCAAGGTCGGCGTCCCGCGTGTTTCGCGTTTGACGGATTCCAATCTCGGACAAACGGCAGTCATGGAACAAAGACACATGCTGATCCACCGTGACTTTACGAGGGGCCGATGCCACACCGGAACGCGGCAGCGGTCCCCGCCAAAGATCCGGCCGCCAGTACCAATCTGTTCCCAGCGGCTTAGGAAACTGAGACGAGCCAATCAGCGGGCGCATCAGTTGACCGTCTGCTTCGTGAATCAAGTGGTCGAGGTGACCGCGCAGCCTGCGCGCCTCGTCTCGTTGTGCGCGCAAAGTCGCGGGCGCGGCGTCTGATGCAGACTGTGCAGCCTGACGCCAACGCGCAAGAACTTTGCGGTGTATATAGCGATCCAGAAGTCTGCCCATAATCCTATCGCCTGAAGGTACTTCTCTTTAGTCAAAGACAGCGATCAGGATAAAGCGGAATTCGAACAAACAGGATTAATTTTCGCGAAACGCCATTACGCTTTGGGCTGGGCAGTCCGGTGGCGTTCTGATACGTCAGGCGGCGTTCTTGCAATCAACCGGGTCTATGCGTACCGTCCGGCACCTGATTGCTGTGGATCATCCGAAAAACTGCATACCAATTTTTGATACAAGGCCGGGGCATGGAACCCACTCTTTTTTCATTCATCTGGAAATATTCAAAGAAACAACAGCTTGTGTTGCTGGTTCTGACTGTATTCTCGTTTCCGTTTCTATATGCCTCGCTCGAACTGCCAAAGCAGATCATCAACGATGCCATCGGTGCGCCCAGTGATAGCGTGACGGTAATGGGCGTGACGTTCACGCAGGTGCAGTATCTTCTGATCCTCTGCGTTGCGTTTCTGGCGACCGTGATTGCCAGCGGATTGATGAAGATGCGGATCAACACAATGAAGGGCGTGCTGGCCGAACGGATGCTGCGCCGCCTGCGCTTTACGCTGATCCATCGTACCATGCGGTTTCCCAAGTCCTATTTTGCCACCACCAGTCAGGGTGAGTTGGTATCCATGATCACATCCGAGGCCGAGCCGATGGGCGGGCTGATGGGCGACGCCATCGCACAGCCGGTGTTTCAGTTTGGTCAGATGATGACCATTGTTACTTTTCTGTTCATGCAAAGCGTCTGGTTTGGTTTGGCCAGTATCGCACTGATCCCATTGCAAGCCTGGCTGATCCCTAAGCTACAGCGGCAGATCAACCTTCTGAACAAAGATCGCATTCAGGAAGTGCGCAGGCTGAGCTCTGAGATCGGCGAAAGCGCGGCAGGGATCAGTGATCTTCGTGCGAATGGCGGCTGGCGGTATCGCCTGGCACAGTTCAGTCACCGACTGGGGACCTTGTTCGAGATCCGTTTCAAGATCTACAACAAGAAGTTCTTCATGAAATTCCTCAACAACCTGATCACGCAGATCACGCCGTTCCTGTTCTATTCAGTAGGCGGGTATCTCGCGATCAAGGGCGAGGTGACTGTGGGCGCGCTTGTCGCCGCATTGGGTGCTTACAAGGATCTCAGCGGCCCGTGGAAAGACCTGCTGACCTATTACAATCAGGTGCAGGACATGTCGCTGCGGTGGGAAGTTGTGACCGAGCGTTTTGCGCCTGACAACATGATCCCCGAAGAGTTGTTTTTGGGCGAACCCGAGACCATTCCTCATCTGACGGGCGCGATTCAGCTTCAGAACATCACCGTTCGCGATGGTGACGGAAAGACGGTCCTGGAAGACATCGACTTGACCATACCCAAGGGTGCCCGTGTGGCCATCAAGTCATCAAACGCGGCCGAACGCAGCGCTTTGGCACAATTGCTGACTCGGGAAATTTTGCCGGTTCAGGGGGACGTCGTCATAGCAGGGCACGATCTTCAGGGCTTGCATCAGGCTGTGATCGCGGCGCGGATCGGATATGCATATTCTCGCCCTTACCTGTTTGATGGCACGCTGGGGGACAACCTGCTTATGCCGCTGCGAACCCATCCTCAGCATGAGGAAGACGCAAAAAAGGCCCCTAGCCGATGGCAGATCGAAGCGGAACGCGCCGGAAACCCAGTGGATTCCTTGTCTGATGACTGGATTGATCCCGGACTGGCCGGTCTGGAAGATGCCGAAGAAATCCGCGATTGGTGGTTCCAACTTGTTGAAGCGATGGGCATTGACGAGTTCATGTTCCGCCGCACGTTGCGCAGCCAGTTCGACCCGGTTCAGCACCCGACACTTGCGCGTGACATCGTGGGTTTACGCGAATTGGTTGCCGAGCGACTTCGGGAAAGAGGGTTGGATCGCTATGTTTACCGGTTCGACCCGGATCGGTTCAATCCAGCCGTTCCCTTGGGCGGCAACCTGCTTTATGCGGCTCCGTCGCGGGACATTTCTCCGGATATTCTGGCCGGTGACGGACGGTTCATGTCCATGCTGCGCGCGCATGAGTTGGACGATGACGCGATGGGTATCTCAAGCGCGGTTCTCAAGACACTGAACCGCACGTTCGGGCGCGACGGGACAGACCACCCGCTGTTCCTGCGCCTTGGTATGACCAAGGAGATGTACTATCGGCTGCTGGATATCGAGGAACGGCGCATTGCCAAGGGCGACGACGCGATCAGCGAACGCGAGCGCGCATTGCTGCTAACGGTCCCTTTCCTGTTGACGGCCGAGCAGATCGGCCCGGATTTCCCGGATGAATACAAAGAAAAGATCCTTTCGATCCGAAGCAATCAGGCTGAACGGTTGAGAACATCAATGGATGGAATGTTCATCCCCGTAGACCCTGATGCCTATATCGGGCGCATGACGGCTATGGAGAATGCCCTGTTTGGTCGGATTTCGCTGACGGCAGGGGCCCACGCGGATGACATTGAGGATGTTGTTGCCGAAGCCATGAACGAGGCCGGTTTACGTCGCCGTGCAGCGGCCATCATCTATGACCTGCCATCCGGCTTGGGTGGAAACAACTTGCCGACGGTCTTCCAGGAAAGGGCCGCTTTCTCGCGTGCGGGGATCAAGCGCCCCGACGTGCTGATCCTCGACAAGGCACTGGCCAGCCACGATTCCGAAAGCCGCCTGCGCACGCGACTGAAGCTGCGCGAGTTGTTGCCGGATTCGATCATGATCTTCATGGAGGACAGCTTTGCCCATCCCGAAGCCTATGACCTGTTCGTCGAGATCAAAGATGGGCGCATCGACGGTGTCTCGAAAGCGACCGCCGAGGAAGACGCCAGCGTTGTCGGCGATCTGGGCCGCAAGCTGAAGATCATTTCATCGACCGAACTGTTCGCCGGAATAGATGCCAAAAACCAGCGCCTGTTGGCGTTTTCGGCGCAATGGTATGATGTAGCAGCCGGGCAAGTGATATTCTCACACGGGCAAGCGCCGGATGCGGCGTATCTTTGCATTTCCGGTGAGGCCAGTCTTGAATGGCCCGAAGACGGCGGCGGTTCCCGTCCGATTTCAACAGTCGGGCCGGGCCGGTTGATTGGCGATCTTTCAATCATAACCAATGATCCAAGGCAGTTGAATCTGGTCGCGATAAGCGACTGTTCGTTCCTTCGAATCGGTGCGGAGGAACTTCGCGCTGTCGTCGAAAGCGATGCGGGTGTGGCCGTTCAATTGCTGGAAACCGTTGCGGGTTATCTGAATTCTCTGGCAGATCAAATAAACGCCACAAAAGATTCAACCGAATTCTGGGAAGAGTTTGACCTAGCAGAAGGTGAAAGTAACCGTGTCTGAACCCCGCCCAGCGTACTACGCCGCACATGAAGGTCTGGTTGCCGAAGCGCGCCCAAAGCCCGAGCTTTGGCGCCTGCTTGTCGGCTTGGGCTTGGTCGCTGTTGTGGTCACCGTACTGAACCTCGTTCTATTCAGCGTGGTAGTGGGCTTTGGGTCAAATGCGGTGGCCGAAGGGTTTTTGACAGGGTCTACACCGCTGGCGATGATTATTTTATTGTCTAGTTTTGGCTTCGTCACGCTAGGCGTCAGGATGGCGGTTCGGCGGCTTCAAAATAGGTCGCTGGGTTCTGTTCTTGGCTCATTTCGAAGAAGTGCGCGCCAATTCTGGGTTGTGTTTCGCGCGCTGCTGATCCTTGGTTTGGTGATCGCAGTCCTGCCACCCTATGACATGGGGACTCCGTTGACCCCTAATCTGGGTCTCTCCACGTGGTTAATGCTGTTGCCGCTGTCGCTGCTAGCGGTACTGATTCAAACCAGCGCCGAGGAAGTGCTGTTTCGCGGGTACATACAACAAAGCCTTGCAGCACGGTTCCAGTCCCCCATCATTTGGATGGGGCTGCCGTCCCTGTTATTTGCCCTTGGTCACTACGCGCCGGCTGCTGCAGGGGACAATGCGGGGCTGATCGCGTTGTGGTCTTGCATGTTCGGCCTGCTTGCGGCTGACCTCACGGCGCGGTCCGGCACGCTGGGCCCGGCTATCGCCTTGCATTTCTTCAATAACCTTATTGCGCTGCTGCTGATCTCGTTGCCAGACAACTTGAGCGGCCTGGCCCTTTTCATTCTGCCCTATGACATGTCCGACACGGATATAGTGCGCGGATGGTTATATGTAGACTTCGCCGTCATGATCGTCGGCTGGCTGACAGCACGCCTTGCGCTCAGGCGTTGATTGCATTTCTTTCCGCAGCGTCTTATTTGACCTCAAAGCCGCACTAGCAAGGTTCCGATATGAACTGGATCACAAATTACGTCCGCCCCCGGATCAACTCGATCTTCTCGCGTCGGGAAGTGCCCGAAAACCTTTGGCACAAATGCAACGAATGCGGGACGATGCTGTTTCACCGCGAGCTGGCGGAAAACCAAAATGTCTGTACCCAGTGCGACCATCACATGGCGATCACGCCGCGGGACCGGTTCAAGCATCTTTTTGATGGCGGAATCTTCACCGAGGTAGACGTTCCCGCCCCCAAAGACGACCCGCTGCAGTTCCGGGATCAGAAAAAATATCCCGATCGCATGAAGGCGGCCCAGAAAAAGACGGGCGAAAAAGAAGCGATGCTTGTTGCCAAGGGTGAAATCGGGCGCACGCCGATTATTGCCGCCGCACAAGACTTTTCCTTCATGGGTGGGTCGATGGGCATGTATGTCGGCAACGCCATCATTGCCGCCGCGCAAGAGGCAGTAAAACTCAAGCGCCCGCTGATCCTGTTCTCGGCTGCGGGTGGCGCACGGATGCAGGAAGGCATTCTAAGCCTGATGCAAATGCCGCGTACAACGGTGGCAGTTGAAATGCTCAAGGAAGCCAACCTGCCTTACATTGTCGTGCTAACCCATCCGACGACCGGCGGGGTTACGGCATCATATGCGATGCTGGGCGACGTGCATATCTCAGAACCCAACGCTCTGATCTGTTTTGCCGGGCCGCGCGTTATTGAACAAACAATTCGCGAAAAGCTGCCCGAAGGGTTCCAGCGCGCGGAATACCTTTTGGATCATGGGATGTTGGACCGCGTAACCAAGCGTACAGAAATGCGTGAGGAACTGATCACCATCACGCGGATGTTGATGAATCAACCTCCTGCGGTCAAAGGTGACCTTCCAGCCCCCAAACCTGAAGAAGCACAGCCCGGCAATCCGGCTGACACTGCACAAGAGAAATGACCCCTCAGTCGTCGGACCTCATCCTCGAACGGATGATGGCGCTTCACCCCAAGATCATTGACCTGACCTTGGATCGCGTATGGCGTTTGCTGGCCGCATTGGACTATCCGCAGGAAAAACTACCGCCCGTCATCCATATTGCCGGAACAAATGGCAAGGGGTCGACCCTGGCCATGATCCGCGCCGGGTTGGAAGGGGC
Organism: Ruegeria sp. HKCCA5426; assembly: GCF_013034585.1. Taxonomy (NCBI): domain Bacteria; kingdom Pseudomonadati; phylum Pseudomonadota; class Alphaproteobacteria; order Rhodobacterales; family Roseobacteraceae; genus Ruegeria; species Ruegeria sp. HKCCA5426. The sequence goes on from NZ_WQGH01000011.1 coordinate 92,628, forward strand.
AGGTCTTAAGGCCCATGCCTATACCTCACCTCACCTGGCACGGTTTCACGAACGCATCCGCCTCGCCGGAGAATTGATTTCTGAACCTGCACTTACCGAAGTACTGGACGAGTGTTACGCCGCGAATAACGGCGATACCATCACGTATTTTGAAATAACAACCTGCGCCGCGCTGCTAGCATTTGCACGCACGCCTGCGGATTACACCCTGCTCGAAGTCGGATTGGGTGGACGTCTGGACGCGACAAACGTCGTGCACAATCCTGCGGTCACAGTAATCACCCCTGTATCCATCGACCATGAACAGTTTCTGGGGAATACCCTTGGAAAAATAGCGGCCGAGAAGGCGGGCATCATCAAACCCGGAGTCCCTTGTATCGTTGGGCCGCAACAAGATGAAGCGCTGGAGGTGATTGAATACACCGCCGCTCGCCTTGGCGCACCCCTGTTGATTCATGGCCAGCACTGGCATGTCGTCGAAGAAAACGGGCGTCTCGTGTATCAGGACGAAACAGGTCTGCGTGACCTGCCTCTGCCAAACCTCCTGGGCGCGCACCAGATTCAGAACGCAGGCGCGGCCCTTGCCGTCATGCGTCATTTGGATCTGGGTGACGACGCGTATGAGGCCGCAGTAACAAAGGCCGAATGGCCCGCACGGATGCAACGGTTAAAGTCGGGTCCCTTGGTCGAGCAAGCCCAAGATGCTGAACTATGGCTGGATGGCGGTCACAACGCCGCCGCGGGTGTTGCGCTTGCGGATGTGCTTGCGAAACTTCCGTCACGCCCAACGCATATGATCTGCGGCATGCTGAACACAAAAGATGTAACCGGGTACCTAAAGCCCTTGGCCAATCAGTGCCAAAGCCTGACGGCCGTTTCAATTCCGGGCGAGGCCGCAACCCTTAGCGCGGATGAAACCGCCGCCGCCGCCGCCCAGGTAGGACTGGCATCGACCACTGCAGACAGCGTCACAGATGCCCTTCAGTCCATTGTCGGCAATGATCCTCAGGCTCGCGTCCTGATCTGCGGTTCCCTCTATCTGGCTGGGAACGTCCTGCGCGAAAACGCCTGATACTTCACCTGGCCTAAAAATATCCCGGGGGAGGCGCGGCTTGCCGCGGCGGGGGCAGAGCCCCCTAATTCCCCCAATCCTGATCCTGCATTTCCCGCAGACGTGACGCGGTACGCTCAAATTCAAAGGTGCCTTCACCTTCGACATACAGCATCTCCGGCTCAGCCGCTGCCGAGCAGATCAGCCGCACTTTGGCCTCGTACAACGCATCAATCAACGTCACAAAGCGCTTGGCTTCGTTAAAGTTGTTCCGCGACAGACGGGGGATATCCTCTAGCACAAGAACCTTGACCGCCTCTGCGATGGCAAGATAATCCGCAGGCCCCAGCATCCGACCACAAAGATCATAGAAGCTGGCCCGTGCAACACCATTCCGAAACTCAGGTAACTCAACCGCACGGCTATTGACCTGCAATATCAACGGATCTGCAACGCCGCCGGACAGGTCGTTCCAGACCGAGCGGATGTTCTGCCGTGCTTCAGGTCCAATGGGTGAGAAATAGACAGGCGCACCTTCCAAACGGTTTTGGCGATAATCCGTTGGCGAGATCAGCTCCCACACCTGCAGCAGTTCCTTGATATGGGCAATGAACGGCAGGAAGAGTTGCCGGTTCAATCCATCCTTGTACAAGTCGTCGGGGTGACGGTTCGACGTCGTGATCACGACAACCCCACCTGCGTGCAGCAGATCGAACAGACGCCCAACGATCATGGCATCCGTGATATCCGTGATCTGCATTTCATCAAATGCCAGCAACCGAACCGACTTGACCACGGCGTCCGCAACTGGGGCCAAGGCATCTTCAACACCATCGTTTCTGGCCTTGTGCATACCGGCATGAATTTCCTGCATGAAGGCATGAAAATGCACGCGTCTTGCCGGAATACCGTCAAGGGCGTCGACGAACATGTCCATCAACATGGACTTGCCGCGCCCAACGCCGCCCCACAGATACAATCCTTTAGGCGGCGGGGGTGGCTTGCGAAACAAACCGCGCTTTACCGGTTTCGCCAACGCTGAGCGGATGCGTTCAAAATGCGGTAGAACTGCCTCTTGCGCGTCATCCCGTGTGAGGGTTCCATCTGCGACGCGAGCCTCATAAAGCGAAATCAAATCCGTCATAGCCCGAGGCATACCCTCTGCATCGCGCATTGAAAAGCAGCCAGACCTGCCCTGCATCAATTTTGCTTATCTACGGCCCCAAAACTTCTGAATTGACCGGACTAAATTTTGATTTAGCGTCTGCCTTCCAATGTCATGAGGTTTCAATGCCCCAGCCACCGCGCCGTCTGAATCCTATCCTGATCGTCGGTTGTATTATCGTGACGGTCAGTTTCGCCGTGCGCGCGTCATTTGGTGTGTTCCAGATCCCGATTGAACAAGAGTTCGGATGGCTGCGCACAGATTTTTCGATGGCTATCGCGATTCAGAATCTGGCATGGGGAATCGGACAGCCCATATTTGGCGCTATTGCGGAAAAAACTGGCGACCGGCGTGCCATCGTGTTGGGGGCACTGACTTATGCCGCTGGCATGGTACTGTCAGCGTGGTCGGTGACGCCGCTTGAACATCAGATGTATGCATGGCTTGTTGGGTTCGGCATTGCCGGGACGGGATTTGGCCTTGTGCTTGCCGTCGTTGGTCGTGCCTCTTCGGATGAAAACCGGTCAATGTCTCTTGCCTTGGTAACCGCCGCCGGCAGTTGTGGGCAGATAATTGGTGCTCCGGCAGCCGAATGGATGCTGACATTTCTTCCTTGGCAGCAGGTATTTATAGTCTTCGCCATCGCGATTCTTGCATTGATTTTGACGCTGCCTTTCATGCGGGCACCGCAAACGGTGTCGAAGGCAGAATTACAGGAAAGCATGGGGGAAATATTGGGGCGGGCCCTTCGCGATCCTTCCTACACCCTCATTTTTCTTGGATTCTTTAGCTGCGGGTATCAGCTTGGGTTTGTGACAGCCCATTTCCCTGCCTTCGTGACCGAGATGTGCGGCCCGATCATGTCGGGGGGTATTTTACATTCCATTGGCATCACAACGACATCGGCGCTGGGGGCCGTGTCCATCTCTTTGATTGGTCTGGCGAATATCGGAGGGACCTTGCTGGCGGGATGGGCCGGAAGTCGCTATCCCAAGAAATACCTTCTGGCGTCCGTCTACACCGCGCGAACTTTTGCGGCCGCAGCCTTCATTATCTTTCCGATCACACCACTTTCCGTGGTTGTCTTTTCGTTGGTCATGGGTTCGCTTTGGCTCGCAACCGTGCCGCTGACCTCGGGTCTGGTCGCGCATCTTTACGGTCTGCGCTACATGGGCACCCTTTACGGGATTATCTTTTTCAGCCACCAGCTTGGCAGTTTTCTGGGTATTTGGCTTGGGGGACGCCTTTATGACCAATATGGCGATTACACGCTGGTTTGGTGGATTGGGGTCGCAATCGGGGCATTCAGCGCAATCGTTCACCTGCCGATACGTGAAAACAGGGATGCAGTCCCCGCCTGAGCTAGACGGCTTCTTCGGGCATCAACAGTCCTTCTTTAACAAGGCGATCAGCCCACCCCTGCGCGCCCTCAAAGTGGTGCGTCTGCCATCCACGTGAATGCGCCGTTTCAATGTTTTCAAGGCGATCATCGGTGAACAACAAAGTATCGGGTGAAAGGCCGCAGTCTTCTTCGACCATTTGGTAGATAGGGACGTGTGGTTTGACCGCTTGCAGCCTGCCCGAAACATAGTGCCTGTCGAACTCGTTCAGAAATGGGTAGACCGTTGTCGCATAGTCAAAATTCTGTACTCCAAAATTGGTCAGAGCAAAAACTGGCACGCCTTTTCCCCGCAAAGCACGCTGTAAACGGACCGAATGCGGAATTTCGGGCGCGGCCAGTTCGATCCACTTATCGTGCCACATCCGGATTTCTTCGCGCCACTTGGGGTATTTCTCGGCCCAGTCATAGATCGTGTCCGTGAAGTGATGTCCTTGATCCACAAGGTCGTTCATTCCATGTAGATCGACTTCTTCAAACATGGCCCGGCGACGGTCTTCGCCGATCACCTTGTCGTAGTAACGTTCGGGCTGCCATTCGATAAGGACATTTCCGATGTCAAAAACTACGGCTTCAACCGCCATGAGCACACCTGTTCTGAAGGTTTATGTCGGCGCCGACTGAATCAAGCCAGGCGCCGATTGACAAGACCCAACCGCAGCGCAAAACGCCCTCCGGCGCGAGGACTATGCTTCTTGCGCTGCCCTCAATTCCCGTTCCAGCGCGTCCAGAAACCGCGATCTGTCGGCTTTGCCAAAGGGTTTGCCGCCACCACCTGCACCAAGCGGATTGGCGGCGCGAAGGTCTGCCATCAGGTCACGCATAGCCAGTTGTTGCCCAATATTGGCTGCGGTGAACGCTTCGCCGTTGGGGCGTAATACGCGCGCGCCAGCTTCAACACATTTCGCGGCAAGCGGGATATCGGACGTGACAACAACATCGCCTGCGCCACAACGTTCAGCGATCCACTTATCGGCCTCATCCGCACCCTCAGATACGATAACAACTTGCACCAGTGGATTGGCCGAAGGCCGCAAGCCACCATTGGAGACAAGAGCCATCTGCACCTTGTGCCGCGTAGCGACGCGTTCAGCCTCGGCTTTAACCGGACAGGCGTCGGCGTCGATGAACAGCGTCGTCACGCCTTCTTCGCCTTTTTTTCGGCTGATGTCTTGCGCACCTTGAACTCATCCGGAATGGGCATTCGGTTGAAAGCATCCAGACCTGCGATTTTGTACGCCTCGGCCAGCGTCGGATAGTTGAACGTATTCTGTACGAAGTAATCCACCGTTCCCTTCAGGTTCAGCACCGCCTGCGCGATGTGGATCAGTTCGGTCGCGCCTTCGCCGACAATCTGCACGCCAAGAACCCGCCGGGTTTTTAGCGAGAACAGCATCTTCAGCATACCATGTTCCAAGCCCATGATATGCCCGCGAGAGGTTTCGCGGAATCGTGCCACGCCGACCTCGTATGGGATGCCGCGCTCCTGCAGTTCTTCCTCGGACATGCCGCAGGTGGAAATCTCGGGCACCGAATAGATGCCATAGGGATACCACGGGCTTTCTGGGAGGGTAGGGGTCTCCAAGGCGTGACACGCGGCGACGCGGCCCTGCTGCAGCGATGTCGATGCCAGCGAAGGATGCCCGATCACGTCGCCCGTCGCATAGATATGTGGCACGGCAGTCTGATAGGTTTTGCGGTCCACGTTGATCCGGTTGCGGTGGTCTGTCTCAAGCCCCACGGCCGACAAGTTCAGGGCCGAGGTCGCACCCATTCGGCCAGCCGCAAATAGCAGCATCTCGGACCGCACGTGACGCCCATTGGCCAAAGTCACCTCGACATGGCCTCCTGCGTCTTCGATCTTTTCGACCGCGGAACCCAGACGCAGGTCCACGCCGTTCTCGCGGATCTGGTGAGTGAAATCGTGGATCAGGCGGCTGTCGATGAAATCCAGAAACGTGTCGCGCGGTTCGATCAGCGTAACCCGCACGTCCAGCGCCGAAAACATGGTGGCATATTCCACCCCAATCACACCTGCGCCAATCACGCAAAGCGACCTTGGGATTTCGGCCATTTCAAGGAAGTCATCCCCATCGACCACGGTCTTGCCATTAAATGGCACATAGTCGGGGCGGTAAGTTTTGGTCCCGGTCGCGATCAGAAACTTTGCGGCGGTCAGGCGGGTCGTGTCACCAGCGTCGGTCGCAACCTCAACCTCATGCGGGCCGACAAATCGCGCCAGCCCATTCAGGGTTTCCACGTGGTTTCGGTTGAACTGATGTTCCAGAACGTCAACTTCATGATCCAGCGTCATGTGCAGACGCGCCTTGAGGTCGTCGGCGCGGATCTGATCCTTCACCCGGTACGAGCGGCCATAAAAGCTGCGCTCGCGCCAGCCCGACAGGTTCAGAACCGTTTCACGCAGGGTTTTTGACGGGATCGTACCGGTATGTACTGACACGCCGCCGAACCGATCCTTTCGGTCGATCACCAGCACCCGGCGTTTCAGCTTACCCGCCTGAATCGCTGCCGACCGCCCCGAGGGGCCAGACCCGATGATGATCAGGTCGTAATCAAAGTCGCTCATGCCTCAGTCTCCGTACAGCGCCTCGGCGTGAAAGGTGATGTGATCTTCCATGAAGGTCGATACAAAGAAATACGAATGATCATAGCCCGGCTGAAGGCGATAGGTGGCCTGCTGGCGACGCTCTGCAATGGCCTCTGCCAGGGCCTCGGGGCGCAGCAGGTCAATGAACTGGTCACTGGCCCCGGTGTCGATCAAGACAGGTCCGTCAAAACCCTTTTCCTTCATCATCAGCGAGGCATCATGCTTGGCCCAGGCGCCCTCATCATCCCCTAGATAGGCGGCCAGTTGTTTGCGGCCCCAATCCGCCCCCGTCGGATTCGAGATCGGCGCAAAGGCCGAAACTGAACGGTACCGCCCCGGCAAGTTCATCGCCAGCGTCAGCGCACCATGGCCACCCATGGAATGCCCAGTGATGGCCTGACGATCCATATCAATCGCGAAATGTTCTGCCAGCAGCGCGGGCAGTTCCTCGGCCACATAATCCCACATGTTAAAGTGGGGGGCCCATGGGGTTTGCGTCGCGTTGACATAAAACCCGGCGCCCTGACCCAGATCGTAATCCTCGTGATCAGCCACGGCTTCACCGCGCGGCGAAGTATCGGGAAACACGACCGCAATTCCCTGTTCAGCCGCCCACGCCTGCGCCCCGGCCTTTGTCATTGCGTTTTCATGGGTGCATGTAAGCCCGGACAGATACCACAGTACAGGGACGGGTCCGTCTTTTGCTTCAGCGGGCAAGAACAAGCCAAAGGTCATGTCGCAGTTACACGCGGAGGAGGTATGGCGATAGACGCCTTGCACGCCCCCGAAACAGGCGCTTTCCGAAAGGGTTTCCATCTGGCTCGTGTCCTTACGTTAGGTTCGGGCCATGGCTACCCTTACCAAGCCGCTGCGTAAAGCCTGTGCGCGACGGGTTAAGGGGATAATTCGAAGCGCAGAAACCTAAAGCGTTCCCACCCACGCAATCACGACGGGTACAGTCAGAATACTTGCGGCAGTAGACAGAAGGATTGCCGCCGATGCCCTGTGCGGCGCAATGCCGTAATGTGCGGCCAGCATATAAACGTTGCCCGCGACCGGCAGAGCGGCCGCAGCGATGGCTATTGACGCAGGAAATGTCGCGACGGGGATCACCCAAATCAGGACGATTGCGACACAGGCAGGATGTACCACCAGTTTGCAAAAGCTGAGCCAACCCGCGATTTGCACGCGTTCCGCCGACTTGCTGGCCAATGACGCGCCAATTGCAAACAGGGCTCCGGGCGTCGCGGCACCACCCAAAATTGTCAGAAAGTCGTTCAGTGGTACTGGGACCGGGACTTGAAACGCAGACCACAGCATCCCGGCCGAGATCGAAACGATCATGGGGTTCTTTATCAGCCCGACAGCAATCAACCGAAACGTAGACGGGGTCAGCCGCCCATCCCGCCCTCCGTTGATCAAGATGACGATCAACGACGAAAAGACAACAAGATCCACTGTGAGGACCAACATAACCGGCCCGATTGCGGCCTCGGTGAACAGAAGCGCCAGCATCGGCAGGCCCAAAAAACCAACATTGCCAATGGCGGCACACTGTGCTTCGACCGCCGAAGTGGGGATGTCCAAGCCCCTGATCCAGGCAACGAATGTTGCCAGCGCATAGACGGCGAAGGTGCCCAGAAGGTATCCCAGCACCAGCTTCGCATTGAAGATTTCAGCAAACGGAAGCGTGGCGGCAAATCTGAACAGCATCGCCGACAACGCAAAATAGAAGACAAATTTTGTTAGATACGCTGTTGCATCTTCCGAGAAAAAACGGCTGCGCCCGGCCCAATATCCAAGGCCGATGATCGCAAAGAAAGGAAGTGTGCGCAGAAAGATATCGACCATGGCCAGAGTGTTAGCACGGTTTGAACTGGCGGCAAGCCCGCTTGCCCAAAGCGGGTCCGGTAGTTCACCCAAGGGAGTTTCTGCGAGAATCGTTGAATCTGAACTGAACGGTTTATAAACTTGGAACCTGCAGCCAAGGAGAAACAATGCCCGAGTCAGCCACCATTCTGCGTACAGGTCGCAAATTCGATCAAGTGGTACGCGGTGCCCGTGAAGTATTCATGGCAGATGGTTTCGAAGGCGCAAGTGTGGACGATATCGCACGCGCGGCTGGTGTCTCAAAGGCGACCTTGTACAGCTACTTTCCTGACAAACGCCTTTTGTTCATGGAAGTTGCTCATACCGAATGCAGCCGGATGGCTGAAAACGTCTTGTCGATGATCGACGATTCCAAACCAGTGCGCGAGGTGCTGACTGTAGCTGCAACCCAACTAACTACTTTTCTGGTGTCCGAGTTTGCGCAGCAGGTTTTCCGCATTTGCGTGGCCGAACGCGACAGGTTCCCGGAATTGGGTCAAGCATTTTATGAGGCCGGTCCGCAAAACGGCGTCCGGCACTTGGTGGAATACTTTAGGAAGGCCGTTAATCAAGGCGAGCTTGCCATCGACGATTTGCAGATCGCCGCAGAACAATTCTCAGAGCTTTGTAAAGTGCGCATCTGGGCCCGTGCCGCATTTGGCATTCAGAATAGCTTTTCCCAGTCTGAAATCGACGAAGTGGCGCGGCAGGCAGTTGATATGTTCATGACCCGCTACGCTGTGTGAGCCTTCTGTCACCGGTTACATGTCCAAAAAATGTGCAAGGTGGTGCAGGTTGAGTCAAAGAACCGCCGTTCGGTTTGACAGGCTGACCGTTCTGGAAAACCATCAGGCGGATGCAGCGAAGGGCCTGTGACTCTTGACCAGTGATAATACCAGCTTCTCCCGGCGCCTGAATGACCTGCTTGTTCAGATCTACCCTGACCATGATCAATCGGAATTGGCGCGACAGGTATCCGATGCCTTTTGGCCATCCAATACGCACAGGCGCAAACAAGGCCGCAAGCCCGGCAATAAGTTGTGGTCAGAGAAAGACAGCGTCCTGATAACCTATGGTAACTCGATCGAAGATCAGGCGCACAAACCCCTGGACCTGTTACACGATTTTCTCGTTCGACACCTGACCGGGGTGGTCAACGGCGTTCACGTCTTACCGTTTTTTCCCTTCACTTCGGACGACGGGTTCGCTGTTTCCGATTACTATAGCGTCAGCACTCAGCTTGGTGACTGGACGGATATCACGCGTATCGCGGACGATTTTCATCTGATGTCCGATCTCGTGTTGAATCATGTCTCAAGCCAGGGCGCGTGGTTCACCAACTACCTTCAGGGCAAATCCCCGCACGACCGGTTCTTTTTTGAAGCGTCACCCGAAGATGATCTGTCCGAGGTTGTGCGCCCCCGCACCACGCCGTTGCTGCGGCAAGTGGATACCAGCGAGGGTGAGAAATACGTCTGGTGCACGTTCAGCCACGATCAGGTCGATCTGGATTTCTCGAACCCCGAGGTTTTGGTCGAGATGTTGCGGATTATCCGTCTGCATATCGACAAAGGCGTGCGGATATTGCGACTGGATGCGGTGGCTTTCATCTGGAAGGAAATCGGCACCAACTGCATTCACTTGCCACAAACCCATGCGATCGTGCAGCTTCTCAGGTTGCTGTGCGACTATGCAACTGAAACACTTGTACTGCTGACCGAAACAAACGTCCCGCGGACCGAGAATCTGAGTTACTTCGGCAACCGGAACGAGGCGCACGCCGTTTACAATTTCCCGCTGCCCCCTTTGATCCTGCACGCAATGCAGTCAGGCACAGCGCAATATCTGAGCGAATGGCAAGCCGCGATGCCTCCGGCCCAGTTGGGCTGCGCGTATCTGAATTTCACCGCCAGCCACGATGGGATCGGGATGCGTCCGGCCGAGGGATTGCTGCCGCCCGACGAAAAAGAGCGTATGATCGACACGGTGCGCCGCATTGGCGGGCTGGTTTCGATGCGCGCGCTGCCTGACGGGCGCGAAGAACCCTATGAGTTGAACTGCGGCTATTTCGAAGCCATGGCCGAGACATTTCAAGGCCCCGATCAGTACCATCTGGCGCGGTTCATCTGTTCACAGACCATCGTGATGTCTTTGGAAGGGATACCGGCCTTTTACATCCATTCCCTGCTGGCCACACCCAATGATCACGAGGCTGTTGCGCGGCGGGGCATGAACCGGGCAATCAACCGGCATCGCTGGCATTACCCTGACCTGCTGGCAAGGCTGGCCGATCCGGGGTCAAATCAGGCGCTGGTGCTGTCCGAATTGTCCAAACGTCTGCGCCTGCGGGCGCAACAGGCGGCCTTTCACCCGAACGCCACGCAATTCACCCTGCGGTTGGATGATCACGTCTTTGGCATCTGGCGGCAAAGTCTGGATCGCAGCCAGTCGATCTTTGCGCTGCATAACGTCTCGGCCGAGCAGGTCCACGTCAGCCCTGCCGAGATCAACATGATTGCCGAGGAAACCTGGACGGATGCCCTGACTGGAGAAATCCTGGCCACCAACGGCCCCGATATTGTGCTGGCCCCGTATCAGTGCCGCTGGATCACGAACGCGGGCTGAATTCGTCCAGGTCGTCGGACACCGCCGCCTTGAGGCGCAGCAGGAATTCAGGATCAGCCGAATGGACCCTGTTCCATGTGGGAATGAACGGCGTCTCGTGCGGGTTGTCCAGAAACACCTGCCCGGCGCGAATGATATTTTCGGCGAACAGTTCGATGGATTTCTCTTCCTTGTGGCGGTCCAATTCCAACCCATTCATCTTGGCGTCGGTGTAATACCCTTCGAGCAAGTCCAGCGCCGAGCGGTAATAGGTCGCCTTGAGTGTACGGAAGGTATTGGGCGTGAACACCGTTCCGTCGGCGGCCAGTTTGCGGAAGATCGCCTTGCAGATATCGGTGGACATGCGCGACAGGCCACGATTTGCGTCCTCAGGGGACAGCTCCTGATGTTTGTGGTCATAATTGTCGACAATTTCGACCTGACAGACGGATTTCGGGGCCAGATTTCGCCACGCTTCGGACAGCACTCCGATCTCAAGCCCCCAGTCGGAAGGAATGCGCAAATCGGGCAGGGTAGGGGTGCGAATTGCAAACTCACCCGACAGTGGATAGCGGAAGCTGCGCAGATAATCGAGGTAATCGCGGTCCCCGATTACCTTTTTCAACGCGATCAGCAGCGGACTGACCAGAAGGCGCGTCACACGACCGTTCAGCTTGCCAGACCCGATACGGGGGTAAAACCCTTTGGCCATCTGAAACGGAAAGGTCGGGTTGACCACCGGATAAACCAGTCGATCCAGCATCTCGCGGTTATACGTGACAATGTCGCAATCGTGAATCGCCATAACGGAACTGTCCGCGCAGGCCAGAAGATAGCCGATGCAAGACCAGACATTCTTACCCTTGCCGGGTTCCTGCGGCGCAAGGCCCAAGGCTTTCAGATGTTCCTGAAGATGCGTCAGACGAGGGCTGTCATTCCAGATAACAGCGTGGTTTTGCGGCAAGTCGGCAAAGAACGCACGGGCTTTGCGGTACTGTTCTTCATCCGCTTGGTCCAGGCCGATGATGACGCGGTGAAGATACGGGACCTGCGACAGTTCCTTGAGGATACCAGCGAGGGCCGGCCCCTCCAGCTCGGAATAAAGACACGGAAGGATCAGGGTGATCTTGCGGGTCTGTGCAAAGACCGAAATCTCATGCGACAGGTGACCACTGGGTCTGCTGCGCAAATTGTGCAGCGTCGTTATATTTCCGTTCTGATGGAAGTCTGCCATGTCGTTCGCCTTGTTTTTGTCAGAACACTGCAGTCAGGGTCAGGATTGCCTCCGACCAACCTTGGGGACCGTTGCTGTCTGTCCTGAATATGCGTGGTTCGATATGAGGTGGAAAAGGCGGAATGCCCGGCCCATCCGGATTTGCAACCACGACGCCTTGATCCGCAGCCATTAGCATTTCGATGTCATTTGGCGCGTCACCCAAGGCGATTGATCGGCTTGGTCTTAGCTGCTGAACAACTTCCCTTAAGGCGTCCGCCTTGGTTTTGCCGAAGGATACGGTCAGGAACCGCCCCCCGCGACGGGCAAAAAGACTCATGTTGCGCGCTTGTGCTACGAAGTGGTCCAACTCGGCCTCCGTGCCCGTCCACAGCCCGGGCTCGCTGAATTTCCGCGTTCGAGCACGGGCGGCTTGAACGGGGTTGAGCCCCGTCGCATCTGCCACATCCTGATCGGACATATCGCCAAACCCGACAAATCCCGTGGGCAGTTGGGAAAGCGCCGTGCGCAAGTCCTGATAATGGTCACCTTCAATATCGGGCGCATCGGGCCACAGGATACCCGCCCCATTTTCGACAATTGCCGGCATTCGCGTAACATCAAGTTCCTGCTGCAGCGGTGCAATCTCTGCCGCTGTTTTGCTGCTGGCCAATACAAGCCCCGCGCCGATTTCCGACAAGCGTTGAAGTCCCGGCTGAGCAGCCGCCCAACTATAGTTGTGATGATCCAGCAGCGTCCCGTCGAGATCAGAGAAAACCAGCAATTTTGGGTCGGCGGTCATGGGGAAGGGCGATCAATTCGTTCTTTCATTGAGTGGAAGTAAAAATCCGTGACCATCGGAAGTAAATCCATTCTGGCCAAATGCGCGTCAAACCCAAATCTTACGCCCAATATTTGGGCAATTGCGTGGTGGTCGCTATCTGGCTCGGTATTGAGTTTTAACCATGGGCACTTTGGGTACGGGTCCAAAACACACCCTCTGGGCAGTTACATCTTCCATGGTGTAAGTGTCCCAACAGTTGCAGATTATTGGCAAGGGCTGCCCGATACGGCGGCTCGGCCTTACTATCTTGGGAGGTCGGCGCACATGCCGAATTTGTCGGAATACAGTAAACTGGCAAGGGAAATGTCAGTAGATGCCATTGCCCTTGTACCGGGCCCTAATTTCACCCGCGCATTGGGCAAACCCTTCATGAGCCACGAACGACCCTTTGTGGTCGTAATCCCGGCTGAGGGCACGCCTGCCGCGATTGTGCCCAATCTGGAACTGGGAACGTGGGAATTGGTCGGTTTTGAGGGGGCCGTCTTCGACTGGATGGACCAAAAGGGCTATGACAGCGCCTTTGCTTCATTGGCCGCTCATATGCCCCTGAGGTCACTTGCCGTTGAAGGGCAAGTGATGCGGGTTTTCGTGTCCAAGGCCCTGACCAATGCGATGCCCGACTTGCAAATCGTAGATGCCGAGCGCGAGATTTCCGGTTTGCGGATCATCAAGACCGACGCCGATATTGCCGCTTTGCAGGCTGCAATTGATATCTCGGAACGCGCGCTGGAACGTGTGATTTCAGAGGTTCGCGTCGGGCAAACCGAGAAACAGATCGAACAGGCGTTGATCCAGGCGCTGTTTGCTGAAGGCGCCGCGTCGTTGGCTTTTGCGCCGATTGTCGCCGCCGGAGACAACTCGGCTCAACCACACGGCAAAGCCCGCGCGGATTATCAGATCAAACCCGGCGATGCGCTACTCTTTGACTTTGGCGCGCGCAAAAACGGTTTTGCGGCGGATATCACGCGTACATTCTTTGTTGGCGAGGTTTCGGACGAGGGTAGGGCGGTTTACGACACAGTCCTTCGCGCGAACCTCGAAGGGTTCAAGGCCTGTTGCCCCGGCGCGAGCGCCCATGACATCGACGACGCAGTTACAAATGTGCTCGAGGCTTCGCCCTATGCCAACCGGATTCGCACCAAGACGGGTCATGGTCTGGGTCGCGACGTCCACGAAGCGCCATATATCATGCGCGGGAACCACCAGAAAATCCTGCCGGGCATGGTCTGGACCAACGAACCGGGCCTGTATGATCTGGGCAATTTTGGTGTTCGGGTCGAAGATGATGTTCTTGTGACCGAGGATGGTTGTCGGTCGCTGACCAGTTTTCCCAAAGATCTTACAATCATAGGCCGCTGACACTTGACTGGTTCACGGAACGTGTTGGATTAACGGGTCGCTCCAAGTGGCCCGTCAGTGTCCTGTGAGCTGACTATTCAGATTAACTTTCGGCTTTGCGGGTCGCGATGACCATAGCCAGCAACTGTTCCTTGGTGCGCTGGATGTGGTTCGTCAGCAGCGCGCAAGCAGCCTCTGCATTGCGCGACCGCGCCAGTGCCAACAACTGACGGTGCTCCGCTTTGGCTGGCTCTCGCTGTTCCATCACACTCAGGTGCATCCGCACATAACGGTCAGATTGCAGATTGACCCGTTGCAGGAATTCGTTGGTAATCCCGCGCTCAGCGGCGGAATATAACGCCCTGTGATACTCGTAGTTCAGACTGCCCCACCGCCCGACGTCATATGTTTCATAGGACTTTTCCATTTTGTTCAAAAACTCTTCGCAGATGACGAAATCCGCCTCTGTCATCTGGGGGATCGCCCGTTTGAAAAGGTCAACTTCCAACAGGATTCTCAGATCAAAAATCTCTCCGATTTCGGAAAGGGAGTGAGTTGTCACACAAGCCCCCCGATTGTTAGTCAGTTGGACCAGGCCCTCGGCATCCAGCCGCTTGAGCGCCTCACGTATCGGCATGCGGGATACGTCATATTCCTCTGCCAACGCTTCTTGCCGAATGGTTTCACCTTCCACCATCTCTCCGCTCAGGATACGCTCGCGCAGGTCGTTTGTGATGACATCAGGCAAACTTTGGCGATGAATCGCGCGGGTTTTTGGCATTGGGATGGTCTCTGGCATTTCCACTTTGTATCCAAAATACGAAAGGACGCCACAATATCCAATAGCCTTTAGTTTCATTGCCTTTGTTATCGAGCGGCTTTGCCCAGAAACATTGGTAACCATAGAGTTGCAGGTCTTCGTGAATGGCATGGAATATGGGCATGTCCCTTAATCCGACCAATCGGACACCCACCTCCCCCCTCATAGAACCCCAGCCAGATCATCACGGCAGGCGCAGTGGAAATAACCAGGTATTGATTGGTATTACACTGCACAATCCCGCATTCTGGCGCGAATGACCGGGCATGGTCCGGCTGCGGGAACGACTGTTGAAGGTGATTGTGTGACTTTGTTCAGAACATCAGTATTCGGACTTTGGCTGGCCGCCGTTTCAGCCCTAAGCGCACAGCCTGCGGTGGCGCAACCGGATATTCTGATCCTAGGGGACAGCCAGATTTCGTTCGGGGCTGGCAAAGAGTACCTGAGGTTCTTCGATGAGCTGGCGGATCGGTGCAGGATGACGCCTGAACGCAAAAGGGCACTGGGTAATCTCGGCAACCGCGAGACTGCCGCGATTGGCGTCCGCTCGACATCCTTGCAGTCATGGACAACGCCCAATGGGGCCGCAAAAGGTGCGATTTGCGATGTCGACAAGAAATTCGGGGTCAATGCCGGGGCCTATGGTATCGAAGGCAACCCTGACCGGGTGTTCATTCAGATCGGCAAAGGCAACGCCTATCAGTTCTGCAAACCCAATCAGACCGCGTTTCAGGCGATGTTTGACGACGGGTATTACAGCCCCGAATTGCTGGTTCTGACCTTTCTGGGCAATTCATCCGATCGCTGGGCGAATTCTCCTGATTTGGCCCAACAGGATGCCCGCCGCACGCTGGAACAAATTCCGGACGACATTCCATGTATCTTCATCTCAAGCGTGCCGGTCTATCTGAAAAAGACCAACGACAAACGAATGAAGGCCCAAACCGCGATAGCCCGCGCCTTGCGGCAGGCGGGAACGCAATGTGCCGTGGTTGAAGGGTTCAACCGCAAGACACGCGCCGTGATTGAAGGTCAGCCCGCTTATTTCCGGCGCAACGACGCGGGCAAGGTCAAGGACCCGCACCATCCAAGCCGGGCTGCGGTCCGGGCTTTTCTTGACATTAACACGGCCGAAATCTGCAACGCTGTATTTTCGGCCGTGAAGTAGAGGTAAAGACTGCAGGGGGGATATGCAGGTGTTCAAAAAGATGGTCGCAACTGTTTGCGCTTTGGCCTTCACCACTCTGGGGGCAAGCGCAGAGGATTTTACCTCGCCCGAGATTCTGATTATCGGGGACAGCCAGATATCCTTTGGTTCGGGCCCGGCTTTCCTGGAGTTTTTCAGCGATATCAAGGACCACTGCCACCCCAATGCCCGGCAGAAAAAGCACCTTGAACGCCTTGGGGAAATGCGGGTCGGGGTGATAGGTGTCCGGTCCAGTTCAATCGACTCGTGGACCGCCCGGTCGGGGCGGGCAAAGGACACGATCTGCAAGGTGGACCCGAAATGGAACGTGAACGCCGGTGCGTACGGGTTCGTGAACAAGACCGGCAACAAGTATGTGCAGATTGGCAAGGGAAAGGAATATCAGTTCTGCGCGGCCAAAACCTCACCGCTCGAAGAGATGCTGCGGGACGGGTATTATGATCCAAAACTGATCCTGATGTCCTTTCTCGGCAACTCGGCCAAGCGGTGGGCCAACAACCCCGAAGCCGCCGTACGGGATGTTGAACGCCTGCAAGCGCAACTGCCCCCCGACCTGCCGTGCATTTTCATGACCACAGCGCCCGCTTACAAGAAGAAGATCGTGGATCTGCGACTGCGGGCGCAAAAGAATTTGATGGATGCGTTCAAGGTCACGGGATTGCGGTGCACGTTCGTACCCGGTGCCACCCCCGAAACGGTTGCGGCCAATCAAGGCAACAAGCATTATTTCCGCCTGAACAAGAGCGGCATGGTTAAGGACCCATACCATCCAAACGAGGCGGCTGCTAAAAACTTCTTTGCGCTGGAAATGGACCAGATATGTTCAGCCATTTTCGACCAGATCGAACCAACCAGGGAACAGAGCTAACCCTCTGATCGACCCGCTTGCTTGCGTGACAGGACGGCCGCCAGAATGACCGTCCACCCAAGGATACCCTGCCCGAGGGCGCTTAGGTTCTGCTCATACGAGAAAATCAGCATTTTCAATGGCTTGAAAGGGTCGCGGGGCGGCCAGATCACCCATTGCAAAGGCAGATCGGGAATGACCAACCGATAATACATGTAATAGATTTGCGGCGACAGCCACACGAACAACCAAAACAAGGAAAGCGCCCCGAATAATCGCACCCAGATCGGGAAAGGGCGCAAGGCACGACGTGCCAGAAGCACCATCAGCAAAAAAAGAATGGCGCTTAACAACGCCAGTCCGACCTGCCCCCAACCTGACAAATCAAAAAAGGAGTCCTGACGGTACAAACCTGCCCTCGCTGAGTGCTGGGTAAAAGGACGAAAACCGCCCACCTTGGCGGGCGGTTTTACAATGCCTTCAAGGACCGCTTAACTCAGCGGGGCGACCGCCAGGATCACAGTGAACTTCTCACAATAGATATACAACTCGTTGTACTTGGATGTGTCGATCCCGGTCGGGATTTTAAACGAGGCTTCGCCCTTCTTGACGGTCAGCTTGTCGTGAATTTTTGAACCATTGGCATAGGTCTCACCATTGCCGAAGCCGATCTTGATGTCCGGTGGGTTCTTGCTGGGGTCAAAGACATAGTCGCTTTTGAGTGTAACGGTATCACCGGTGACCGAGACCGTCCCTTTCACGTTATAGCCACGACGCCCGGACAGGCCGCCGGTGCGTTCCTTGTCCCCGGCAAATGCAGCAGGAGTTCCGAGTGCGAGTGCGGCTGTTGAAGCAAGTCCCAGCTTCATGAATTGGCGGCGTTTGATCGTCATGGCGCATGTCCTATCCAAATCTAAGATGGAAAGATTCTGAGCAGACTATTTGCACTCTGCCAACTCACATCGCATCGAGGGAAGTTGAGACTCTGAAACAAATCGGTTCTGTTACCAAACCGCTCGAACCAAATCCTCGTCCCTGACGAATTGCTCTTCAATTCGCGGTAGATCGTCGACCGAGGGCGAACCATCCGATCCTCGACGTATATTAGCCAGACTTGGAAAGTGGGTGGAGCACCTAAATTTGCAGAACAATACGCCCGATCACTTCACGCTCATTGAGAGATCGGAAGGCTTCAGATGCATCCTCCAACTTCAAGACGCGATCAATAAGTGGGCGCAGTTCACCTTCAGCAATCCAGTTCATTATCTTGTCTGCTGCATTCTTGGCTTCCGAAGGGAACTTCTCGGCCCATGCACCTTCGAACACTCCAACCACCGAGAAGCCTTTGAGCAGAGGCAGGTTCATCGGTAGGTTTGGGATTTCCCCGCTCACAAACCCAATTGGCGTGATGCGCCCGCCCCACCGCATGGATCGGGCAATCTTTACAAAGGTGTCTCCGCCTATCATCTCAAAGCAAACATCCAACCCTTTTCCGTCTGTAAGGTCTTGGATCTGTTGGCGCAGGTCGCCTTCGCGCATATTGACGACTGCATCGGCGCCTGCCTCCTGCAGCGCACTCATTTTGGCGGCGTCACCGGTTCCTGCAAGGACGCGCGCACCAAGCATCCGCCCCATGTCAACGGCAGCAAGTCCAACCCCGCCAGTGGCACCCGTGACCAACAGGTTCTCACCCGGTTGCAGCGCGCATCTTTGGGCCAAAGCGTGATAGGCTGTCATGTAGTTGTGCAAAACGGTCGAAGCGACCGTAAGGTCGACGCTTTCGGGTACTTTCGCGCACTTCCAGTGTTTGGTTACAGCACGTTCCGCGTAACTGCCGTGCCACATTTGCCCGACGACACGATCACCTGGTTTAAAGTCGGTGACCTCGCTCCCGACCTGTAAGACAATGCCTGCCGCGTCCGTTCCCGGGACATAAGGCAACTCTGGCCTCAGTTGATAACCACCTTCCGCCATGAGCTTATCCATAAAACTCACGGCGGCGGCATGCACCTCGATGAGAACTTCATCGGCTGCTGGAACAGGCTCTGGCGCTTCGCCAAGTTCAAGCGCATCAGCGCCCTCAAATTTCGAACAAAGGACAGCGCGCATAGCCCAAGCTCCTGTATGTATGGCGTACTATTCCGCCGCTAGGTATGTATCGTTTTTGTCAGTTTCGCCATACCCCTTTGGCACAGGAAGGTCCGGCAGACCAGCCGCACGTTTTTGCAGCGCTCTACCAATCACGACGCGGCTGATTTCGGTTGTTCCGTCAACGATCCGCAGCATCTGCGCCAAGCGTGATAGTCGATCCAGCCCGTAAGGCTGCAAAAGACCCATCCCACCCAGAACCTGCGTGCAGGTGTTCGCGGCTTTTACTGCAGCGTCGGGGACAAAACGTTTGGCATGTGCCGCCATAAGTGGCCCCTCGGGGGTGCCAAGGGCTTCGGCTGCCTTGCGGTAAAGCAGCTTGGACGCTTCGAGATCTGTTGCCACCTCTCCCAGCATCCACTGAATGCCGTCAAGGTCGAGGTTCTTGCCGCCAAACATCTTGCGGTTCTTTGAATAGGACAGCGCAGTATCCAGCGCGGCCTGCATCAGGCCACAACACCCAGAAGCGATCGAAACCCTTGCGATGTCGATCGCCATCAATGAGCCCTGCAAGCCTTGGCCAATTGGAAGAATGATATTGTCTTCGCTGACCACGACGTTGTCTAAATACATCTCGGAAATCGGCAGGAAGTTATAGGATGGTGTATCATAAATTGGGCCAAAGCTGATACCTGGCGCGTCTGCCGGAATCGCGATCATGGCCATGTC
Organism: Ruegeria sp. HKCCA5426; assembly: GCF_013034585.1. Lineage (NCBI taxonomy): Bacteria > Pseudomonadati > Pseudomonadota > Alphaproteobacteria > Rhodobacterales > Roseobacteraceae > Ruegeria > Ruegeria sp. HKCCA5426. Next base: position 112,410 of record NZ_WQGH01000011.1, read on the forward strand.
CTTATGACCAGGCTCATCCGAGGTTTTGACAACGGTAAAGTAGATATCGGCCTCAGTCGCCAAGCTGACCCACGCCTTAGCGCCATTGATCGTCCAGGTGCCGTCACTGTTGATTGTTGCACGGGTGTACATCTTCATCGGATCAGACCCGGACTGCGGCTCTGTCAGCGCGAAATTAGCAAGCTTGCGACCTGAAGTCAGATCGCGCGCCCATTCCTCTTTGAACGCGTCGGTCCCGTATCCACAACCTGCAAAAGTACAAATGTTGTGCATGGAAATCGCAAATGCGTAAGCTCCATCGCCTGTTCCCAATTGTTCATAAACCTGAATACCCTCGGACAGCGGCAAACCCTGTCCGCCCCACTCTTTCGGTGCGTAAAGGCCAGTCAGACTAGCCGCACCTGCCTTGTCAGAGGCCGCGCGAGGCCAAGCCCCGTTTTTGTTCCAGGCATCAACATTAGGCAGGATCACTTCACTGGCGTGATCGCGCGCGGCGGACAAGAGAGTTTCAAGATCAGACGACATGGCCTTGGTCCTTTCAGTTGAACGCAAATATCCAATCTCGCCACCACCATTGGGCGAAGCAAATCGGGTTTACGCAGTAAGATGTGCTTTGACCGCTAGGTAGCAGCACAATTAACACCTACTCCATCTCGCGCGGTGACAACCGATTGTCCAAAAGTGACAAATCTTTGCCTAGAGTAGAGCCCGCTGCCGATACGAGCTTGGTGTCGCCCCTGTCCACCTGTGAAACGCCTTGTGGAAACTTGCCGCGGAAGAAAAGCCAACGTCCTGAGCAATAACCTCGATACTTGCATCTCCAATTTGCAAGCGGCGAATTGCGATATCCCTGCGCAACCCGTCTTTGATGGCCTGAAAGGACGTTCCGTCAGCGTCCAACTTACGGATCAAAGTGCGCGGCGTCATGCCAAGCGCCTTGGCGGCCCCCGCCAAATGCGCGTCCTGCCAGCTCGATTGGTTCAGATAGGCGCGGACACGCAAAGACTGTGTGTGCTCTTGCGAATGCGTAAAGACCCAGTCGCGCGGCGCATTTTCCAGGAAGCGATCCAGATCATCGGTACTGCGCGTATTCACCGGCCCCAGCGAAGCTTTGGCAAAGCGAATTGATGTGGAATTTGCATCAAACGTGACAGGCGCGGGGAAAATGACGGCATAGTCCTCTTCGAAAGAGGGGCGCTCAAATGCGAAATCGACCCGCTCCACGGCGACCTCACGCCGGGCCAGCCAAGACAGAATCCCATGGGCAAGCTTAAGGATCAGCATATGGCCAAAGCGCTGCGCAAGGGCGTCTGACCGGGGCACAAGGCGCAGTGCTATGGTATCCTCCGCATCGACCAACTCGAACCGGTAGTCATCAAGCAACAGGTTCCAGAATGTCGAAAACCGGTAAAGCGCCGACGACAGCGAGGTTGACTCGCGCACCGATGTCAGCAGGTGTTGCAAGGCACGTGGCCTTATTGGACGCGACCAGAGCCCCATCATCTCATCGCCGGTTTCCACAGCTGCCAGTTGGTACAGGCGAACGATCTGCTCCAGAGTCACTCGACCCAACGGAGCATTGTCGCCATATGAGATGCCGGATCGGGCGAGCAACGAAGCAAATTGATCCGGCTCACAAAGGGCCTGCAACGCCACAAGCCAATCAAGAATGAAGCTGCTTGAGACTGTTGAAAATGAAGGTTTTTGGTCGCTGATCATCACTGAATGACAATAGCAACGAAAGCCAAGGGCTAGAACCAATATCCTTGGCGGCCCAAACCCGCCGTGCACAAATTTGCCCCAAAGCGGCACGCACGAGATCACCGGCGTTGCGAAACCGTGCATCCCACCTTTGCATCCGGGCATTCCAGTACCGATAGGCTTTCAGTCCGGTTTTGCGGCAGATGCAAGAATTTCATCTACAACTTGCAGCGTTCCCGACTCGCTAGTTCGCCTCATGGGTACCGTTGGGCATGTCGGTTCGGAATTTGAATTTTCGGAGTCCAATGCAGGGCGCAATAGCCCCGTTGAGTCCGATCAAACAGAGTTTCATCTTGATATCTAAGGACTTTAGGGGCTTCTTACCTGCCACATGTTTCTGCCTTCGTATTTGCAGAATTTTTGTGCTACTGTCGCCAGAGTCATTTTTTGTATTTTATTCAAAGGTTTTTACAGTGCAGGACAAAACGACAGGAACATTCAGGCTGCGCCCAGTTGAAAAGTCCGATCTGGAGGTTATCGCGCCGTGGTTTCAGGACGTAGAAGATTTGGCGCTGTTTGACCGAACATCGCGCATTCCCTTCAACCAGTCGCAAACCGAAGAAATCTGGAAAGATGCCTTTTCCCCTGACAACCGCTGCAAATGCTGGTTCGTGGTGGAATCCAGTGATGGTAAGGCGCTTGGGATGGCGGGGATCGAAGCAATATCAACCGTCAACCGTGACGCGGTCATTGCCATGTTTGTTGAGAAGAACGCCCGACGCCTTGGGATCGGGCTGCGCGCAACAGCCTTGCTGATTGATTTTGCATTTCGGCAGTTAGGTTTGAACCGCCTTACGTCCTATTACCGCGTGGACAATCAAAGCAGTCGGGACTTGGTGGCAAAGGTCGGATGCCAGATCGAAGGAACCATGCGGCAGGCATGGTTCGCAGACGGAAAATTCCACGACATGATCATGGTAGGGGTCCTGAACCAAGATTGGATGAAACATCGAGAAACACTTGCGCAAGAGTTGAGCAACGACATCGTAGTGACCTTTGGAACAAGCGCACCTGGCGCTTGGTCATGGCCTCCTCAGGGTGCGGGCTCCTGACCAAGGCATCCGAATGACCCAAGCAGTCGAAATATTTGAAATTAGGTATAAGTTGAACAAGTGGTTTCAGCAGAACCTACCAAATGAGAAACGCCAGTGGACACCAACAATCTGAACGTTCCCATCACACAAAAGCTCGGGGCTGTCCTGTTCGCCGACGTTGTCGGATATTCTCGCTTGATGAGCGAGAATGAACTGGACACGTATAACGCTTTGAAATCATTACTATCCAAGCTCGAAGTCACGTGCGCAAAATATAATGGCCGCGTGATTGAAGTGCGCGGTGACGGCATTCTTGCACTGTTTGAAACGGCCACAAGCGCGGTGGAATTTGGTGTGGAACTGCACCAGATCGCGAGCGAGCATAATCACACGCGATCCGAGAATCAGCGAATCAAATTTCGCGCGGGCGTTCATCTAGGAGAAATCCTGATCGACGAACGCGGGATTCATGGCGATAACGTGAACATTGCGGCCCGACTTCAGGAAATAGCGGAACCAGAGCGTGTTTACGTCAGCTCGGCCGTTTACGACCAGGTGTGCAACCGCCTGCGATATGGGTATGAGTTTCTGGGCCCAAAGCAACTGAAGAACATCGTTTCTCCGATCTCAACCTATTGCGTCCGAAGCGAGGTTGCTGGCGCGACCATGGCAGGAACGATGCGCCCCGAGCTGACGATGGATATTCTGGAGCGGCCGGATACACCGTCGGTGGCTGTCCTGCCATTCACCAGCAATAACGGGGACGAGTCCGACAATTGGATTGCCGAGGGGTTGACCGACGACATTATCATGAACCTTTCCAAGTTCCGGAACCTGTTCATCATCGCCCGGAACTCATCGTTTTTCTTCAAGGCACAGGCGATGCCACCGAAGGAAGCAGCCCAGAGACTGAACGTACGATATATCGCGCGTGGTAGTGTCCGGCGGTCCGCCAGTCGCATTCGGATTACCGCCGAACTTGTGGATGCCAATACTGAACGCACTATCTGGGGCGAGCGGTTCGATCGGAATATCGACGACATCTTCGACATTCTCGACGAAGTTACAGAATGCATTGTTGCCGCCACCGCCGTAATGATCGAATCCCATGAAAAACAGCGTATGATTCAGGCAGTGCCCGCCGACCTTGAGGCGTATGGTTCGGTTCTTCAGGGTCAACATCACATCTTCAAGTATACGCGGAACGACAATCGTAAGGCGCAGGATTTCTATCAATCCGCGCTAGAGCGGGACGGGCGCTATGCCCGGGCGGCGGCAGCTTTGTCACGGACGCTGAACATAGACTGGCGGTATTCCTGGGCCGAAGATCCATCTTCCGCGTTGGACAAGGCGCTGTCGCTTGCGCAGCGCGCAATCGAACTGGATCCAACGGATGCCCGCGGTTTTGGCGAGTTGGGGTATGTGCACCTGTACCGAAAGGAACATGACGCCGCGATTCAGTCCTATCAACGTGCCTTGGCACTGAACCCAAATGACGCCGACATGCACTCGGATTTTGCGGATGCGTTGGCACATTACGGAGACAATGAAACGGCGATCACACATATCCAGCAGGCCATGAGGTTGAACCCCTATTTCCCAGATCAGTATCTGTGGCACTTGGGTGGGGCCTACTACAATCTCAGACGGTATGACGATGTGATTGAGACCGTCAACAAGATGAACAACCCAACCGAAGGTCAACGTATGCTGGCTGCAAGCTATGCCCAGCTGGGGCAAACCGACCTAGCGCGTCAGATCACTGACAAGCACCGCGCGGCACATCCCAATTTCTCGCTTACGCGATGGGCCACGGTACAGCCGGATCGGTTGGAAGAGGATACCCAGCATTTTGTAGAAGGCTTGAAAAAAGCTGGGTTTTGATAATCCAGAAAAAAGGGCACGCGCCTGACGTGCCCTTGTTCTGTAGATATTGGCTTGATCTTAGTCGCCGCCACGCACCTTTGCGCCACTGACTTTGGCACCTGATACCTTTGCACCGCTGACTTTCGCGCCACTCACCTTTGCACCGCTGACTTTGGCGCCAGATACCTTGGCACCGCTGACAGCCGGGCTGTCAAAACCGAAATAAATGTCCAGCAGGACTTGCTCGAACTGGCCGGTCATCACGTCCATACGGATCGTGTAATCAGCCTTGTCGTAATCCCAGACCCTGATGTCGTCCGAGATTTGATAGTCAGCCGAAGCGACACCAGACAGGGATGGATCACTCGGAGCGCGGGATGCTAGGCCACCGGGCCGGTTTCCATCGGTCGGGCTTTCGCCTTTTCCATGGACCAGGAAAATGGTGGGTTCAGGCAGCTCATAATACGTGCCTTCAAACGAGAAGCCGTAGATACGCGCCAATCGGGAGTCTTTACCATACTGATCCTTGAGCTGCTTGTTCGCGCCGATTTTTTCGGACAGTTCTTTGCGGAAAATGAACTCTTGCTTTTCGAAACCCGCAGGGGTGGGCAGCGTCTGCTGCCAGAAGCTGTCTTCGTATTGGTCCCCATGCGTGACCTTCACCAGCGCGTCTTCTTCAATCCTTTCTTGGTTTTCCAGCTTATAGTTCTCGTCAACTACTGTTACTTGGTAAATACCATTCTTTTTGGGACGATTTCCAGTAACCAGAACTAAGTTGCCAGCCGCCACCTCTTCACCGTCGATCGTGCCGTCTACGATGGAGATATTCTTGTTCACCTTCACCTTTTTCGTAGCAACAAGCCGGACTGTTTTATCTGGGGCCGCAATTTTGGATTTCGCGACCTTCAAGTCGTTCAATAAACGCCCAAACAACAACACTTCGGAAAAACTAAGCAAGGATTCAGCCATAATATTCTCTCCCAATTGTGGGGTGGACAGAGCTTAGGCCCTCATCTTTCCCCCTGAATTGAACCCGAACGCATAGTTCGAGAAAATTATTTCCAATAATCATCCCACGTTTGCATGCCATAAAACCACTTCAAAATAAAGGATTTTTGACCGCTATCCGGGAACTTGCGTGCGGACAGAATTGGCGTGGCTGTCTTCGTCAGGATCAGGCAACTGCGGCCCTGCGGTTGTCACGCCAATATCACGCATTCTGAAGTTACCTTGAATGATGCGCTGAAAGGCACCGCCGGTGATTTCCTGATCCACGGCCAGCAAAGCTTTTTCAACCCCGAAGTAGCTGAGCATATCAGCGTCCAGCCGTTCCCATGCATCTGCAAGATAAGTGCCCAGAAAATCCCGCGCCTCAAGCAGCGCGATACGAAACCCATCGGGGTTCTCAGCGTAACGGGTATCGAAAATATCCTGCATCACGGCGCTGTAGTCAGAGGAATCTTCCAACTGATCAGACAGGTCTTCTTCTTCGGGCGTTATCAGGCCGTGCAGCAGCAATCGTTCATGGTAAATATCCACGAAGATATCGAACATAGCTCCGGTCAATGGCTCAGACAGGTCATGCTCACTGGACCAGCCAGACGCAAATTCGGACAGAGACCGGTTATTGGCGGCCGTTCGTATCTGAGCGTTTTCCGAAAGTTCCGCAAATCGGTTTAGCCGATTGAACGTGTAAAGGTTGCCCCGCGTGTTCTTCAGCAACGTGTCCACGACCGATCCAAAATGTAAGGACGCAAGAAGCGCAACCATGTCCGCAGCAGATTCGTGGAATCCGTAATACTCGCCCCCGGCATCGCCATCGGTTGGCATTCCGATCACGCTGTAGATGATTGCGTGACCGATTTCATGAGCGACAACGTCGAAGTTCAGGCTGTATGGGCGATATTCATCCCCATGTTCCCGCGTGCCACCGGTTTCAAGGAACCCCCAGCCGATATGTGCGTTATCCAAACTAGGCAGAAGCGACAATTCCAGCCGATCAAAATCGCGCGCGAAATGCCACGGTATGGGGCGATCGAAATACCCTTGCCAGACGTCCATGGTGAAATGAGCCGACCCAAATAGATGCGCCGCCTCAAAGGCCGGATCTGATGGGTCAATATGGATGAAATTCCCAAACTCATCGGGCATCGCGGGGGGATAGAAATATCCATCCCAGGGCGGCAGGTACATGCCCGGTCCGTTTGGTCCGGGGACGATTGCGCCATATGGCGTCGTTTTACCAACCGGATTGACCGTATACATCCTTGGGCCCGATGGGCCCGGTCCGATGCTTCCTTGCGGTGCCGAAATCTCGACCAATTCCAGTTGGGCATTCGGTTCCAGAAACGGAGATTGGGGAAACAGCAAAAACCGGGTGCCGGGTTCTTCGGCGTCGCTGTAGTCTGGCAAATCCATCAAGCGCCCTCCTGTGTCCGGTCGACGACCCCTTAACGGTCTTAGGCCGTTGATCCGGTATCACTATGGCAATACAAAAACTCTGCTTCTATCAAATCATAAAGAGCATCCCGCCCGGACAAGCCAAGCGAAACTGCGTAGGATTCAAGATCATCTGGCACATCGCGGTCAAGGTTTGTTTCAAAAAACCAGATCAGCATATGCAACCGATCTGCACTGATCTTGCGATCAGAGGGGGCGACCAGTTGGGTCTTTTTATCGGCACGGTCACGCAAATCCGCATAGCGCCCGCTGCGCTTTAGCTCGGTCAGCAGGGGGGCATTCAGCCGGGTGCTACGGGCTTCGGTCACCGCATCAATCTGTGCAGCTCCGGATAGCATCGCTTCGTACAGTTCCGGGTTCAGGTCGTTGGTGCGCAGCCACTGCATCAAGTCAGCCTTGCGGGTAAGCCCGGTACTGCTGCGATGATCTGACATGTGCCTGAGCAAAACCTCGCGATCGGGGCTGAGGTCGACCCGATCAGCCTCTTCCTGCGCCAGCAGTCTCAGAACTGCGCGGGCGCGCAGATCGAAATACAGTTCTGGCGTCAGGCGTAGTTCATCAATCACCGCGTCGCTTTCGGTGGCTTCGGCATCAATACGGTTGCGCAGGGTTTTCCAGACCAATGTCCGTTCGGCACGCACGTTTGAGTTCTGCGGGGCAGGGGGATCGCTTAGATAGTCGAACATCATTCTCAGCATGGCTCTGGCATCTTCCGCTTTGGCGTCAACCTGACCCTTTGGCAGCCATTTGAAAAAACCTTCGGTCCCGGCGTGTTCCGTAACCGCGTTTTCGATATCAGGCCAATTGCGGTCCCGGTAATGAATGGCCTTGGCCGCACCTATGATTCTTGCGGCAGTTTCAGGTTCGATGACCCCAACAGTTTCAGCCCGGGAAACCGTGGCGCGGACCGAAACCATAGGTACACTCAGGGACTGGTATCCAAGCTCTGCCGGGCTATGGACAACCGCGACCTCGTCATCATCCTGCAAAACACCTGCGACATAGTCCTCAAAAATCTGGCCAACGCCGATCATCCCGAAGTCAGCAAGTTCGACAGCCCTAAGAGCGCCCATGCTGGCGCTGCCAAACACCGGAATTCCTTGTTCAAGCGCCCAAAGAATCTCCTTGTGCCAGACCGAGGGGACGCCCTCAAAATACCCATCAATGATACCGATGGCACTTGGGCGGTCTTTGGCGACCCGATAAACGTCGCCTTGCCGGACAGGGGGCAGTATTCTGACCTCGGGAAACTCATCCAGCGCATCACGGGGCAGGGTAGGGCCTACGAAGACGGCAAGACTCATGCCCGGTCTTTCATAGCAGCCACGGCTCTTGCGCCAGGAACATAGTCTGGGTCGTCGTGCGGTGCCTCAAGCCCCGGCACGACAGCACGAACGACAGCGATGTCCAGTTCAGGGCGCGAAAGGTCAACACAGACGGCTTGTGAAAGGCCAACAGAACCCAGTTGACCAAGAATTAACGTGAGGTCTTCGTCAAATGAGCTGGTGGTATAGGACGGACAATCCGCGAACGCCTGACTTGGATCGGCGCGTTCAATAAGGTCCCGCACATATTGGCTGCGATCCGACTGGGCCTGATCCGTGAACTCAGCCGGGTCCAGATCATCCCTTGCACCCGAGATATACGTCAGCCTTGTCTGCGCGGCCTCGGTCAATGCGCGCAAAAGGGCGATAGAACTGTCTGGGTGGCACCCGTCGCCAATCCCAATGTGGCCATTCTGCGCACCAGATTCACAGATCACACAACGGAAACTGGCGATCCCAATATCTGACGTCGTATTCCATATTCCAACCTTTAAGCCCGCAGCGGTGAACATTCCAAGGGCACTTTTACAGCGTTTGTCGTCAATCGTTTCGTGATCCAGTCGGTTTTCCGCAGTTTTGTGGTGCCAAAGAGTTGTCGCATCCCGTTCGATCAATTCGCAAATCGCGTGACATGTTGCTTCGGTTACGTTGTTGCCCGACGCCAACCCATTCGTGGTTCGCGGAAACGCACCTTGCCCGGCGCTGGGTGGTGCGGTGTAGTCCGTATCGACCATTTCCAAGGGGACCCAACAGTTGAGCTTGCCGTTCAACTCCTGTCCCTGAACCCATAACATATTGCGGTTTGGGTCAAATTTCCCGCCGGTGACGCGCGGAAGGCGTTCGACATCCACAACAAGATCATCCGCGCACAAATCGGAATAACGCGCCAGACGCTGTGGCAATTGCAGACGCTCGGCATGCCAGGCCTCGATAGCCTCCATTACGCCAGAGGCTTGAGCAGCCTCCAGCGACAGCCCCTTGCCCAGCGAAACGGCGACTGAGCGCGAGTTCGGGCGCGACACCATCACGGTCGGAAGCCCGATCCTGTCCAGCCCCGTCAAATTAGCGATCCGAGTGATCCCCATTTCCTTTAGGTATGGCTTAACAATACCCAGTGTCTGTTGCGGGTCGCGCGAGCGATGCGTGTCCACCAAATACTGTTTCTGCGAGGTTTTTGGCATGTGGCGGACCCTAATCAGAACAACTTTAAGAATGACACATCGCGGAAATCAACGTTAGATCAGGATGGTAGATGAATCCTTTTGGGTCAACCGATGGAAACGTATCGGTGAACTGAGTAGTCGGGAATTATTTAACATAACTCATATTATGCCCAAAAACATCAGCCAACGCCCCTATCCTCACAATTTAAGGAGACGCGGTTCAAGTATCGCGCGCACTTTCAAGAACTGACTTTAGGCTTAACGCGTCAATCGGCTTATGGAGCAAAGAATACTCTTCTGCATTGCACACCTGCGTCAATTCCGCTGACCGGTTTGCAGAGATAATACACGCAGGCAAATCTCCGAACTCATTAATCAATGCACGAACGGCGTCAGTTCCCTTCAAGTCGTGATCCAACTGATAGTCCGCCACGATTATGTCCGGTAAAATGCCGATCTCTCGCAGAAGGTTGGTAGCCTGTTGTTCGCTTGCACATTCCAGGACCTGGACGCCCCAAGACTCCATTGTCATCGTCAGGGCACCGCGCAAATTCTCATCGTTCTCGATCAGCAATGTAACGGTGCTGGCCAGGGTATTGGTGTCCGTTGCCTGCTTATTGATCGAGGCATCCGGCGCAGTGCTTTCTGACGTAGCAAGCGGAACCTCTACCGAAAACATGGTGCCTTGTCCGACCTGCGAGGACAACTTGATCGGGTGTTTAAGCAATCCGCAGGCTCTTTCAACTATGGCCAGGCCCAACCCCATCCCTTCGGCGGCACTCGCGTCAGAGTCCAGTCGCTGAAACTCCTGAAAGACAATGTCGCGCTGTTCAGTAGGAATACCAATGCCCGTGTCCCAAACCTCGATCGCAATTGATGTCTTGCGACGGCGCGCACCAACCAAAACCCTCCCCTTCTCGGTGTACCGGATAGCATTTGACAGAAGGTTCTGGAGAATGCGTCGAAGATAGCTGGCGTCACTTCGTACAAGGGCATCGGTATGCACAAAGCGCAACTCCAACCCCTTGGCCTGAGCGACAGGTCTGAATGAGTCTTCAAGCTGTGAGAAAATGTCGTTGACCGAAAGCGTAGACAAATGAACCGTGGCGCGTCCGGAATCCAGCTTTGAGATATCAAGCAATGCCTCAAGGATATGTTCCACACTGCTTAACGCGCTTTCGGCTTTGGCGGCGACGTTCTGGGCGTCATCTTCGCTCAACCCGCTACCAAGGGTGGCGACGTACAGCTTCGCTGCCGACAAAGGTTGCAACAAGTCATGGCTTGCCGCCGCGACAAACCGCGATTTTGAGGAATTCGCCCGCTCTGCTTCGTTCAGGGCGTCAGCAAGTTCCTCGGTTCGCGATGCAACTCTCTGCTCAAGCAATTCCTTCGCTTCATATAAAGCTTGGGCTGACCTGTGTTCCGCCGTGACATCCGTGAACGAAATAACGAACCCACGATCCGGCATTTCCTGCGCAAATACGGACAGGATTTTGAAACGCCCCGAATGCATCTGGAATTTCAGGGGTGGTCGTTCCGTCTCGCGGTTCACCCAAGCCATAAGATCGGTGGCGCTGACTCCGTCTGCGAATCTGATCGTCGCACTCAACCGGTCAAACAGAGTTTTGAACTGCGCACCCATCTGGAACTGGGCGTTGGGTATGGCCAGCAATTCACTGGCACGGTTGTTCCACCCGATCAGGCGTAACTTGCTGTCAAATATACAGACGCCCTGATCAATATGCTCCAGCGTTGCTCGGATCAGACTGGCCTTGTCGTCCAGTATCCGGTCCCTCTCCTGCCGCTCGATCCGCATGATATCCGTGACGTCGGTCTGCAAGATAACGGTTCCACCGTCAGGCGTCCGATGCTCGGAAATCTGCGTCCAACGGTTGCCGTTCAGGCGTACGTTAAAGACGACGTGGTCATCGGCGTGGCGCGTCATGCGCCGCTGAGCCCAATCCTGTGGCGAAACCGCTTCGGGCAATGACAGAAATTTGGACTGACTCGCCAGTTCGACATACTGAGTGAAATGAAGGCCAGGCACCAAATGACCCTGAATGTCGGGCATATGCATACCGAAACGGCTGTTACACAGAACGAGTTCCTCGTCCAGGTTGAACAGCGCGAACCCTTCCTGAACGGTTTCGATTGCATTGGCCAGATCGGCCCGTGCGGCTTCGGTTTCCTGGTTAGCCTGCGCAAGCCGCGCATTGGAATCGTTCAACAACTCCAGAGCGCGCTCCAAATCCAACGTACGCGCCCGGACTTCCTGTTCAAGCGTTGCAGCGCGCTGAAACTGCGCGTAGGCGGCGCCGCTAGCATCGGTCGATTCCTCGACCCGCCGCATCAAGGCGGCTGCTATCTTAAGAAGCTTTTCGTTCTGAAGATCCAACGGATCCTGAGGATTAATCAGGGTTTCAATCATGCTGCGCATCTTCCGGGGGGTAAATGGCCACTCCGGTCAGGGTCTGGTTTACGTGAATCGAATTGAATTGTTCGCCATAGGTGGAAAATCCGACCACACGATTGTCAGATAAAATTTTGGACAAATTGCCCGTCATCTGTTTTTCCTGCGCCTCAAGCCTGCGCAGAAGGCAGTCACACCCAAGTATCGCATCGGGCTGTTCTTGTTGCGTCAATGCCGCAAGCTCCTGCTCGAGATGGGTTGCCATATTCATAGGCTCGGCCATCGTCAGAACAAGCCCCTCATCGATCGCTGAAAAGAACACGAGATCACCGTTTTCATCAACGCGCTGAATGGCGCGCACATGATGCTGGCCGCCAATCTGAACAACAACGGGATGTGCGGCGAACGTAAAAGTATTCAACTGCTCAGGGTCTTTTCCCAATATTCTTGCATATTCACGGGCAGCCGGTTCCGCGTTGATTTCACGAACGATCCGATTGGCAGGGTCCGCATCGGTGACCACCATGCGCTGTGACGTGGGCACAAGGTGATCCGTCTTGAATACCTTGATCGGACAGCTTGTCCGCACCTGGGTCAGAACAGCCGCATTTTCACGCGCAAGGCCGTCCTGCAGAACGAATGTATTACCAAATTGCGTCCCATCCCCGGCCGACCCGCCAAACAACGGCACCGGCCCCAAACCCACAGCCAACTCAGAGGTCAGGGCATCTTCCTTGGTCGATAATCCGTCGATAAGCAAAAATGTGAATTCGTGATGCCACTCGGGGTCTGCTTCCGTCATCTCATTTCTGTTTCGGATCATCTCATGAATGATGTCCTGAGCGGAAAAATCGTTGAGATTCGGCACCAGGATCGTTCGAACCGCGAAATGAGACGCAGGCAAGCCAATCGCAACAATCTGCTCTTCCGTATAGCCCTGCCCGGCCAACTCGCCTGCAGTCGTGCAACCGATCACAGGCGCAGGCGCAAAGGCCGAAGCAGCTTCGGCAATTACGGACGCTGCATCTGCTTTTGAAGTCACAAACAGAACAACAAGCGCGTGCTCGCTTCCCCCGAGCGCAGACGCAAGCTGAGTAATCGCATCATCCGCATCATAATGCGCAAATGCCGTCTTCACGATGCCTGGCTCACGGGTATGGGTCTCGGCCCACCCGACTGCTTGATCCATCGGGCCTCCTCCCTAAAGCACGACGAGATTTGAAGATATTAAGTTAGCCCTGCTCTTGCAAGACGCTGGCAAAGGACGCTTTCTTGGCAATCAGAACCGCCTGGGTTCGGCTTTGAACACCCAATTTCCGCATGATTGCAGTAACATGCGCCTTGACGGTCGTTTCAGCTATGGAAAGGTCATAGGCAATCTGCTTGTTCAACTTACCCTCACAGATCAGTTGAAGGATACGCGATTGCTGATTGGTTAACGTAGCCAGACGACCAACGGCGTCGCTTTGTTCATTCTCGTCGTCCGGATTGATCAGCACACATCCTTCGGGCAGAAACACATTACCTGCGTGCACGGTTTCGAACGCGGTGCGGAAGACATCCCGCTGGCTGTGTTTCGGAACGTAACCCGACGCGCCGGCGTGAATCACTTGGCTGATCACCCTGTTGTCGGTCATTGACGATACGACGATTACAGGCGCATTCGCCACCGCCTTTAGACGAATTAAGCCGTCTAACCCGTCAACATCTGGCAAGTTCAAGTCAAGCAAAACCGCATCCGGCTTTAATCCACCTTTGACAAGCTCCAAAGCTTGTTCAAGCCGGTCGGCTGTATGCACTTCACCGATATGTGCGACGCTTTGCAATGTCATCGAGAGTGCATCGCAAAACAAAGGGTGATCATCGATGATCAAAACGATTTCGAAATCACTCTGTCCAGCGGTATTTGCAAGCATAGGAAATGGCCTTTGCAAAAAGTTGACCCAATTTAGCAAATCCTAGCAACTGAAAGGAAGGTCGCCTACTGGCGGAAGGTCGTAATAAAAAAACGCGCGCCCGGATCAGGCGCGCGTTCAGAATACATCTGGTTTCGGATCAGTTCGCCGACGCCAGTTCTTTAGGCAGTTTGAAGGTCCACAAGGTACCACCCTGGTTCAGATAGTTGACCTTCTTGGCCACCTCTCCGCCCCACAGTGGAACCGCGCCGCCCCAACCGGAAATGATCGAGACATACTGCTCACCGTCCTGTTCCCAAGTCACTGGCTGGCCAACGATGCCGGACCCGGTCTGGAACGACCACAGCTTCTCGCCGGTTTCGTCATCCAGCGCAATGAACTCGCCTTCGGGGGTGCCGAAGAACACAAGCCCGCCAGCAGTGGTCATCACACCAGACCACAGCGGAGCGTCGTTCTTGTATTCCCACTTCCACTCGCCGGTATCGGGGTCGATCGCCTTGAGCGAGCCGATGTGATCTTCATAGTTCGGCTTGATGGTAAAACCCGCACCCAGATAGGCAGCGCCTTTCTTGTAGGTGATCGGCTCGTTCCAGATATCCATGCCCCATTCGTTCGAAGGCACATAGAAATTGCCGGTATTCTGCGAGAACGCCATCGGCATCCAGTTCTTGCCGCCCAAGAAGGACGGCGAGGCAAAGATCACCTCACCCTTCTTGCCATCCGCAGCCGAGGCAGGATCACCGGGGCGGTTTTCTTCGACAAAGATCGGACGACCGGTTTCATCCACGCCCGTTGACCAGGTGATGTCCTTGACGAATGGCGTGGCCGAAACAAAAGCGCCGTCTTCACGGTTCAGGACATAGAAATACCCGTTCCGGTCGGCGGTGGCATAGCGCTTGTTCCCCTCACGGTCTGTATAGGCGACGACCTCGTTCACGCCGTCATAGTCCCAACCCTCGCGCGGGGTGGTCTGGAAATGCCATTTGATGTCGCCGGTTTTCGGGTCGATCCCGATGCGGCTGGCAGCATAGAGGTTGTCACCCTTGTTGCCCTCGGTCGGTGTACCTGCATCGCGCAGCCAGCTATTCCACGGGGCCGGGTTGCCTGCGCCAAAGACCAGCGTATCGGTATCCGCGTCATAAGATCCGCCCAGCCAGGTCGCGCCGCCACCGGTCTTCCACATGTCGCCGGGCCATGTCGCGTTCAGCTCACCGGTCATGGTGCTTTCTTCGCCGTTCAGCGTGCCCATGTGACCTTCGATCACTGGACGTTCCCAAACCAGATCGCCGGTATTGACGTCCCGCGCCTGAACCGCGCCAACGATGCCGAACTCACCGCCCGAGTTGCCGGTGATGACCAGCCCGTCCACGATCAGCGGAGCCGCCGTATAGGAATAGCCCGCTTTGTAGTCTGCGATCTTGTCGCGCCAGACCACATCGCCCGTGTCTTTGTTCAGCGCCACAATCCGCGCGTCCAGCGTGCCGAAAATGACCTTGTCGCCATAGATGGCAGCACCCCGGTTGACCACGTCGCAGCAGGGCAGAATGCCTTCGGGCAGGCGGGCGTCGTATTGCCAGACCTCTTTGCCGGTCTCCAGATCAATCGCATAAAGGCGCGAGTATGACCCGGTGATATACATCATCCCGTCATAGATCAGCGGCTGTGTTTCCTGCCCGCGCTGCTTTTCGCCGCCGAGGCTGAAGGCCCAGGCCGGAAGCAGGTTCTTGACGTTATCCTTGTTCAAGGTGTCCAGCGGGCTGTAGCGCTGCAAATGACGGCCCATGCCGTTGGTTACAACCTGAGTGGTGATCGTTTGATCATTGGCCAGATCGTCTTCGGTAACTTCTGCATAGGCTGCGCCGGTTGCGATAATGCTTGCGGCGGCGGCCATGATAAACCGGTTCATCGGTGTCCTCCCTAGACTTATGTCTTTCCTCCACGCCGAATCTCCGACGCGTCGGGATTGTTGGCGAGAGTATTATTCGCAGGCGGACACCGGTGTTGGAATTGCACATTGGTCGTAGGGCGGACCAGAAAGATTTCAACAACAAATCAGAAAACCCGCGGGGTCGCGCGTCCCGACAGATTATCTTTTATCGGCAACTGGTTAAGTCAATTGTCGTCTGACAGGCTACCGAGATAGGCCAGAATAAAGTCCTGCACGGTGCGGTCCTCGATCCCAATATGACGCATCTTGGTGCCGGGCATGAACCCATCATTGTCCTCCATCCAGGCGCGCAGGGCTGGCGGTGTCCAGACAATGCCCGACCCGGCAAGCGCCTCGGAATATTCATAGCCGTCGACAGTGCCCGCCCGGCGCCCGACGATCCCGTCCAACTGGGGGCCATAGCTGGGGTCGGTCGCGTCCGGTGCGTGGCAGCGGCGGCATTCCGAGAAGAACAGGGTTTTCCCCGCCTTGACCTTGACGCGGTCAAAGGTGGATTGGGCAATTGCCGGTGAGGACGAGACTCCGCAGGCGGCAAGGCCAAGGGATAGGATGGCGTGTTTCACTTGATCCTCCGAACGTTTGTCCGAATATAGATCAGCGCCTTGAAGTCCCAGCTTGACGCATATCAAGAAATCCGGCGTGCTGCCTCATCCTTTGGTCGTAGAAAATGATGGAAGCGGGCCAGTTTCAGAACAGCGGCGCGTATTTCCATTCGTCTGCGTCCGGCGTGACCTCGTCGGGGTCATAACCCGAATCCTGTAGACGTTTGGCGATTTTTAGACCGTCGCGGGCAGCCTCGTCGACATAGGCGCGGCCCAGTTCGGGGTCTTGCGCCACCCCATGCCCACGCAGCAAGTTCAGGCCGTAGTTGAACTTGCCTACCGAATCGCCCAGATCAGAGGCGCGCTTGTCCCATGCGGCGGCGGCGTCGGGGTCATAGTCGCCGCCCAGCCCGTTATTGTCCAACTGCCCCATCCAAGTCATCGCGCTGGTATACCCGGCATTAGCGCAGCTTTCGAACAGCTTGCGCGCCATCTCGTGACGGCCGGATTTGGTGATGTAATAGCCGGTTGCGCAGGTCGTCATATCGGTGACGCCATTGTCAATATTGCTCATGACCCGACCAAAGCCCATGTCCTGCGGGTTTAGCGTGCCGAACTCATCCTCGACCGTCTGGGCCGAGGCGGCCGCGCCCAGAAACAGCAAAGCAATTGCGATACGGATCATGACAAAAACCTCCGTTTGCCTGATACTGTACCGCATCCCAAAGGTCATTTCACTTGTGTTGTGGTCGTAGAAGACGTCAGCCAGCCTTGCGCTTAATTCCGCGAGATGGGTCATAGCCCCACAGCGCCAGACCCAGAAACACAAGCCCGGCAAGTACAGTCCAGGCCAATGCAGCGGCATTGAACTGTCCGTAAAGTGCAAATCTGATCAGTTCAACGGCATGGGTGAAAGGGTTGAGGGCACAGATATCCCTAAGCAAAGCTGAACTTTCAGCCATTTTCCATAGCGGATAGAGAGCGGAAGACAGGAAAAACATCGGAAAGATGACAAAGTTCATCACCCCCGCAAAATTCTCAAGCTGCCGGATTGCCGAAGATAGGGCCAACCCAAGGGCACCCAGCATCAGCCCTCCGACAATCAAAGCCGGAAAGGCATAGATGTATCCATTCCACGGCATGTCGATTCCATAGATCGCGGCCACCGCCAGAAAAGTATAGACCTGCAAGATCGAAATCGTCGTGCTGGCAAGCAACCGGCAGAACAACAACCACCATCGCGTCAACGGGCTGGTCAAAAGCAAACGCATCGAACCCATTTCGCGGTCGTAAACAAGACTCAGAGAGCTTTGCATCCCGTTGAACAGCAGGATCATCCCGCACAAGCCCGGCACGATGTAAATCTCGTAGGTGATGTAGGTCTGATACGGCGGCGTGATCGAAAGCCCCAAAGCCGCGCGAAACCCGGCGGCAAAAACAATCAGCCAGACCAATGGGCGTATCAATGCTGCGATGAACCGGCTGCGCTGTCGAACAAAACGCAAGGCCTCGCGCAACAGGATTGCCCAAAGTGCGATCAAGCCAGCCTTCATGCCACGGCCCCAGTCATCGACAAGAAAACGTCCTTCAAAGGCGCGCCATTCGTAATTTCTTGGCTTGAACCCTGTTGCAAAAGGCGTCCTTTGTGAAGGATGGCGACCTGATCATCCGTGGAAATCTCATCTGTCAGATGCGTGGCCCATAATACGGTCATGCCTTCCTGCGCGGACAGGTCATGAACGTGTTTGGTGATCGCGGTTCGGGCGGCAGCATCCAACCCGACAGTTGGCTCGTCCAGCAACAAAACGGATGGCGAATGGATCAGGCACCGGGCGATTTCCAGCCTTCGGCGGTGCCCCCCGTTAAGATCGCGCGCACGTTCCCCAATGCGTTCTGCCATGTCCAGTCGCTCTAACGCGGCTTCGATACGGCTTTCAGCTTCTCGGCCTGATAACCCATGAAGAGCCGCAAAATAGCTGAGGTTTCGGCGGACGGTCAGATCCAAATCCAGAGTGGGCTGCTGAAAGACTACACCAACCTGAGCCAAAGCTTGACGCGGGTGTTTCGAAATGTCGAAACCCGCAATCTCGATCATCCCGCCACTTGTGGTCATCAAACGCGTCAAAAGGGAAAACAAGGTTGATTTCCCAGCACCGTTTGGCCCCAGTAACGCACAAAACGCGCCTGGGGGAACGTGAAAGCTCACATCATCCAACGCGCGTTTTTCGCCATAGGCGTAGCTGACATTTCGGACCGAAAGCCCCGTCACTTAATGGTAATCTCCAACCTCTGTGTTTCGCCAGTACTGCCCGGCACTTTCAGATAGTAGCTGCCAGGTTTGATAGCGACAAAACCTATTTCCATCTCACCGGCTTCGTCAAACTCGATTGAATCAACACCCAACGGTCGGATCTCAAGCCCCTCGACCACGATTTCGTCGACCCAGATTGCCCGAAAGAACTCGGGCCCGACAATAGCCAGTTCCTGACTGCCGTCGCCTTGAATTTCAAACTCGTAATAGGTGCCTGATTTCAGCTCCCAAGGGGCGTCTGCCAAAGGTTCTCCGGCCGACAAGATAACCGGTGGCAGGTCTTCCTTGTTCTTTGCCGAAAGCAAACCGGCAAGACCAAAGCCGTTATCGTCATCTTCGTCGTCGGCCAAGGCTGTTGTCGGCAACGCCAAAGCAAGCAGGGCTGCCACATGTACCAGTCGCTTCATTTCAATTTCTCCTACAATTGTTCAGTTGGTTGGGCGGAAAGCAGCGCCCCAGGGGAACCGACCAACCTTGATCGTTTTGACAGGCTCGCGCTTGGCGACATCGATCACGGTTACATCCCCTGACACTCCATTCGTTGTGAACAGCAACGATTTGTCGGCATTGAAGTCCATGTGCCAGACACGGCGACCGACAAGGATGTAATCCTCGACTTCATAAGTTTCGGCATTAACAGCCGCGACATGGTTTGACGGCCCCAGCGCGACAAAGGCCGTTTCATCACCTTCTGACAATTCAAACCCCACGGGTTGAACGCGGTCCGGGTGGACACCTTCAACCTCGAATTCGATCTTGGCTTTTTCGGTTTGGGTTTCGACGTCAAACACAGTGATAGTGCCGCCAATCTCTGAACTCACCCACAACTCGGTTCCGTCCTTGACGAATTCCGCGTGGCGGGGGCGTGAATCAACCAGAGTATTGGCGAAAAGCTCCTGCGTTTCGGTGTTGATCCAATGGGCCATATTGGTCGTTTCCGAGGTGGTAATTGCGATCTTCCCGTCCGGTGACACTGCCATTCCTTCGGGCTCAATCCCTACATCAATCTGTGCAATGACCTTACGGGATTCCGTATCGACAACCGTTGTAATCGCGTCATCTTCGTTTGCGATGTAAAGATGACGGTCGTTCGGATGCAGTACAAACTGTTCCGGGTCCTCACCCGAGGGCAGGTCATGCAATATTTCACCGGTTTCCGGATCCATGACCTGTACTGCATCACTGTCAGAGGCGCAGATGTACAAAACCGAAAAATCCTTGGAGAACGTAATCCCCCGCGGACGCTCTCCGGTTTCGATGGTGCGAATTACCTCAAGCGTGTCGATATCAATAACACTGAGCGTGTCGTCCTTCTCGTTGCTGATCCAGATCTCATCCGCTGCAACAGGGGTGCAGATGGTTAGCGCGGCGGCAATTGCAGTCAGTCTCATAGAAGTTACTCCTTAAACGCCTGGCACTGGCTTTCGCCCTGATCGATTCCCAGCGTGTCTAGTTCGGTGCGCTGGTGAAGGAACCCCTCGAGCGGCGCCATTGCAACCACGGCGCGATCCGTCACCAGGGGGATGGGTTGGCGCAACTGACCATTCCATGCCCGAAAGTTCATCGGGCGTCCCTTGAAACCCGCCAATTCAAAGTCATCCGACAGCAGATATGACCGCAAAACAGCAGGATCAGCCGAGTTGGTGCGCGTTATCGCCTCTCCCAGGGACCGGAACGCCGCCCATGCGGCATAGTCCCTGGGCATCATTGACCGTCCCGATTGATCAACGAATCTATTCTGCATCTGGACCGCGCCCCATTGCTCGACCACGCGGGACCACGTCACTGGCTTCAGCCCTTCGGAACCTGCAACTGGTCTGGGCTCCCACGTGTTGAACGGAATATAACGGCCAAAATCGCCCAGTTCATCGGCAACCAGCAATACGTCATAATCACCGAAATCCTGCGTAAACAGGGGCACTTCTTGCGACGCATTACGCCGAAGGTCGGCATCAAAAGCCCACGTTTTTTCCGCCTTCAGCTCAAGGCGGAACTTCTGCAATGATCGCTTTAAAGCGGCCGCAAAGTCCAGATCACCAGGATGTTCACCTGTAATTAAAGCCAGATCGTCCCATCGGCGCTTTACCAGAAATTGCGCCAATGCATCGGTTCGCATCACGTCAGAAGGCAGCGTGTGCAATAGATTTGCGCGGCACTCCTCCTCTCTGATCAACACATCCGGTGCAGAAGCGTTGAATAATATGGCCGATGACGCTTCGGGCAAGTCCGTGACGTCCATTTGCGCCTGCGCAGGCGCATCCAGAATCACAAAAGGTGTTTCATTCAGTGCAGTCCGCGCGGCACCCAGCCAGTCTTCGCCTTCAGGCACGGCCACGACTGTAAGTTCATACTTATGGCCGAGAAACTTCGCTGTTGTCAGATTGTCAGCCAAGCCCAGTTCAGCACCGGCCATACCCAGATCGTCAGGCAGCGGGTCGAGGTTCGACAAAACCGGCGGGCGCGGAACTTGAAGCTGCAGGTAAGTAACCGAGATTGCAATCTCGGCCAAAACCGCGCCCGGCAACATTATCAATGCCGCGACAACACTCAGACAAGTCTTCATTACCATGCCTCCTCCCAGGCAGTTCAAATAAAAAACGCCGATTTGCCTCGGTACCATTGGACCTTAGTCGCAACATTGGCCTGATCTGCAACCAAGGTCGAATTTCCCGCTGATTCCCGCTGCGCTATGACCGGGAAAAGCATCGTAAAGGAGGATAGGATGCGTCTAGTTTTCTTTAGTGCCGTTCTGGGCGCCGTCGCCGCTGGGGGCATGGCACTGGCTCATGGCGATGTCGCCCCGCAACCCGTCAACACCGACGCCCTGCCCGAGGTGGGTGACGAATGGCTGATCGAAAACCCTTACCGCGACAAGGGAGAAGAGGTGTGGCAAGCGGCGATCGAAATCGGTGATTCCGGATACAATCAGAACTGTGCGCGCTGTCACGGTCTTGGAGTGGTTTCCGGCGGTCTGGCCCCTGATCTGCGCTATCTGGAGGCCGAAGAATACGGTGACGAATGGTACGTCGAACGCTTCCGCGACGGTTACACCCAAAACGGGATCACAAAGATGCCCGCGTTCGGTGAACTACTTGGGCAGAAAGCAGCCTGGGCCATACGGACTTATATTGAAACGCGCCCCGACGACGGCGCGCTGGAAGATCACGCCGAGCGCCTGAAGGAAATCCGCGACACTCTCACCAATATGGCAGGTGGCGGAGAAGGCGACGCAGAGGCGTTGAAGTCCGAACTCAATGAGATCGCTGAAACGATCGAAACGGGTTCGGGTGCTCCGGTCGCTGACAGCGTCGCTTTGCGGGCTGCGGTTCTGATCTCGGGCGAAAACCCGGATTTTGCCGAAGCTGCCGAACAATTGACTATCGGATTGTCTGCCGCGCAATAGCGCAGCAAAGTGGGCACATGATCAAACACCTTTTCGTTTTCTCCCTGTTGGCCGCAACCCTTTCCGCCGGAACGGTATCGGCCAGGTGTGAGGATCATGTGCCCCAACCTAAACCTCAGAATGCAAGCCGGGATATTGTCGGGGCCGATCTCGATACGATTGTCGAGCGCGGATATATCGAGTTCGCAGCTTACGAAGACTTTGCGCCTTGGTCCTTTGAGAAAGACGGCCAGATACAGGGCGTTGATATTGATATCGGCAAACTGATTGCCGATGACTTGGGGGTCGAGGCCAGGTTTAATCTAGTCGCCGCCGGGGAAAACCTTGAGGCCGATCTACGCAACTGGATCTGGAAAGGTCCCCTGATCAACGGGCGCGTGGCCAATGTGATGCTGCACATTCCTTACGACAGCGAATTTGCCTGCCGCGTGGAACAGGTTGTGTTCACCGGTCAGTATCACGACGAAGAAATAGCCATCGCCTATCGCAAGGATGCGTATCCTGATGACCCGCCGGTCCCTGCCTATTTCCGTTTTGACACGGTCGCGGTCGAAAATGACTCGATTGCCGATTTCTATCTGTCGGCCTTTCCGGGCGGTCAGCTTGCGCAAAATGTGCGCCGCTTTCCAACAGCAGGTCTTGCGATGGAGGCATTGGCAGCAGGCGAAACCATGGCGTCCATGGGACCACGCGCCCAGCTTGAGGCTGGTTTGACACCCGAATTGGATGTTCACACCCCGCCCCTGCCCGGCTTTGCGGTCAGCACCTGGACCAGCGGCGTGGCAGTTCACTTCGCTTATCGCGGTCTCAGCTACGCAGTGGATGACGCGATTTATGCGGCGCTTCAGGATGGCCGGATCGAGCAGATTTTTGCGGCGCACGGCCTGACGCATTCGCCACCGAAACTTCGGTGACTACACCCAAGGTCTTATAGGCACCAAGTGGATCACCGCTTAACTTAACGAAAAATACTGGAGGGAATGACATGGAACTTCATGACAGTCGCGTCATCGCGGCACCACGTTCCAAGGTCTGGGAATCTTTGTTGTCAGCCGATGTTCTGAAAGAATGTGTCCCCGGCTGCAAAGAAATGTCGGGAACGGCAGAGGATGGCTTTGCCGCTACGGTGGTACAGAAAGTCGGCCCGGTAAAGGCGACTTTCAAGGGTGAAGTGACCCTGTCTGACATGGTCAATCAGGAAAGCGTCAAGTTGTCGGGTGAAGGCAAAGGGGGGGCCGCCGGTTTTGCCAAGGGCGCCGCAGACGTCACTCTGTCCGACGTGCCGGAAGGCACGTTGCTGTCTTACAATGTCGATGCGCGCGTGGGCGGAAAGCTTGCCCAGTTAGGTGGGCGGGTTATTGACGGCGTGGCCAAGAAAATGGCCGACCAGTTCTTTGAGAACTTCCAGAATGTGGTTGAAGAAGAGCCTCAGCTCGAAACAGCAGACGCTGCGCCGCAACCCGCGGCCACGCCTGAGCCTGTTCAAGCTGACGCGCAAACCGAAGAGAAGAAAGGATGGCTCAAGCGCCTGATCGGTGGTTGAGCTGAGTATTACAGGGAGGAAAATCTGATGAAGATTTCGATGACTGTGAACGGCGTAGCTGTGAGCGGTGAGGTTGAGGGTCGGACGTTGT
>NZ_WQGH01000012.1:0-114350 GCF_013034585.1 Ruegeria sp. HKCCA5426
CAATCGTGCCGATGTTGACGTGCGGTTTTGTACGCTCAAACTTTTCCTTTGCCATTCCTCAGGCGCCCTTTTGCGATTTGGGGGACCCTTGGTCCCGTGGTTACATCTGCGCGCGCGAGATATTTGGTTCGCAGGGGAAAATCAAGCACATCCTGCGTTAAAACCCGTTCATGATGCCGGATTTTGCGTCAGCTCGCCGGAATCGAGAGGTTGTATCAGGTCAGGGCGGCGCTGGAACCAGCCGTTCTCTTCATGTTCTTCGGCCAACCACTCTTCGACTCGGTCCGCAACCTTCAGGGCCAGACCGCTCATCTGTTCTTCTCTGGTGCGTGTATTTCCTGACCCGGTCAGGGCACTTTCACCGGTCGTATCTTCCAGAACCTGAAACTGTTTTCCCTTGGCCAGGAATTCCTTGTTCTTCACGTCGTAGACGTTGACCAAAACAATCGCCGTGCTTTTGGGGTTGTAGATGACCGGAATACCCGGCGGGGCCAGCATGTATCCTTCGAGACTGATACCGATGTCGTATTCCTGCGCGCCCTCATACCGGCCTAGGCGGACATCCACGGCGTTCTGAATCGCTGCTGTCCATTCATCCGGCGTGGCATCGCGGGAAACGGGACCCTGCACAGCCTTTTCAGCAAAGGCGTAGTTCACGCGAAGCTTGAATTCCCCCAGCGACTCGGGCTCTTCGTATAGCTGCGTTTGCGCGCATGCGCCCAGCAGGGTCAATCCGGTTATCAAGGTTAGAATGCGTAACATGATCTCGTCTCGATAGGCCTGTTTTTCTTTGACTTAGCGCACCAACCGGGCTTGTGCCAAGCTACATCGACGGAATTTGACTGTCGCGGCGGCGCGATCACGAGAATTTATAGTCGCGCGGGAAGCCATATGGCGGCTTTTTCCCAACGCTGGCGCGTTTCGCAAGCCACTGGGACATATCGGCCTCATGCCGTGTTTTGTCCCCGCCCATGGACCATTTGAGCCCCTCTGCCCAATCAAAGGTCGTGAGGTCCGACAGCCCCCCATCCAGCTCAAGTGTTCCCTGCCGTCCGCGCGCCATATTGTATTTTTGCAAACGTACACCTTTGCCGCGCCCCATTTCGGGCAGCTCTTCGACGGGAAACACAAGAAACTTACCGTTCTGGGACACCACAGCCACATGGTCGCCCTCAACTGGCTTGCAGATCATCGCGGTTTCGTCGCCCTTGACGTTCAGCACCTGTTTGCCGTTGCGGGTCTGGGCTAGAACATCATCCTCTGGCACCATGAAACCGTTGCCAGCATCCGAGGCCACCAGCAGCTTGCGCCCCGGCTTATGGATCATGATGTCGATAATCTGCGCCTCGTTCGGCAAGTCCACCATCAGGCGCAGCGGCTCGCCCATACCCCGCCCGCCGGGCAGGTTGGCCGCACTGACCGTGTAGAAACGCCCGTTCGATGCAAAAACCAGCAGACGGTCGGTGGTTTCAGCATGGAAGATAAAGCGCGGGCCGTCGCCATCCTTGAACTTGAGCTCACGCTTCAGGTCAATGTGACCCGTCATGGCGCGAATCCACCCCATCTGAGAGCACACAACCGTGATCGGTTCCTTGTCGATCATCGCCTCAAGCGGTACTTCTTCGACATTCCCGGCTTCGGCAAATTGGGTGCGGCGCGCACCGCCTTCGTAGTCTTTGCCGAAGGTCTTTTTGGTCTCTTTCAACTGCTCGGCGATCTTGGCCCATTGCAGGGCGGGATCGGCCAGCAGGTCTTCGAGGTTGGCGCGTTCCAACATCAGTTCATCGCGCTCGCGGACCAGCTCCATCTCTTCCAGACGGCGCAAGCTGCGCAAACGCATGTTGAGGATCGCGTCGACCTGAACCTCGGACAACTCGCCCTCGCCCGGTTTGGGCGAGACATAGTCGGACTCATCAGTAGCCCGGACATGGTCGATGCCCCAATCCTCGCGCATCAGCGCGGCTTTGGGGTCGTCGTCGTAGCGGATGATGTCAATCACACGATCAAGGTTCAGGAAGGCAACGATAAAGCCCTCCAAGACCTCCAAACGGTGGTCGATCTTCGCCATGCGGTGACGCGAACGACGCAGCAGAACTTCTTGCCGGTGATCGAGGAAAGCGCGCAGCACCTCTTTCATCGAGCAGACCTTGGGCGTCACGCCGTCGATCAACACGTTCATGTTAAGGCTAAACCGCACCTCAAGGTCCGAATTGCGATAAAGCATTCCCATCAACACCTCAGGGTCCACGTTCTTGGAACGCGGCTCAAGGATCAGGCGGATGTCATCGGCAGATTCGTCGCGTACATCGCCGAGGATCGGGATTTTCTTGGTCTGGATCAGTTCCGCGATCTTCTCGATCAGCTTGGATTTCTGAACCTGATAGGGAATCTCGGTGACAACGATCTGCCACTGGCCACGGCCCAGATCTTCAACCTCGAACTTACAGCGCAGGCGGAACGACCCGCGCCCGGTGCGATAGGCCTGCGCGATGTTCTCAGGTGGTTCGACGATCACGCCACCTGTCGGAAAGTCGGGGCCGGGCACGTAGTTCAACAATGTGTCGTCACGCGCATCCGGCGTTTTGATCAGATGCAGGCAGGCATCGCACAGCTCTGAGATATTGTGCGGAGGAATGTTCGTCGCCATCCCCACCGCAATACCGCTAGCGCCATTGGCCAGCAGGTTCGGGAACTGTGCGGGCAGCACGACGGGTTCAGTCAGCGTACCGTCATAGTTGTCGCGGAAATCGACAGCGTCTTCGTTCAGCCCCTCAAGCAGCGCCTCGGCCACGATAGTCATCCGCGCCTCGGTGTACCGCGAGGCGGCCGGGTTATCGCCATCGATATTGCCGAAATTCCCCTGCCCGTCGACAAGTGGGTAGCGTACGTTGAAGTCCTGCGCCAGACGCGCCATCGCGTCATAAATCGCGGCATCGCCATGGGGGTGATAGTTGCCCATCACGTCGCCGGAAATCTTGGCCGACTTACGGAATCCCCCCGTCGCGCTGAGTCGCAGCTCACGCATGGCATAAAGGATTCGCCGGTGAACCGGCTTCAGACCATCGCGCGCATCCGGTAAGGCCCGGTGCATGATGGTCGACAAAGCATAAGTCAGATAGCGTTCGCCAATCGCTCGGCGCAGCGGTTCAGCTACCTCGCCCCCGCCATCGGGGGCCTCCATGTTGGGGTCGTCGATCGTGTCGTTCATATATGATGTGATACGACGCAAGCGCGCCGCGGTAAAGCAACCAGCGCGCATTTTGCTGGGGACAAGTGGCGCTTTTTGCAACAGGGGGAGGCAAGCTTAGGATTTCCCCCAATCTTTCGACTCCGATCGTGAATTATGGTAGGCTCTCTTTAATTGAACTGCTGCCTATTTTACCTTTTTCGATTACCGGGGGATGCGCCATGTCGCGCCTTGTTCTTGTTACTTTTGCCGCGCTCGGATGGTGTTTTTACGTCATGAGCGGCGGCCCTGATTTTGAGCCGCGCGGACTGCGCACCGCCCAACCCGAGCGCGTGGCCGTTGCGCCCGAACCTGTGCCATTGCAACACACTCGCGCCGAGCAATTGGTGACCAATGTCGCCCTGCGTACGCCAACCGTACGGGTGAAGCCGATCTTGGCGAAAGAAGAGATCGTGGAAATCCTGCCGGAACCCGCCAGCCTTGAGACATTCTCGGGCCTGTCGGCTTTTGCCGATCAAAGCGCCAACATCACCTTGGCGTCCCTCGAAGACGGCATAACCGGGTTGCGCCAGATCGCTGAAACCCAGCCCGAAGAGGTGTTGGAACCATCAGCTTACGAAGAACCACAAAAGGACATCCGCGAGATCTGGGGAACGCGGGTAAACATGCGCGACGGTCCGGGGACGATCTATCCTGTCATCGGCAAAGCATCCATCGGCCAAAAGGTTGAAGTCCTCAGCGATTCAGGCACCGGCTGGCTAAGGTTGCGCGTGTTGCCCGAGCAACAGGTCGGATGGATTTCCGCATCTCTGGTCAGAAAAACCGCAGATTGACGCGGCGCTGACATTGTCCTGCCCCCTGCCCCGCCATAGCTTTGGTGCAAGGCGAGAGGCAGGAAGGCCATGCAGAAGACAATTCTTATCACCGGCTGCTCTTCGGGGATTGGGCTGGACGCGGCGCATGGTATGCGGGCGCGCGGCTGGCGCGTATTTGCCTCATGTCGGCAGCAACGTGACTGCGACCGTCTGAGGGCGCAGGGTTTCGAAAGCCCCCGTATCGACTATACCGACAGTGACAGCATCACGTCCGGCCTGCAGGATGTTCTGGATAAGACAGGCGGCACGCTCGACGCATTGTTCAATAATGGCGCGCATGGTCTTCCCGGTGCGGTGGAAGACCTGCCAACAGATGGCCTGCGCGCGATCTTCGAGGCCAATTTCTTTGGCTGGCACGACCTCACGCGGCAGGTCATCCCCGTCATGCGCGCGCAGGGGCACGGGCGAATCGTTCAAAACTCGTCTGTTCTCGGTCTGGTCGCATATCCTTGGCGGGGCGCTTATGTGGCAACCAAATATGCGGTCGAAGGATTGACCGACACATTGCGGTTGGAGCTAGCCGACACAGACATCAAGGTTATCCTGATCGAACCCGGCCCTATCACCTCCAAAATCCGCGAAAACTCGATCCCGGTTTTCGAGCGTTTCATCAATTGGCAAGACTCGGCCCTGCGCGACCGATACGAAGCCTCGTTGTTGAAAAGACTGTACGAATCCTCAGGGCCCGACCGGTTCGAGCTGCCGGCATCGGCGGTGACCGACAAGCTGGCACATGCCGTGGAATCCAAACGCCCGCGCGCCCGCTACTATGTCACCACGCCGACCTATATCGCCGGGTGGCTGCGACGGATCCTGCCCACGCGCACAATCGACCGCATCCTGTCGGACGTCTGAGGCGAAATTACCCGTTCGCTTTTTGCACGTCAGAGGCTAGATGATAGCCCAACGAAACAAGTAACGCGGACGGTGTACTCATGGACCTTCTGATGGTCGTTCTACTGTTGGCCATGGCTGCTGTTGTTGTGGTGCTGGCGATCGGCATCTCGAATTTCGGCAAAAGCGGCAAGGAAGCCGCAATGAAAAGCAACAAGATGATGCGACTTCGCATCCTGTTTCAATTCATTGCCGTGGTTTTGATCGTGCTCTACGTCTGGCTCCGTGGACAGGGGGTTCAATAGATGGTCGTTCTCAACAAAATCTACACGCGCACCGGCGATGACGGAAAAACCGCGTTGGGTAATGGCGAACGCGTCGCGAAATATTCGGGCCGCGTGGCCGCCTATGGCACAGTGGATGAGCTGAATTCCTTTGTCGGCGTCGCCCGCACCGAGGCCGAGGGCGAAGTTGAGGCTGCGCTGTCGCGTATCCAGAACGACCTGTTCGATCTGGGCGCTGATTTCTGCCGCCCCGAAATGGAAAAAGACGCCGAGGCGGATTATCCCCCCCTGCGAGTCGTACCCGCTCAAATTGACCGCCTCGAGGCTGAAATTGACGTGATGAACGAAACACTTGAGCCGTTGCGCAGTTTCATCCTGCCGGGTGGCTCACGCCTGGCGGCTCATCTGCATGTCTGCCGCACCGTGTCCCGCAGGGCTGAACGACTGGCGGTTGAGCTGACGAATATGGAGCCCGTCAACGAGGTCGCGGTGAAATACCTCAACCGTCTCAGCGACTGGTTCTTCGTTGCTGCCCGCTGCGCCAATGAAAACGGTACGCGGGACGTGTTGTGGGTTCCGGGCGCGAACCGCTGAATGCGGCACAGTGTCTTGGTGACAATGGCCGGGCCAGAAGAGAGGGCCCAGCCACTGAACCCCTTAATGACGCAGCAATAATATTGCGCGCCGTAGCGTCAAAAAATACGAAACGCGACGTCCCAAGACCATGACGTGACGATTTTGCTCTGTTGCCATTCGAATTGAAACGCTATTCAGACCCCCGAGAGCATTGGTGGAGTCGCTTCGCGGCTTACCGGATTTGTAAGGAGAAAGCGCAAAATGAAGGTACTCGTGCCTGTCAAACGCGTGATTGACTATAATGTGAAGGTCCGCGTGAAAGCGGACGGTAGCGGTGTCGATCTCGCCAATGTCAAAATGTCGATGAACCCGTTCGACGAGATTGCCGTGGAAGAGGCGATCCGCCTGAAAGAAGCGGGCAAGGCCGACGAAGTCGTTGCCGTTTCGATCGGCGTCAAGCAGGCGCAGGAAACGCTGCGCACCGCTCTGGCCATGGGCGCTGACCGCGCCATTCTGGTTGTAGCAGCCGATGACGTTCATCAGGATATCGAGCCTCTGGCCGTTGCGAAAATCCTGGCCAAAGTGGTCGAGGAAGAGCAGCCCGGTCTGGTTCTGGCGGGCAAACAGTCGATCGACAACGACATGAACGCCACCGGTCAGATGCTGTCGGCCCTGCTGGGCTGGAGCCAAGGCACCTTCGCGTCCGAAGTAGACATCGAAGGCGACACCGCCAAGATCACCCGTGAGGTTGACGGCGGCCTGCAGACCATCAGCGTCAAGATGCCGACCATCGTGACCGTTGACCTGCGCCTGAACGAGCCGCGCTATGCGTCGCTGCCCAACATCATGAAGGCGAAGAAAAAGCCGCTGGACGAGAAATCTGCCGCCGATTACGGCGTCGACGTCTCGCCCCGTCTGGAAATCGTCAAAACCGAAGAGCCGCCGGCACGTGCCGCTGGTATCGTCGTAGGCTCGGTTGACGAGCTGGTTGCGAAACTCAAAGAAGCGGGGGCTGTGTAATGGCTGTTCTTCTTCTCGCCGAAGTCAACAATGGTGAACTGGCGCTGGACGCCACCGCCAAAGCCGTCAATGCCGCGAAGGCACTGGGCGACGTGACCGTTCTGGCCGCAGGTGGCTCTGCCGCTGCTGCTGGTGAAGCCGCTGCGAAGATCGACGGCGTTTCCAAGGTTCTGGTCGCTGAAGACGAGTCGCTGGGTCACCGCCTGGCGGAGTCGACTGCGGCCCTGATTGCTGGTCTGGCCGACGGATACGAGCATATCGTTGCCCCCGCCACCACCGATGCCAAGAACGTGATGCCGCGCGTTGCGGCGCTGCTGGACGTGATGGTGATCTCGGATGCGTCCGGCGTGGTTGACGGCTCGACCTTCGAGCGTCCTATCTATGCGGGCAACGCGATCCAGACCGTCAAGTCGAACGACGCTAAGAAAGTCGTCACCTTCCGCACCGCGTCCTTTGACGCGGCGGGCGAAGGCGGTTCGGCTGCGGTTGAGACCATCTCGGTCGGTGCTGACGCTGGTCTGTCCTCGTGGGTTGAAGACAAGGTTGCCGAAAGCGATCGCCCCGAGCTGACCTCGGCTGGCGTTGTTGTTTCGGGCGGCCGTGGTGTCGGCTCGGAAGAGGACTTCAAACTGATCGAAACCCTGGCCGACAAGCTGGGCGCCGCTGTTGGCGCGTCGCGCGCCGCCGTGGACTCGGGCTATGCTCCGAACGACTGGCAGGTGGGTCAGACCGGTAAGGTTGTTGCACCGGACCTGTATGTCGCTGTCGGCATCTCGGGCGCGATCCAGCACTTGGCGGGCATGAAGGACTCGAAGGTCATCGTTGCGATCAACAAAGACGAAGAAGCGCCGATCTTCCAGGTTGCTGACTTTGGTCTGGTTGCCGACCTGTTCCAAGCGGTGCCGGAACTGACCGAGAAACTCGGCTAAGCCCACGCTTCGCTTTGAATAAAAGGCCCGCCAAACGGCGGGCCTTTTTTCATTGTAGGTCCCAAATACGACGCGAAAGGGTCTCGGCAATTTTCCTATGTGCAGCCGGGCCGATCATGTGCTCGGCCATCGGCTGCTGCAATGTTCCAAACAACATATCTTCCAATTCTTCAGATTGGCCAGAAACGTTAACGAACAGGTCCACAACATCAAGACAATAGGGGCGGACAGCCCCTAGCATTTCTGCTGAAACAGGAACCTGGGCATCTGTACCAAATTCACATTCATCGGACTGCCGCCGGACATCCAGGTTCAAGAGGATCACAGGTGCTTTCAGAGAGTTAAACAGTTCTCGCAGCAACCCGACCCAATTCTTACGCAGGTCTTCAGCAACCACCTCAAACCGCGCGTCCTGATGTCCCTTCAACAGCGACACAAGGTGATGCACGAAATGCACGTCCGTGAAGTCGATCTCAGGGTAAAGCGAACACAAATCATCGGTAGGTGCAAGGAACCGGTCATTTCGCCGGGGATGCACTTTGTAAAAACGGTTTGATTGCCCCAGAATGTCCGGAGCCTGCAGGACACACATCTCTGCACCGCTTAGCAAAGATCGCAGGCCAGTGTCCCGCAACAGTGCGTCCACGCCACAGAAAAGGCTGCCCAAGTTCAGGCACCTGCGGTCTAGTTTTCCCTCGAGAATCGAGGGAAAAGGACGTTCGACAAAGCGCCCAAAGGTTTCGGTCCCGCCGACACATGCCATGTAAGGCGTATCCAAAGATCGCTGCGGCCCACGAAACCATAACCGCGATCCATCATATTGGCACACGGCATCCTCGGGTCCCCCCGAGCCTGTTTGATGATAGCTCGTACCACTCACCCATTTTTCACCCGGGTGCCATCATGCAGCCGCAAATCTTGAGAATTTCCTAATGTGCGCATTTGAAGCAAAATCCAGATGCTTGATCCTCTTGCCGCCTGCCCCAAACTGCCGATACTGTCGCCATAACCCGTGGCACAAAGGCACCTGAATATGGATGTAAAATCGGTCGGAGTGATTGGCGCAGGTCAGATGGGGAACGGCATTGCCCATGTTCTTGCCCTGGCCGATTACGACGTTTTGCTGAATGACGTCAGCGAAGACGCACTTAACAGCGCAATAACAACGATCGAAGGGAATATGGCGCGACAAGCATCGCGTGGAAAAATCTCGGACGACGCAATGCAGGCCGCGCTGAAGCGCATCAAGACCACGCTTGAATTGCCCGAGCTGGGCCAGACCGACCTTGTGATCGAGGCCGCCACAGAACGCGAGGCGATCAAACAGGCGATCTTCGAAGATCTTCAGCCCCATTTGCAGCCACATACGATCCTGACATCAAACACGTCGTCGATTTCCATTACGCGGCTGGCAAGTCGAACAGACCGACCCGAACGCTTTATGGGGTTCCACTTCATGAACCCGGTTCCGGTCATGCAGTTGGTTGAGTTGATTCGAGGAATTGCCACCGACGAAGAGACATTCAGCGCCTGCAAAACCGTCGTGGACCGGCTTGGTAAAACTGCAGCCAGCGCCGAGGACTTCCCGGCCTTTATCGTGAACCGCATTCTGATGCCGATGATAAACGAAGCTGTTTATACCCTGTATGAGGGCGTCGGGAATGTTCAATCCATCGACCAATCAATGAAACTGGGCGCAAACCATCCGATGGGTCCGCTTGAGCTGGCGGATTTCATCGGTTTGGACACGTGCCTGGCGATCATGAATGTCCTTCATGACGGATTGGCCGACACCAAATACCGCCCGTGCCCTTTGTTGACTAAATATGTCGAGGCCGGGTGGTTAGGGCGAAAGACACAGCGCGGTTTTTATGACTATAGAGGCGAAGTGCCTGTCCCGACCCGGTAGAGGGGGCCAGCCCCCTCGCCCGGATTTCATCCGGCCTCACCCCCGGGATATTTTTGGCCAGATGAAGAGACGGATCAGGGTTTAAGCGACTCACCAAGTCCCAATGTGTGCTTGCGGAGCCAAGCCATGAAGCCGCGTGGGTCGCGCTCGAGCAGTTGCATGTCTTCTTCTGAGATCGGATCACCGATTACCGGTGACTGAGGTTTGTTGCAGGACCGAACGATCTCGTGCAGCAGCAGGCCTTGGCGCAGAATCGCGGACATTTTGTTGGCGATCTGGTATGCCCGCGAGTTTCTGCCGGGAAAGAAGATAGGAACGACTTGCGCGCCCGATCGGCGAATCATCTTGGCCGTAAACACGTTCCACTCGCGCTCGATCGCGGGGCCGAACCAGTCATCAGACGACATCACCACGCCAGACGGAAACAAGGCGACCACTCCGCCATTTTTCAGGTGCTCCATCGCCTTGCCGCGCATTTCAAGCATTTTGGCCTGTGCTTCCGGATCATGTGGGAAGGGGACAGGGATCATGAACGACGTCGCGGCCTCGTCCAGACCAGTCAGAACAGAGCGGGTCAGGATACGATAGTCACTGCGTACCTGCCCGATCAGTTCGGCCAGAATCATGCCGTCGACCATTCCGTGGGGGTGATTGGCAACCACGACAACCGGGCCGGTTTTCGGGATGCGGGCAATCTGTTCCTGAGGCGTGGTCAGGTTGATACCCATAACCTCAAGCGCGCCGCCCCAGAACCGTTGGCCGCGATAGTATTCGTTCTTCTTCTCGAATTTGTTGACCATACGCAAAATGGTCAGCTTGCCCGTACACCATTCGATGGCGCGGATAGCTGTTGAAGTCCAGGCATCGTCGAAAGAGTTTGCGTAGGTCAGGGTTCTACGATCGTAGATTTCGCCCTGGTCCTCGGTCCCATCCACAACCGGGCCTGTCTTGGTCTCGTGCGTCGTTTCCGCCAATTCCTGGTCTTCCCGTTCTTGATGTCGCAGCAGGCGCCGTCAGAACCCTTCCCCGAACTTGTCGTTCACCAAGGTTTCCAGCGCATCAGCCAACGCCTCAGCATCCGGTCCGGACGTCTCGACGTCAATAGTCGTTCCGCGCGATGCTGCCAACATCAAAAGACCCATTATGCTGTCACCTGACGCAGAAAGCCCGTCTTTTGACACTTCGGCCTGGGCGTCGAAACCTTCGACCACCTCAACCAGCTTTGCCGAGGCACGGGCGTGTAAGCCCTTTTCATTGATTATTTTCAAGCTTCGGTTCGTCATTCTTAATCAATCCGGTCTTCGTCCAACGTCACATTTTGCGTATTGATATACTTGCGTCCAGCCTCCATCGCCTGCCGCACGGCGTCGCCGATTGGCAAGTGGCGGGATTTGGCCAGTTTAATCAACATAGGCAGATTTGCACCGTAAAGGATACGTCGATCCTGCGGGGCGCAGGCGCGCAAGCTTAGGTTCGATGGGCTGCCACCAAACAGATCGGTTACAACGACAACACCGTCACCCACATCTACACTGTCTGCGGCGACACAGATTTCATTCTGCTTGGCATCGCGATCGTGATCCGCTTCGATCGAGATCGCGGCCAAGCCGGGCTGTTTTCCGACCACATGCTGCATTGCGGCCAGGTACTCCTGAGCCAACCCACCATGTGCAACAAGTACGATCCCGATCAATCCGACCTCACATTCAACGATCGACGTTCCATTTCGCGGTGCCTAATTGCCACTTGCTGCCCCTGCTCTGCAAGGGCCTTTGCGACCGCCTCGGCGGTAGCAACGGATCTGTGCTGTCCTCCGGTGCACCCAAAGGCCACCGAAAGGTGCGCTTTGCCTTCGGCGCGATAGGCCGGCAACAGGAGTTCAAGCAAATCGACAACACGGTCAAAAAACGGTGCATAATTCGCGTCAGACTGAACATAGCGCGCCACATCCGGGTTTCGACCATCTTCGGCGCGAAGTTCCGGGCGCCAGTACGGATTGGCGAGAAACCGGCAGTCAAACACCATATCCAATCCACGCGGCAAACCGCGCTTATACGAAAAAGACTCGATAGATACCGCCAGATGGCGTCCACCTTGCGGCGCGAACCAGCGCTCGACCTCTTCGCGCAACTGGTGAACGTTCAGCGGGCTGGTGTCGATCAACGTGTCCGCAATCTCACGGATCGGGGCGAGTAGTTCTTTTTCCTGGCGAACGCCGGTTTCGGGACTTGAATCTGACGCGACAGGGTGGCGTCGTCGGGTTTCGGAAAAGCGGCGCACCAAGACTTCGTCGTCGCAGTCGAGATACAGGGTTGAAATGTCGAAATGGTCCATGCGTTGAACTTTGGCGATCAGTTCAATGAACCCGATCGTCGAGAAATCGCGGTTCCGCGCGTCTATTCCCAACGCCATGGGACGGTCGGTTGCGGGTCCTTCAAGCAGGCGCAGCAAGAGCCCCATCGGAAGGTTGTCGATAGCCTCAAAACCAAGGTCTTCGAGAACGCGGATCGCCGTTGATCTGCCAGCGCCCGAAGGTCCCGTTACCATAACGATGCGCCGCTGAGTTGTCATGTGCTGGGCCATTCAGGGTCTACACGCCCCATTTTAAGTAATTGCATCAAAGCTGATGCCAAATTGGGGACACCCGCGCCGCGTAGCAAGGGAACAGTTTGCCTCAGGGCACGGATTTCCGTTACGTCTGGCAAGCGGGCTGTCTCTGTTTGGTCCAGATCAACAACATAGCTCAGGTTTACTGGCCCGACCGATTGCGCACGCAACAAGCCGACGCCGCGCGCCTCAATCAACCCGCGGATCGCTAGGGGAGCATCGACTAGGACTTTTTCAGCTTCCATGGTCAAAACGACCCTGTCATCTGCAACCAACTCTGCCCCCAAAGCCATCATCCGCAGCGCAAGGGCCGATTTTCCTGCCCCAGCGGTACCAAGGATCAACAGACCCCGCCCGTCGAGGGCAACACATGTGGCATGTATAATGGCAGTGTTCTGATGCGCGACGTCTGCGAGGGCCCGACCGCTCATGACTACACGGGCAGACCCACGACAAAGCGCGCACCAAGTGGATCGGACGTGACGTCGGCCTCTGTCGGGCGAATGTTTTCGGCCCAGATCACGCCGCCATGCGCCTCGACGATCTGTTTTGAGATCGCAAGCCCAAGGCCCGAGTTATTGCCGAAATGTTCCACCGGGCGCTGTGAATAGAAGCGTTTGAAAACCTTGGTCAGCGCCTGTTCCGGGATGCCGGGCCCGGTGTCTTCGACGACGATCAGAACGCGGTTTTCACGGCGACGCACCCAAACGCGAATGGCATCACCGCTTTCGCAGAACGAGATCGCATTTGTGATCAGGTTGACGAACACCTGCGCCAAGCGCGCCTCAAGCCCGTTTATTTCGATCGGCTGAGACGGCAGATCGGTGATGTAATCCACGCCTTTGCTCCGCGCCTCTTCTCCCAGATACTGGCTGATATTGCCTAGCAGTTTCAGCAGATCGAAGAGCTGTTCTTCTTCTTTGACCAGTTCCGCATCCAGGCGTGACGCGTTCGATATATCGCTGACCAGACGGTCCAACCGACGGACATCATGTTCAATCACGCTCAACAGTTTTTCACGCTGATCTTCCCGTTTGACCATGCGCAGCGTACCAACGGCGGATTGCAGGCTGGCCAAGGGGTTCTTGATTTCATGCGAAACATCGGCGGCGAACTGTTCGTTCGAATCGATCCGGTTGTATAGCGCGTTCACCATGCCCCGCAGCGCCCGACTGAGGCGACCGATTTCATCGGGGCGTGCACTCAGGTCGGGAATGCGAATTCGTCCCGGATTTACCCCCGCGCCGCGGTCTTTGCCCGACTCGGCGGCGGCGGCCAAGTCCGCCAAAGGGTTCGCAATTGTCGACGCCAGAACAAGGCTCAGGCCGATTGAAACCAAAAGCGCAACCACGAACATCTGCAAAATGCGCTCTTGCTCGCGCCGGGCCAACGCGTCGATTTCACCGGCAGGTCCGGCCATCGCAACAGCGCCGACAGGCGACCCCTCTAATGAAATGGGCGAGGCGGCAACGATTACTGTTTCGCCTGCTGCATCTTTTACGGCCTGCACCTGCATCTGTCCTTGCAGCGCGGTTGGGATCAGGGACTGCACGCGCTGTGCAAGCGTCGGTGCCTCATCCGGGTTGGCGTTGGTGAATATCTTGGACAGGCCTTTCCAGACGGCGTTCAGCGCATCGCTGATCAGGGTGCTGCCGGTCTGAACTTCGGCTTCTGACCTTAGAAGAATGGGCATGGGAGCGCTTGTTGCCCCCCCCCGGGTCCAGCCGATCAGAGTTCCCGCCGCATCGTAAACAAAAACTTCGC
This sequence comes from Ruegeria sp. HKCCA5426, assembly GCF_013034585.1. Lineage (NCBI taxonomy): Bacteria > Pseudomonadati > Pseudomonadota > Alphaproteobacteria > Rhodobacterales > Roseobacteraceae > Ruegeria > Ruegeria sp. HKCCA5426. The sequence continues at coordinate 13,986 of NZ_WQGH01000012.1, forward strand.
CGCCGACCGGAAGGCTCAATCCGGCAAGAGTGTCCTTAACATCAAGCTCGGCCGTGCTAAGAGAATGAGCGGCAGAATTCTGGCGCAACTGCGCCTCGAACACGTTGCTGACCAACTGGGCGTCGCCCATCAGATTGCTCGCGGTCTGCTTTACCTGTTCGTCCCGTGAGTCATCCAGATAGAGCAGTCCGGTGACCAGAATAACCAGAGCAATCAGGTTAAAGGTGATGATTTTGCGGGCCAGCGGCGACCCGCGCAGCGAAAATAGGTTCCGACTGCGGCGCGATGCCCCCAGTTCGGCCGAGTCAGGATCCTGAGGGATGACCCAGTCATCGCCCAGAACCACATCACCGTCCCGCAATTCGCTGGCTTGTTCCGTATCGCGCACGAGGCCCAACTACCCTTTGTTAAGCGGTCAATCTTATTCTTCGTTGTACCGGTAGCCTATCCCGTACAGAGTTTCGATGGCCGAAAACTCTGAATCAGCGGCGCGCATTTTCTTGCGCAGACGCTTGATATGGCTGTCAATCGTACGGTCGTCTACATACACCTGATCGTCGTAAGCGACGTCCATCAGTTGATCACGGCTTTTGACAAAACCGGGGCGTTGCGCAAGGGCTTGCAACAACAAGAATTCAGTCACCGTCAGGGATACGTCCGTACCTTTCCAACTGACCGCGTGACGCAGCGGGTCCATCCGCAGCTCACCCCGTTCCATGACCTTGGCATCGCCCGTGCTGGCCGTTGCAACATCACCCGAAGTCGCTTCCTGCCGCCGCAGCAGCGCGCGAATACGTTCGACCAACAGACGCTGCGAGAAGGGTTTCTTGACGTAGTCGTCAGCCCCCATGCGCAGGCCGAGCACTTCGTCGATTTCGTCATCTTTCGAGGTCAGAAAGATCACCGGCATCTGGGTTTTCTGCCGCAGGCGCTGCAACAAATCCATGCCGTCCATGCGCGGCATCTTGATATCCAGAACGGCCATGTCCGGCAGTTTCTTGTTAAATGCGTCCAACGCAGCCTGTCCGTCGTTGTACGTTTCGACCTCGAAGCCTTCGGCCTCAAGCGTCATGGACACGGACGTCAGAATGTTTCTGTCGTCGTCCACCAGTGCAATCTTTGACATCGGGTTTGCCCCTATTCCTGCTCACTCATGCTTTATATCGTTATTAGTAAGGTATTTCTGGCGTTTTTAAGGCCGCGAATCAATCCGTATCTGCGAATCGTGCGTTTGTTGTCACACAGTTGCGGCAAAAAAGCCGTTAATGTTGCCGGAAAAGCGCCATGATTTCCGACAGGAAATTTGTGATGGCGCTAAACCTGACCTTGGTTGCGCTAACTGCGCCAAACCGTCCTGTTCATGCCCCAAATGACCGTGATAAGACGCGCCTGTCCGCCGGAACGATCCGGCAATTTGCCCCAAGAGCGCACCTGGCCAAAGCCTTCGCGCCGCCACAGGAGAAGACACACATGACATCTGGACGGGTTAACCCGCAATTCCGCCTCGAAGATCAGGGCATCGAGGGTCTGGGCAATGTCTATTATAACTTCATGGAACCGGCGCTGATCGAAGAGGCTCTGAAGCGTGAAGAAGGCACTTTGGGCAATGGCGGTGCCTTTCTGGTCACCACCGGCAAGTTCACCGGCCGGTCGCCCAAGGACAAGCATGTCGTCAAGACCGACAGCGTTGCCGATTCAATCTGGTGGGAAAACAACGCGGAAATGAGCCCCGAAGGGTTCGACGCACTGTACGAAGACATGCTGGCCCACATGAAAGGCCGCGACTATTTCGTGCAGGACCTCGTCGGCGGGGCAGACCCGGCCTATTCGATCAATGTGCGCATGGTCACCGAGTTGGCCTGGCACAACCTGTTCATCCGTCACCTGCTGCGCCGTCCCGATCGTGAGGATCTGGACGAGTTCACCGCAGATTTCACTGTCATCAACTGCCCCAGCTTCCAAGCCGACCCGACCAAGCATGGCTGCCGGTCCGAGACCGTGATCGCGATGAACTTCGACCGCAAGCTGATCCTGATCGGCGGCACTGAATATGCGGGCGAGAACAAGAAGTCTGTCTTTACCCTGTTGAACTATATGCTGCCGGAAAAAGGCGTCATGCCGATGCATTGCTCGGCCAACCATGCTGTTGGTAACCCGGTCGACACCGCGGTTTTCTTTGGCCTGTCGGGCACCGGTAAGACCACCCTGTCCGCTGACCCGGCCCGCACCCTGATCGGGGATGACGAACATGGCTGGTCGGATCGCGGCACCTTTAACTTCGAAGGTGGCTGCTATGCTAAGACGATCAGCCTGAACCCCGAGGCCGAGCCGGAAATCTACGCGACCACCAGCAAGTTCGGTACCGTGATCGAGAACATGGTATTCGACCCCGAAACCAAGGAACTGGACTTCGAGGATGACTCGCTGACCGCAAACATGCGCTGCGCCTATCCGTTGGAGTACATCTCGAACGCATCCAGCAGCGCGCTGGGTGGCCATCCCAAGAACATCATCATGCTGACCTGTGATGCGTTTGGCGTGCTGCCTCCGATTGCGCGGCTGACCCCAGCGCAGGCGATGTATCACTTCCTGTCTGGCTTCACGTCAAAGGTTGCCGGGACAGAGCGCGGCATCACCGAGCCTCAGCCGACCTTCTCGACCTGTTTCGGCGCACCGTTCATGCCGCGCCGCCCGGAAGAGTACGGCAACCTGTTGCGGGACAAGATCGCCCAGCACGGCGCGACCTGCTGGCTGGTCAACACCGGCTGGACCGGCGGTGCCTATGGCGTTGGTAGCCGGATGCCCATCCGTGCCACCCGTGCCTTGCTGACCGCTGCTCTGGACGGGTCGCTGCGCGATGCCGAGTTCCGTAAGGACGCCAATTTCGGCTTTGATGTGCCAGTTTCCGTTCCCGGCGTGGCCGAGGTTCTGCTGGATCCGCGCCGCACCTGGGACGATCAGGCCGCCTTTGACAAACAGGCCGAGAAACTGGTGCAAATGTTCGCCGAGAATTTTGAACAGTACTTACCGTTCATCGACGAGGACATAAAAGCCGTCGCAATCGGATAATCAGACAGGGGGCGATTTTCGCCCCCTTTTCTTTTTGCGCGACTCACTAAATCGTCATCTCGTCAGGGTTGAATAACGCCAAAAGCGCATACAAATTCGTTGCCCGGATTCGAGGATTACGGTATCGCTAAGTGTCATTGTGACGAAAAAGCCCGGCGCTTTGGCACCGGGCGGAAAGTGAAAAAACCTAGCGGTGGCTCAAGCGTGCACTCACAACACGCGAACTGAGCAACCCAATCGAAAGTAAGTTTAGAAATTAGGGGATGAGTGTCAATACGAGACTTGCTGAATAATCGGCTCGTTTCCACCCGCTGAAATTGCACGGCGGATGACACAGGCAAGGAACAGGTAAGACCATGACGGAAATCTCGAAACTGACCGAACTACGTAAGCTGATGCAAAGCATGGAACGCACGCTGGGGCTTGAACAACTGTCTCCGGTGGAACGCGATATCTATTACGCTGCGGAAGAACTTTCGAAGGCCGATCAGGAAGTTCGCACATTTGGTCTGATCGAACATATACTGGTTCAAAGTGTTTCACGCCCCACATTTTTCCGCGCGCTGAAATCGCTGGTGCAGAAGGGCTATCTTTCGCAAAGTGGCAGCGCGAACCGGGGTCGGTATATCGTTCATGCACCCAGATGATGGCTTCTGCCTGCACGATGGTGGTTGATCGCCGTGCACAAATGGGCCTCTGACACTTTCTACGCTTCGCTGGCTTATGTGGTGGCATCTTTCCTTACGTTTGAGGTTCTGATGCCGCTGCAGAATGTTTTCTTTCCGGAATACCCCAGCCGCGCCAGCCTTTTGTTTCTGCCGCACGGTGTGCGCGTTCTGGCAGCGTGGTTGCTTGGCTGGCGTTCGATCTACGCCTTACTTCCGGGCGTCTTTATTGTGTTCGCGTTTCTTGGTGGCTCTGACGTATTCCTGCCCAGCCGCCTCATGGCTATCGCAATTGCCGTAACCACTGTTCCGGCAGTATTCTACCTTTTGAAATGGGTGGGCTGGGATTTGTTCCCGCGCGCCGACCGCAAACCCTGCTGGTCCTGCATCATGGGGGTCGGCGTCATTACCTCATTCCTTGTCGCCGGGCTGACCAACTTGGCCTTCGGCAGCGCGCGCGTTGAATACGTCGCTTATCTTATCGGTGATATCTCGGGCCTGTTCTTCCTTATGCTGGGACTGTATTTCGCATTCCGCATTGCGGATAGCCGCCCCTAACCCAGAATGCCGCGCCGCAGCAGATTCAGTCCGGCAATCAGCAAGACCAGCAACGTGACCTTTCGGAACCGCGCCTGATCAATACGTGATTGCAACTGCAGCCCAACCCACATGCCGATCAGCGCAGGCAAAATCAAAACTGCCGAGAACGGAGCAGTCTGGGCATTGAAGATGCCCGAACCCAGATGCGCCACCAACAAAGCCACGGCACCCAGGCTATAGATCACGCCTTGAACCCGCATCTGTACAGCCTTCGGCGTGTTCAGCGCAGTCAGGTAGAGAACGGTGGGCGGCCCCCAGACCCCTGACAAACCGCCGACAAACCCGGCGATTGATCCGATACTGGCCTCGATCCGGGCTGAGGATTTTTCAAGCGTCAGCTTCAAGCCCAACATCTGAATCAAGGCGAAGAACGTCACCGGAATGCCGATAATCAACACAAACGTCTTTTCCGGGACAATGCTGACCAGTTGCGCGCCCAGAAGCAGGAACACCAATCCGACGCTTAGAAAAACCCGAAATTTCCGGATGGCGTCAATGGCTGCGGGTACCCCCTCTCGAAGCGCCTGAAAGCCATTCGTCACAATTGTCGGCAATATCAGACCGGCAATGGCAAGATTAGGCGACAGGATCATACTTAGCCCGGATACCAACACCATTGGCATCGCAAACCCAACCATGCCTTTGATCCAACCGGCCAAGAAAGCGACGCCGAAGGCAAGCAGCAACTCCTGCGAAGTGAAAGCGGAAAACAACGTCATGGCACTGTGATAGCATCCCTGAAATTCTCTGCATTGCAAAAATGATCAAGCAATTTTTGAACTTTTTCGCAGCGTAATTCGTATTTTTGTTGCGCTGCACGTGCAGCATGGTAAGACCATACGACCCAGAAAAGGACGTGATTCATGGCCCATGACGGACAGGATATGACCCAGATGACAACATCCGCGATTTTGCCCGACCTTCTGACTTTGACCCGCGTTGCGGTGCCCGCTGTCGAAGCAGTGTTTGAACGCGCGCGCGAGTCGGTCCGGGCAATGGTAACCAAGGACGGTCGTGTATCTGGTGCGTTGATCGAAGCCAACCAAACCGCAGCACATGGGCTGGCATGGCTTGCGACGTACCAGCAATCCCTGCAACAAATGCAACGCTGGGCCGAGGCGTTGGACGCCGATGGCAAATTTGGCGAAATCGAACAATTGCTGCACCAGATCGCCTTTGGCGAATATCTGCATCAGGTCGCCGGCGGCATTCCGATGAACCAGGGTGAGGTCGTGCGCCTGCAGGATATGGGCCTTGGCTGGGACGCGCTGTCGGGCTTCCAAAGCTCCGAAGTGCAGACGCTGATGGCGCAGGCGAACTCTCAGGCCGCCCGCACACGTCTGGTGGCCCTGATGGAAGATCAGGCCGGTGCGACCATGTTTGGCGCTTCGGGTTTGGAAGAAGAACTGGAAATGATCCGCGACCAGTTCCGCCGTTACGCACAGGAAAAAGTCGAACCGAACGCTCATGACTGGCATCTCAAGGATGAACTGATCCCGATCGAGATCATCGAGGAACTGGCCGAGATGGGCGTCTTTGGCCTGACCATCCCCGAAGAATTCGGCGGATTTGGCCTGTCCAAAGCCTCGATGTGCGTGGTGTCCGAGGAACTGTCGCGCGGTTATATTGGCGTCGGTTCACTGGGCACGCGGTCCGAGATTGCGGCTGAGTTGATCATCGCAGGCGGCACGGACGAGCAAAAGGCCCAATGGCTTCCCAAAATCGCCAGCGCCGAGATCCTGCCCACGGCTGTTTTCACCGAACCCAACACCGGCTCGGATCTTGGTAGCCTACGCACCCGCGCAACCAAGACCGGGGATGGCGATTACGAGGTCACCGGAAACAAGACATGGATCACCCATGCCGCACGCACCCATGTGATGACCCTGCTGGCCCGCACCAACCCTGACACCACCGACCACCGTGGCCTGTCGATGTTCCTGGCGGAAAAAACGCCGGGCACGGATGAGAACCCCTTCCCCACCGAAGGCATGACCGGCGGTGAGATCGAGGTTCTGGGTTATCGCGGCATGAAAGAATACGAGCTGGGTTTTGACGGCTTCAAAGTTAAAGGTGAAAACCTGCTTGGCGGCGAAGAGGGTAAAGGCTTCAAACAACTGATGGAGACTTTCGAATCCGCCCGCATCCAAACCGCCGCACGGGCCATTGGCGTGGCGCAAAGCGCGCTGGATATCGCCATGCAATATGCGCAGGAACGCAAGCAATTTGGCAAATCGCTGATTAATTTCCCGCGTGTCTCGGGCAAGCTGGCGATGATGGCGGTCGAAATCATGATCGCGCGTCAGTTGACCTATTTCAGCGCATGGGAAAAAGACCACGGCCAGCGATGCGACCTTGAGGCTGGCATGGCCAAGCTGTTGGGGGCTCGTGTTGCTTGGGCCGCCGCTGATAACGGTTTGCAGATTCATGGCGGCAACGGTTTTGCACTGGAATACAAGATCAGTCGCGTTCTGTGTGACGCACGCATTCTAAACATTTTTGAGGGGGCTGCTGAAATTCAGGCACAAGTGATCGCTCGGCGTCTGCTGGGCTAACCTGATTACGGCAACCCCGTTTCCCCAACTTGACCCGGCGTTCGCGCCGGGTCTTTTTTGTCAGCAGGTGCGTGCGCTTTTGGCTGATCTGTCAGTTCGTTCTATGAATTCACTCAAAACGACGATAGAGCAGCCAAAACATACAAACAGTTCCAAATGCGAAAATCAGAATGATCCGATCTTTATTGGTACTTTGCGCGACCGTCCTGACCCTTGCGCTTGGCGGCTGCACGACCACGCAACCTAGCGCTGGTCAAGACGACATTGACGCGCTTGCCGCGGCTATCACGGACCTCGACCCGCGTGTCGACCCTGCCGAGGCGCAAAGGGCTGCCCGCATTTCATACACATATTCGCAGCAATTAGCGCGGGACTGGAATGTTACGGACCCGGCGATCATTCACAATGCAAAGGTCATTAACGGGTTTCGGGAACGAGGGTTGTGCAATGACTGGGCCGAAGCCATGTCCACACGCCTACGGCAGGAAAATTTTCGGACACTGGACGTGCATTGGGCCACGTCACCACCAACATCGTTTCGCATCATCCATCACTCGGCCCTGATCAGCGCCAAAGGTGCCTCGATGTATGACGGTGTCATTCTCGACCCTTGGCGGAACAGTGGGGCGCTTTTCTGGGCCCCTGTGCGCGAAGACACTCGTTATAACTGGCGGCCTCGTAGCGAGGTTCGGGAAGAACTGCTGAACGGCGCGATACCGTATTGATAAGGATACCAGCATGATACGCCTCGTCTTTGCTTTTCCTCTGCTGGCGCTACTGCAATGCGACAAGGACGAAACCGTGGCCGCCTATGGCGCGGCGGATCAGACCTGGGTACTGCAGGAAATCGATGGTGAACGCTTTCCGGCAAGCGCCCTGCTGAGTTTCCCCGAAGAAGGCAAGATCGCAGGCAATGCCCCCTGCAACAGCTACAGCGGTACGCTGAACGCGCCCTACCCTTGGTTCGAAATCGCCGACCTGACGGCCACACGCGCGGCCTGCGCCGGTCTTGAAGCCGAAGGGTTCTACTTTGCGGCGCTACTGGCCATGACCCAGTCCGAAGTATCCGGCGATGTCCTGATCCTGCGCAATGACGACGGGCACGAAATGGTGTTCAAAGCCGCCGAGTGAACTGATCAATGAAACGGGCTCGGGCCTCGGGCAGTGGGTTGTGACCAAGCGATGGGGCCAGATGATGCTCCAGAAAGTAGCCAGTGGTCCGCAGACCCTGCGCGATTTCTGAATCCGGGGCTGTGCCTTCGCCCTTCAGGCAGAGGGGCAAAGGCAACAGCCTGTCCGCCCATTCCCCCGCGCCCTGCTTGCTGACCGCTCGTCCGGTTTTCGGCGAGACAAAAATCAACCCCTCGGTCGCGCCGGTCACAGCACAGGCTGAAAAGTCGAGGCCAAAGCCCAATTCCTCAAGCAACGCCAGTTCCCACCGCAGATAAGCCAGTGGCCAAATCTCATCTTGGCCCAGCAGGTCCATCAACTGTTCGGTTTGCTTGTAAACCCCCGGATGCGGTTCACGCTCGGGCAGGCTGAAGGACAGCAACGCCACCACCGCGTTCAGCCCGGACAGCGCCAACCGACCGGAAAACGCCGCCGCTGCGCGGGACCGCAACGGTTCAACCTGAAACGTGCCAAGATGCTCTTCCAGCCGAGCCCGCCAAAGCACATCCAACTGCGCACCCGGTTGCAGGATCGGAGAAATCTTGCGGCTGGCCCCACCCCGAACAACCCCGGCGTGACGGCCGTGGGCTTCGGTAAAGACCTCGATGATCGCCGAGGTCTCACCATGTCTGCGGGAGGTCAGAAGGATGCCATGATCGCGCCAGTCCAAGTTTTGATCCCGTGACAGATTGTACTGAGCGCAGCAAATCCCAAGCCAGCGCAGTGTGCAAGGGTATCAAATGCGAGGCGCCACAAAGTCTTGGCGTTTTGCGCCATGGTTTGGGCTCAAGTTGTTACGCGCCGAGCCGGACCATCACTCCAGCCCGTCCTCACCCAAAAGGTGCCGCCCTTGCCGATCTTCAACCTCGATCACCCAAAGATCAGGGTCAAAACTGCGTTGGCGTTGAATGGCTTGGTCCACGTCTGCCTCCGCGCCACCGGACAGCTCCACCCATTTACGCTCACCGCTCATCAAGTCAAAGCTGCGTTGGTATGCCACCGCCTGACCATCCAGCGTGTTCATTTTGACCAAGACGGCACCGGCCGTATCGTCGCCATGCGACACGACAAATGCAGGGATATCCTGAAGCCGCAACCGCGCGATATAGGCGTGAACCCAGAAATCTGCGGTCAGACGGGTCATGCGTTTCCGTCTTTGAAATCCAGCCCCATTTCCGAATAGCGCTCGGACTCTTCCAGCCAGTTAGGTCGGACCTTTACCTGCAGGAACAGGTGGATTTTACGGTCCAGAAACTCTTCCAGTTCGGCGCGGGCCGCTTGGCTGACGGCTTTGATTGTTTCGCCGCGCTTGCCCAAAACGATCCCTTTGTGGCCATCGCGCATGACATAGATGACCTGATCTATCTTGGCCGAGCCATCCTTGCGCTCTTCCCAATTCTCGGTCTCGACCGTGAGCTGATAGGGCAATTCCTGATGCAGCCGCAGGGTCAGTTTCTCGCGCGTCATTTCGGCTGCGATCATCCGCAGCGGCAGATCGGCAATTTGGTCTTCGGGATAGAGCCACGGGCCCTCGGGCAATTCAGCCGCCAACCATTTGCGAAGGTCATCGACACCGTGGCCTTTCTCGGCCGAAATCATGAAGGTATCAGCAAATGGATAGCGCGCGTTCAGGTCGCTGGTCAGCGCCAGCAGCTTTTCACTGGGCACCTTGTCGATCTTGTTGATCGCCAATGCGATGGTACGGCCCTGCCCGATCTCTTCCAGCCCTTCCAGGATACGTTCGACCCCTTCGGTGATGCCGCGATGCGCCTCGACCATCAGAACAACGACATCAGCATCCGCCGCCCCGCCCCACGCTGCGGCAACCATCGCGCGATCCAGTCGGCGACGTGGTTTGAACAGGCCGGGTGTGTCCACAAACACAAGCTGCGCATCCCCTTCCATCGCGACGCCACGAATACGGGCGCGCGTAGTCTGAACCTTATGCGTCACGATCGAAACCTTGGCCCCGACCATCCGGTTCAGAAGGGTGGATTTGCCTGCGTTAGGCTCTCCGATCAGAGCGATAAATCCGGCGCGTGTGGTCATGTGTGCTGCGATCCTGTTTGCAAGTGCGCACCCCTATATCAGAAAGAGCCGATGGGCCAGAGGCATTTGTTGCAAGACAGCCATGCGCAACCGCCCCGCGATCCCTTGCGATCTACATTCCCCGAAAAAAGGCCAGCGGCGTGTAAAATTCTCTGCTAGCCTAAAGTTGCATATTACAGGTGGACTACGTGTTTTCAGCTTTCGTCGGCATCAGGCATTGGACGGGCAGCATGTTTGCCGGAATGTTCACTGTTCTGGTTTGCTCAGTATCTACGGCCGTTAGACCGGCACATGCCGAGACCGTGAAGTTTCGCATCGCCGAAACCGTGCAGGTCAAAGGCAAGGACCTTCCTTATACTCTTTTTGTGTCCCTCAAAGACGCTGGCGAAACCCGGTTGGGTATGGACGCGTTTTTGGATCTTCGTTCACTGCAGGACCTCGCGCCGTGGCTGTTTTCAAGCGTTCTGAAGGAAACCTGCCAGCAAAAATTCGCTTTGGCCGTTTCACAAGTGTCAGCCCAGGCAGATGCCTTGGTGGCGGATGGACAGGTTCAGGCCAAATTCTATGCCTGCGACACCGATGATCCCAAAACGCACTACCGAGGTGTTTTGCTGTTCGGGCAGAATGTGGACGTCATGATCAAAGCTTCTGCCGCAGTTGAACGGAACTGTCTTCAATTACGTCTGGAAGATGTTGAATTGGACTTACAGGGGTTTGTCGGAACTGTCTCTGACATGATCGGGCTGACGGCAAAAGCCCGCCTCTTGATCCTTGAAAAAGGCGCCGAATTATTGGCGGAAAACCCCGTTTGCCCAGAGCTTCCAAGTGAATTGAAAGGGTTGGAGCCGCGCTTTACCTCTGGCGGGATCAGAGAAATCGGCAGCGGCGGCGTGGGTGCTGCACTTAGCGGTTCGGTTGATACCAGTGCAGGAACGCTGTTGGACCTAATCGCGGCGCTACAGGAAAAGCAAGGGTTCGGGGTGGTGGAATGAAGCGGTACTTTGCCCTTGCCCTTGGCTTCTGTCTGGGCTTCCACCCAGCGGATGCCCGTGACGTGCAGCTCGAGTTTGAGCGGACCTTGGGATCGGATGGCACTGAAATTCCGTACCAGTTGAACCTGACGTTGAAAGAGGTATCACCAACCCGTATCTCGGTGGATGCCCTTCTGGATTTGCGGGATATCCAAGCCGCGTTGATACAGGGCCTAAGAAACACTGAATTATCCGACTTGTGTAATGCCGACGTAACATTGGACAGCCTTGATCTGTCTGCCTTCGGGCGCGATGTGAATGTGGAAGGCCGCGTCAAGATGGAGGCCTTCCGCTGCGATCATCAACTCGGGCAGCCTCCCAAACGGCAGGACAGCATAGCCGCGAATACGATCACATTTACCGGAACCGCGTCTGCTCAGGTGCAAAACCAGTGCGTGTATTTTGATTTGACCGGTTTGGAGTTGACCCTTGAAACCCCGATCCTTGATCCCAACACAAAGCAGGGGTTTTTGAGCGATGCCCGCAGCATCACCGAAAAGGCCGCTGACGCCCTGCTAAAGCGCAACTCAATCTGTCCAACGCTTCCGCCAGAACTTTCATCCATTGACCCGCGCTATGACGCCGGTGGCACGGTGGAAATTGGCGACGGGGGGATTGGCGTTGCGCTGGATGGGTCTTTCGATGTCAGCCCAGATACGATCCTGAGCATATTGAAGGTTCTGCAAGAGCAGGGAAAACTGCCGCCCGCACCTTAGCGATCAGGTCAGCCTGTCCAACAGCGCTTTTGCGGCTGCCTGCTCTGCCTGACGCTTTGATCCAGCCGTTGACTGCGCCTCGGTTCCGTCCTGAAGGCGGGCTGCGATGGTGAAAACCGGCGCATGATCCGGGCCGCTGCGCTTGATTTCGACATAGGACGGGGGTTTCTGGCCCCGCGCCTGCGCCCATTCCTGCAAAGAGGTTTTCGCGTCGCGCGCATCCTCTTCGACATTGTGAATCCGGTCACCCCACAGCCTGAGGATAACCTCGGCCGCTGTTTCAAATCCGGCATCGCGGTAGACCGCGGCAATAACCGCTTCCATCGCATCCCCCAGCAGGGCCTGTTTGCGACGACCGCCGGACAGCATCTCGGACCGGCCCAGTTTCAACACCGCGCCCAGATCAATCTGCCGCGCCACGTCCGCACAGGCCTCTTTTCGGACAAGGGCGTTGAACCGCGGGGCAAGCTGCCCTTCGGACGCTTTCTTGTCGCTTTCCAGAAGCGCCGTTGCCATCACCAGACCCAAAACCCGGTCGCCCAGAAACTCCAACCGCTGATTATCTGGTCGTGTCGGCGACGAGACTGATCCATGGGTCAGCGCGCGTACCAGCAGTTCGGGGTTCGAGAACTCGTACCCCAACCGCTTTTGAAAAGCTTTTATTTCAGCCGATAGCTTCAATTGACCGCCTTGAAGAACCGGTCGCCCCGCCAAGTCCAGAAGAACAGCATAGACCGGCCAGCGGACGAGAACATGATACGGTCGGCCCGACCGATCAGGTCTTCGTAGGGGACATACCCAACACCCCCGGCCGATACCGGCAGGCGGCTGTCGCTAGAGTTGTCACGGTTGTCGCCCATAAAGAAATATTCACCCTCGGGCACGGTATAGATGCCGGTATTGTCCGATCCCTGATTGCCGATATTAAGCACATCGTAAGACACGCCATTGGGCAACGTCTCAATCACTCGGGATTTTTCGCAAAGACCGCCAAAGCCAACCGGACCGTTTTCGCAACGTGGTCTCAATCCCTGCGATCCCTGAGGTTCAGAGATTTCGGTGAATACCCCGTCGGGCTTCTGCGGGACCGGGGTGCCGTTCAGAATGATCTGCCCTTCACGGATCTGAATACGATCGCCCGGCAAACCGATCAGGCGCTTGATATAGTCGCGCCCGTTGACCGGATGGCGGAACACGATCACATCGCCGCGCTCTGGCTCAGTGCCCCAAATACGCGTGTTATCCTCGCCCTGCATCCATCCACAGATTTCTTCGGCGTCGATATTCAGGCCAACGCTGGGAATAATCAGGCTGGGGCAGGACGCATAAGAATACCCATAGGCCATCTTGTTGACGAACAGGAAGTCCCCGATCAACAGGGTCTGTTTCATCGAGCCGGACGGAATCCAGAAGGGCTGAAAGAACAGCGTGCGGAAAACACCTGCGATCAACAGCGCGTAGACGATGGTTTTGATCGTCTCCCACACGGGATTTCCGGTTTTGACGTCCTCGGCCATACTGCTCTCCGGTCCTTGGTTTGTTGGGGTGCTACATGCGTGGCGCGGCAAGGTTAGTCAAGGCTGAGCGCTGCGTTATTGAAGCGGGCGCGCCTCGATCACTACGAAGGCCTGGGCCCAGGGGTGATCATCGGTCAGCGTGACGTGGACGATTGCCTCATGGCCCTCGGGGGTCATCTCACGCAGCCGTTCTGCCGCCCAACCCGTCACATGCATGACCGGTTGACCGGTTTTCAGATTGGTGACTGACATATCCTTCCACGCGATCCCCATACGCAGACCGGTGCCCAGCGCCTTGGAGCACGCTTCTTTCGCTGCCCAGCGTTTGGCATAGGTTCCAGCTGTGTCGGCACGGTTCTCGGCCTTGCGCTGCTCAATCTGAGTGAAGACGCGGTTGCGGAACCGGTCGCCGAACCGGTCAAGCGTGCCCTGGATACGTTCGATATTCGCGAGGTCTGTGCCGATGCCGAGGATCATTGGTTTCTCAATTTAGCAATGGCGACAATCAACGGTAATTTGACTGGCTTGGCAAGCAGATGGTGGGTCAGCGCTATTTTGTGATAAGCATTGACCAAATTGTCCCAGCAGAGGGCTTTGGAGATGTTCAACAGACTATTCTGGGGAATTGTGGCGGCCATCTTACCGTTGGCCAGCATCGCCACGGCGCAAAATCAGGACTGCGGTGAAGAGGATAATCCATGTCAGGTTGGGCAGCTTACCTACAGGGTCGTCTTGCCAGAGGTACCGCAAAATGCCCCAAGCGTAATCTACCTGCACGGATATGCCGCCACCGCCGACTCGGCAGTCAAACGATCCAACCTCACAACCCCCTTTATTGAAAGGGGAATTGCGGTCATCGTTCCAAATGGACAAGCAGATGTCGGAAACCCCAAAGTTCTGGACTGGGGTGTTCACGATGGCCATCGCTGGCCCAGAGATGATTTGAAGGCACTGGAAGACATAAAAGCAGACGCCGTAAATCGTTTTGGCCTGGACGCTAATAGAATTTTACTTGCCGGGTATTCCCGTGGCGGCTCAATGGTCTGGGACAAGGCCTGTTATTCGCACGACTTTGCATCTGCCTACGCATCCGCATCCGGCGCGTTTTGGGAACCGATGTGGCGACGGTGCAGCGGCCCGGTGCACATGCATCACTCACATGGATTTGCGGATCGCACTGTACCGCTGGAAGGCAGGTTCGTGGTTTTCGGCGGGTATGAATTTGAACAAGGAAGTGTTCTCAAGTCTGTCGAACTGCTGACCCGCACCAACGAATGCGGCCAAATGGCAAATGCGGTGGATACAAATTCATCAACTTGGGAAAAAAGATGGACCAAGTGTAAAGGGGGGTCGGTCACGTTGGCGTTAGGGCCACACGGCCATGGTCGACAGGCCGATTGGGCGGACCAAGTGGCGCAATGGTTCATCGAACTTCCCGCCACTCGGTAGAGGCACCGTTTCAGCTTGTGCTCCGCGCCTCATCCATCAACCTGCGCATCTCGGCAATGGCGGGGGTGAGGCCGCGAAAGATGGCTTCGCCGATCAGGAAATGACCGATGTTCAGCTCGCGCACCTCGGGGAAGGCGGCAATAGGTTGAACTGTGTCATAGGTCAGGCCGTGGCCTGCGTGGACCTCAAGGCCCAGCGAATGGGCGAAAGCCGACATCTCGCGCAGGCTTTCCAGTTCACGATTGGCCTCGTCCATGTGGCCCTCGGCAAAGGCGTCGCAATATGCACCGGTGTGCAGTTCGATCACTTCGGCACCGATGCGATGGGCGGCCTCGATCTGGCGTTGGTCGGCGGCGATAAAGATGGACACACGGCAGCCGACGTCCCGTAGCGGAGCGATGAAATGCGCCAGCTTGTTTTCCTCGCGCGCAACCTCAAGTCCGCCCTCGGTGGTGCGTTCCTCTCGCTTTTCGGGGACGATA
The DNA here is from genome assembly GCF_013034585.1 of Ruegeria sp. HKCCA5426. Lineage (NCBI taxonomy): Bacteria > Pseudomonadati > Pseudomonadota > Alphaproteobacteria > Rhodobacterales > Roseobacteraceae > Ruegeria > Ruegeria sp. HKCCA5426. Next base: position 29,289 of record NZ_WQGH01000012.1, read on the forward strand.
CAAACAGCGTGCGGTTTGTGGCGCAGGGCGATCTTCTGCATCTCGGGCGTGGCGGCCATCTCAAAATTTAGCGGAACGGTCAGCGCATCCATCAACGCTTCAATATCGGCATCAACGATGTGCCGGCGATCCTCGCGCAGATGAGCGGTGATACCGTCTGCGCCAGCCTCTTCTGCCAGTTTTGCGGCGCGCATTGGATCGGGATAGGCCCCGCCCCGCGCATTTCTAATGGTCGCCACGTGGTCGATGTTCACGCCCAGACGCAAATGATTGTCAGACATCGCCTGATTCCTTTTCCGAACTTTTGGCCGAGCCTAGTGCGTTTGAAACTGGAACGGCAGTCTTGGTTTCGGCCAGCCGTTTGATTTCATCAAACTTTGCCTTGATCTTGTCGCGGCGGCGCTGCTGATAGGTGCGGATCAAAGGCAGGCTGAGGTAATAACAAATCGCAGCGGCCAAAAGACCCGGAAGAATTCCGCCAATCAGATAGGGGTAGAACACCTCACGATAGAAGATGCCAAGCCCGTGCCAATCCGCGACCCGGTCGGTGAACATGGCGATCAGGTTGTCTTTCAGATCGCGCAGGGCATTGGCGAATTTTCCCATCAGTCCCTGCGTGTCGCCTTCCTGAAACTCGGTCCCAAGCAGGAAATGGCCCGTCTGCAGGCAAACCACTCCGATAGGTACATAAGTCAACGGGTTGCCAAAGAATGTCCCGCTGAGCGCAGCCAGAATGTTGCCGTTGATCAAACGCGCGCACACCGCGGCCACGACAAAGTGCAGTCCATAAAAAGGGGTGAACGCTGCAAAGACCCCTGCCCCAATCCCGCGCGCAATACGTTCAGGCGAATCCGGTAGGCGGCGGACCCGATGTTTGACGTAGTGAAAAGCGCGCGTCCATCCGCCTCGGGGATAGACGAATTCGGATGCGATCTGGACAGGCGAGCGTCGATCTCGGCGCTTGAAAACCACTCCTGATCACCCCTTCCTAGCCAGCCGCCACGGCGGTTTTGGTCCTGTCCCGGTAGCGTTCGACCGCGGCAACGTCGCTTTCGGCCTCAAGCATCAGCATCAGCGAATGCAATTGCTCCAGATCCCGAAGTTCGACATTGATCAACAAACGGTAAAAATCCGGTTTGCGGTCGACAAATTCCAAGTTTGAAATATTGGCCTTTTTCTCGCCGATCAATGTGCAAATACGCCCCAGTACCCCGGCGTCATTGCCAATGGTCAGGTCCAGGGTTGCACCATAAACAGCCGGGTGCGTTCCGGTATGCCAGTGCAGATCGACCCAACGGTCGGGCTCGCCCTCAAACTCGGTCAGGCGATCGCAATCAATGGCGTGGACCACAACGCCTTTCCCGCGATAGGTAATGCCCACGATCCGCTCACCCGGCAGAGGCTGACAGCAAGGCGCGCGGTCGAATTTCTGCCCCGGCTCCAGACCGATCACAGCACGGCGCAACGGGATCGCGTCGCCGTCATCCTGTGTCAGTTCCGGATAAACCGCACTGACCACATCATGGGCAGTCAGTTCCGCGCTGCCAAGCCGCGCCAGCAATTCGTGGCGGTCTTTCAAACGAAGATGCTTGGCGGCCGTATCCAAGGCTTTGTCGGTCGCTTTGCGTCCGACGTGATCAAAGCCGGACCGCGCCAACTCTTTGCCCAGCTTGATGAACCGTTCACGGTCCACTTCGCGCAAGGCACGGCGAATGGCGGTTCGGGCCTTCCCGGTCACTGCGATCTCAAGCCATGTGACCTGCGGAGTTTGCCCGTCGGCGGTGATAATATCCACCGATTGCCCATTCTTGATCCGTGTCCACAACGGAACCCTGATGCCGTCCACTTTGGCGCCAACACAGGCGGACCCGATCCGGGTGTGGATTGCATACGCAAAGTCAATCGGCGTTGCCCCGCGCGGCAGCTTGACCACGTCGCCCTTGGGCGTGAAGCAGAACACCTGGTCGGAATACATCTCCAACTTGACCGCCTCGAGGAAATCTTCGTGATCCTCTTCGCTGTCGAACTGTTCGGTCAGGTTGGCAATCCACTTGGCCGGATCGACGGCGAACGGGTTTTCCGAACGCACACCATCGCGATAAGACCAATGCGCGGCCACACCTGTTTCGGCAACGTCATGCATCTGACGGGTACGAATCTGAACCTCGACCCGTTTACCGTCCCGCCCCGACACGGTTGTATGGATCGAGCGGTACCCGTTCGATTTCGGCTGGCTGATGTAATCCTTGAACCGCCCCGGCACCGCACGCCACCGCTGGTGAATTGCGCCCAGCGTCCGGTAGCAATCTTCCTCAGTCTGCGTAATGATGCGGAACCCATAGATATCAGACAGGCGCGAAAAGCCCTGATCCTTTTCCTGCATCTTGCGCCAAATCGAATAAGGTTTCTTGGCGCGGCCAAACACCTCAGCTTCGATCCCGGCCTTTTCCAACTCGCGCCGCATATCGCCCGTGATGCGATGAATCACGTCACCGGTTTCACGCTGCAATGTGATGAAACGGCGAATGATCGACTGGCGGCCTTCGGGGTTCAAAACGCGGAAGGCGAGGTCTTCCAGCTCCTCGCGCATCCATTGCATCCCCATTCGGCCTGCAAGCGGCGCGTAGATATCCATCGTCTCGCGCGCCTTTTGCACCTGCTTTTCGGGGCGCATCGCCTTGATCGTGCGCATGTTGTGCAGGCGGTCGGCCAGCTTGACCAGAATAACCCGCAAGTCCTTGGACATCGCCATGAACAGTTTGCGAAAGTTCTCGGCCTGTTTGGTTTCACGACTGGAAAGCTGCAGGTTCGTCAGCTTGGTGACACCGTCCACCAGCTTGGCGACCTCATCCCCGAACAGATCAGACACCTTGCCGTAATTGGCCTTGGTGTCCTCGATTGTGTCATGCAAAAGGGCCGTGATGATCGTTGCATCATCCAGACGCTGTTCGGTCAGGATGGCGGCAACGGCAACGGGGTGGGTAAAATAAGGCTCTCCCGAGTGGCGGAGCTGGCCTTCATGCATCTGCTTTCCGAACTCATAAGCCCGGGCGATGCGGTCTGCATTTGTCTTAGGGTTGTAGTTGCGGACCAGCGCAATCAGATCGTCTGCAGAAATCATCCGGTCCGCACCTTCGTTCGAGGGGATTACCCCTGGCCTTGAGCCTCCATCAGAGCGCGCAGAAGCTTTTCTTCGGACATATCGTCGTCCGCAGGCTTATCGGTTTCCGCACCCATCAGCAGAGCCATCTGGTCTTCTTCCGGCTCGTCAACCTCGATCTGGGTCTGGTTGGCTTCGATCAGGCGCTCGCGCAGCTCATCCGCGCTTTGGGTTTCGTCCGCGATCTCGCGCAGCGAAACGACAGGGTTTTTGTCGTTGTCGCGGTCCACGGTGATCGGGCCACCAGCGGAAATCTCGCGCGCACGATGGGCGGCAAGCATCACAAGCTCGAACCGGTTTGGCACTTTGTCTACGCAGTCTTCAACCGTCACGCGGGCCATAGGGCGCTCTCCGTTACTGAATCCATGTCAGGAAGAGGTTTATCTAAGCGCGAATCCCCGCCTTGACAAGCAGGAAATGCTGCAAATGCACCGTTCACATTGGGGTGACTGCCGCGACATCGTCCGCAGGAAGGTCTGCCAGCATTTCCTGCACGGTTCCACCCAGCACCGGATGACGCCAATCCGGGGCGACATCTGCCATGGGCACCAATACAAAAGGCCGATCCTGAAGACGGGGATGCGGCAGGATCAACTGATCCGGCGCCTGTTGTTTTTGGTCTTCCGCGGACAAGGTTCTCCACCGCTCATACCCATCGCGATCGGGCAGCACCTGATCGTCATAGCAAACCAGATCCAAATCCAGTGTGCGCATTCCCCAGCGCTGAACCCGTTGGCGGCCGTGGTCATGCTCGACCTCATGCAACAGATGCAAAAGTTCTGCCGGGGTCTTGTCAGTCTCGATCAGCGCGGCCGCGTTGACATAATCCGGCCCCGCTCCGGCTGGGAAACACGGCGTCTCGAAAAACCGGCTGACCGCGCGAATCAGCACCCCCTGACGCGGTATCGCGTCAAGCGCCTTTTCCAGTGTCACCTTGGGTCCTTGATCCCTCAAATTGAGATTTGCACCTAGTGCGATCACCACTTTTGACGAAAATTTGCGCATTCTACTCCCTATATTCGGTGAATTGCATACTTGCGATACACATTAAATGCCCTAATTATAGGCGTATCAGCGCGCCGCCTATTTCCTAGACTCACTCACGTAACACCCGGCGTTCTGGTTTGTACCGGAAGGAACTATTTATGTTTTATAAAGACGAACGGCTAGCGCTGTTCATCGACGGCTCGAATCTTTATGCGGCCGCCAAAGCGCTTGGGTTTGATATCGACTACAAGCTGCTGCGTCAGGAATTCATGCGTCGCGGTAAGATGCTCAGAGCTTTCTACTACACAGCGCTCTTGGAAAACGACGAGTATTCGCCGATCCGTCCTTTGGTTGACTGGCTGCATTACAACGGCTTCACCATGGTGACAAAACCGGCAAAGGAATACACCGACAGCATGGGGCGTCGGAAAGTCAAAGGAAACATGGACATTGAACTGACCGTCGATGCCATGGAACTGGCACCACGCGTGGATCATATCGTGCTGTTTTCGGGCGATGGGGATTTCCGCCCGCTGATTGCCAGCCTGCAACGTCAGGGCGTGCGTGTATCGGTCGTCTCGACCATTCGCAGCCAGCCGCCGATGATCTCGGACGAACTGCGCCGCCAAGCGGACAACTTCATCGAGTTGGAGGACCTGCGCGACGTGATCGGCCGCCCTCCGCGTGAGATGCCCATGGAACCGCGCAGCGTTGCGGCCGGTGGGCAGTAACACCCGGTCACTCACAACCGAGTTGAAAACGGCGCGGTCAGGTTTATCACCTGACCGCGCTTCTTTAACTAAAGACAGGTGCTAAAACACCTCTTGGCTAGCACTGATTCATGTCAGATCAATGACGCAGTCCTGTCTGGACCAAGGCCGGGAAAAGACTTACCTGTGGCCTTAAGGAGACCGTGACATGAACAAGCCCCCGCTGACTTTGTACCTTGCCGCGCCGCGCGGGTTCTGCGCCGGTGTCGACCGGGCCATCAAGATCGTTGAAATGGCACTGCAAAAATGGGGTGCGCCGGTCTATGTGCGCCACGAGATCGTGCATAACAAATTTGTCGTCGACGGGCTGCGCGACAAAGGAGCGGTGTTTGTCGAGGAACTGGACGAATGCCCTGATGACCGGCCAGTGATCTTTTCCGCCCATGGCGTGCCGAAATCGGTCCCGGAAACGGCGACACGGCGCGAAATGATCTATGTGGACGCGACCTGTCCTTTGGTCTCCAAGGTCCATGTCGAAGCCCAGCGCCACTCGGACGCGGGTCTTCAGATGATCATGATCGGGCACAAGGGGCACCCGGAAACGGTTGGGACCATGGGCCAGCTGCCAGCGGGCGAAGTGCTGTTGGTCGAAACGGTCGAAGATGTTGCTACGGTTCAGGTTCGCAACCCCGAAAAGCTGGCCTTTGTGACCCAGACCACCCTGTCTGTCGACGACACAAAAGACATTATCGCGGCGCTTCAGGCCCGGTTCCCGGCGATTGTCGGACCGCATAAGGAAGACATCTGCTATGCGACGACCAACCGGCAGGAAGCGGTCAAGGCCGTTGCGCCAAAATCCGACGCCCTGTTGGTGGTGGGGGCACCCAATTCGTCCAATTCACGGCGTCTGGTCGAAGTTGCCTCGCGCGCTGGGTGTGACTATGCCCAGCTCGTGCAGCGCGCGACCGATATCGACTGGCGTGCGCTGGAAGGAATCTCCAGCATTGCAATCACGGCGGGTGCATCGGCCCCCGAAGTGTTGGTGAACAACGTGATAGATGCCTTCCGCGATCACTATGACGTGACGGTCGAGATGGTGGAAACGGCCGTCGAAAACGTTGAATTCAAAGTCCCGCGCGTGCTGCGGGAACCCGCATGAGCGGAATACCAAAAGCCCCCCTGCTCCTTGGACTAGCCGGTCTCATCCCGTTCATCTGGGGTGCTCTGACCTACCTGAACGGTGATCTGAACGACTGGGGGAAACAGGCGCTGGGGCCTCGGTTTGTTGGGCCGTATATCCAGCTATTCTACGGTTCGGTCATCCTGAGCTTCATGTCAGGCGTTTTGTGGGGCTTCGCGACCAAAACGTCGGCCAGCAAAGCAGCAACCTGCTACACGCTCTCGGTCCTGCCTGCGCTATGGGCGTTCTTCAAGACAGGCGGCGGCCCAGTCAGCGCCGGAACAAACCTGATGTACGGATTTGCCGGGTTGCTTTTATTGGACGCAATGTTTTCATACTGGCGACTGACCCCGGTCTGGTGGATGCGGTTGCGCATGTTGCTGACGGCCGTTGTCTTGGCCTGCCTTGCCGTCGGAGTATACCTGTGACCGATAAAAGAACGATCGATGCTTACACAACCCGCGTTGCAGAATACCTGAGTATCCCCCTGCCCCCCGAACAGATCGAAGCCCGCATGGCCTTTGCCGAAGCCGTCGTGAATGGTGGCTATGTTCTGGACCTCGGCTCTGGTCCCGGTTCAGACAGTGCGTTCTTGCAGCGCGAAGGCTTGCGGGTTCGCGCGCTGGACGCAACACAGGCCTTTGTCGATCACGCCTTGGAAAATGGCATAGATGCACATCTCGGCACGTTCGATGACGTGACCGAGGTTTCTAAGTATGATGGCATCTATGCCAGCTTTTCACTTTTGCACGCCCCGCGCGAAGATTTCCCACGTCATTTGACGGCGATCCACCGCGCTTTGAAACCTCAGGGCGTTTTCTTCCTTGGCCTGAAACTCGGCACGGGGGAACATCGCGACGACCTGGATCGGTTCTATACCTATTTCTCGCAGACCGAGATCGAAGAGGCCCTTGCAACCACCGGATTTACCATCGACCAGATCACCACTGGCGTCGGAGCGGGGCTGGCCGGGTCATACGACGGCTTCATTCTGGTGCTCGCCCATGCCTGAACTGTTCGCCTATACAGACGGGGCCTGTTCCGGCAATCCCGGCCCCGGCGGATGGGGTGTGTTGCTGCGCGCGATGGATGGCGACACCGTTCTGAAAGAACGCGAGCTGAACGGCGGAGAGGCCGAAACTACCAATAACCGCATGGAATTGCTGGCCGCGATCAGCGCGTTGGAAACACTGGAGCGGGCCTCGAAGATCACGGTCGTTACAGACAGCGCCTATGTAAAGAACGGAGTGACCGGCTGGATTTTCGGCTGGAAACGCAATGGCTGGAAGACCTCGAACAAAAAGCCCGTCAAGAATGTCGATCTGTGGCAACGACTGGACGAAGCGCAGACCCGCCACGACGTGACGTGGGAGTGGGTCAAAGGACATGCCGGACACCCCGAGAACGAAAAGGCCGACGAACTGGCCCGTGCGGGCATGGCTCCGTTCAAGCCAAAAAAGGAAAAGGCGTGAGCGGTCTGGCACTGCTGGACTATGCCTCGGTCTTTGTGTTCGCGTTGACGGGCGCCTTGGTTGCAAGCCGGGCGCAGTTGGATTTGGTGGGCTTTGCGTTCATTGCCTGCCTGACTGCGGTTGGCGGCGGAACAGTGCGTGATCTCCTGCTGGACCGGCACCCTGTTTTCTGGGTTGGCCAGCCAAATTACATCCTGATCGCAACGGGTGCCGCCGCGCTGGTGTTTTTCACCGCGCACCTGATGGAAAGTCGGTATAACTGGCTGGTCTGGCTGGACAGTTTTGCATTGTCCATTGCCGTCGCCGCAGGAACGGCGGCTGCGTTGTCACTGGGTCATTCCGGCGTCATCGTTGTTCTGATGGGGATCATTACAGGTTGCCTCGGCGGATTGATGCGCGACGTGGTCTGCAATGAGGTCCCGCTGGTTCTGAAACAGGGCGAGCTTTATGTGTCTTGCGCCTTTGCTGGTGCTCTGACGGCCGTATTAGCAACCCGTTTAGGGCTGGACACCTTTGCCGCTCTTTCCACCTGTGCCCTTGTCTGCTGGGCCCTCAGGGCTGGATCGCTGCTGTTTGGCTGGCGATTGCCAGTCTACAAAAGCAGACCACCGCGTCGTTAGCAACGAGGCTTGGGTCACGTATTGTAGGTTAAGCGAACAGAGGACACGCAGATCAGCGGCGCTGATATTTTTGCCAGATCCAGATCACCAGTAATGCGCCCAAAACAGCTCCGACAAAACCGGACAGCCACCCTGCAACCGTTATCAATGTGCGCAGCAGAAACCCTCCGACCAGCGCGCCGACTATGCCAATGAGCATCGTTGTCGGAATGTCAGCCTCGATCCGCATCAGACGCGTGGCCAGAAACCCTGCGGCCGCGCCGATCACGATCAGAGCGATTACGGGCATGTCATTTCCTCCAATGCGTCGGCACGATGATCAGCGCGCCAATGGATGAGATCACGGCATTCAGACCGGGCGCGCCAAAGCTGATGCCGAACATGATACGGAAGAAATAAAATAGAAACGCTCCACCAATGCATATGATGATCGAAGGCACATATCCGTTATGCGTGAAACCGGTCTTTTCGGACAGGTATCCAACGATCCCGGCGATCACAATTGTGCCCATCAGGATCATGAACATGCGGTGTTACTCCGATTGAAACAGCGTACCGGCCGGGATTGGCCAACCGCGCAGGAACGTTTCTGTATCCTGCGCGCCTTTGCCCGCCCTTTGCAAGCGCAGGAGCTTCACGGCCCCCTCTCCGCAAGCGACACACAACGCGTCGTCCAGAACCTGACCGGGGGTGCCCTGTCCCTCAGTCAGACAGCAGGCCAGAAGTTTGATCCGCTCGCCTTCAACCAGGGTCCATGCACCGGGGAAGGGTGACAATCCGCGTATCTGGCGATCGACCTCAACCGCCGGGCGTGTCCAGTCGATGCGCGCTTCGGATTTGTCGATCTTGGCGGCGTAGGTCACACCGTCGTTGGGCTGGTTCACCGGCGTCAGGTCAGGCAAGGTGGCCAACGCCTGAACGATCAGACCCGCGCCCATCTCAGAAAGCCGATCATGTAGTTGGTCGGTTGTTTCCTGATCTCGGATATCGGTGGCCCGCCGCAGCAGGACAGGGCCGGTGTCCAGCCCCGCCTCCATCTGCATGATGCAGATACCGGTCTGTGCATCACCCGCCATGATTGCACGGTGAATCGGCGCGGCCCCTCGCCAGCGGGGCAAAAGGCTGGCATGGATGTTCAGGCAGCCAAGGTGCGGCGCATCCAGAATAGGCTGAGGCAACAGCAAGCCATATGCCACAACGACGGCGACGTCAGCTTGCAGCGCAGCGAAAGCGGATTGTTCTTCTTCGGACTTCAAAGAAACAGGATGGCGTACAGTCAGGCCCAACGCCTCGGCTCGCGCATGCACCGGGGTCGGGCGGTCTTTCTTACCTCGCCCCGCCGGGCGCGGTGGCTGGCAATACACGGCGGCAATCTCATGCCCGTCCTCAACCAGCGCATCCAGCACCGGCACCGAGAATTCGGGCGTTCCCATGAAGATGATGCGCATGACAGGGCTCCGAGGCTTGGGCGGTGCCGGGCTGAAGCCCGGCCTACGCGAGTTTCTTGGCTTTGCGCAGCAGCATGTCGCGTTTGACCTTGCTGAGCCGGTCGAAATACATGCGGCCGTTCAGATGGTCGATCTGGTGCTGCACACTTGTCGCCTCGATCCCGACAAAATCACGGCGGTCGATCATGCCTTGTTCATTCAGAAACTTGACGGTCACCGCACGAGGTCGTTTCACTTCGGCCGACACGCCGGGCAGGTTTGGGCTGGCCTCATCATGTTCACGCATCTCGATCGAGCTGTGCAGAATCTCGGGATTCGCCAGTCGCACGGCCCGGCCCCGCTCGGTCGAACCATCCACGACCGCCAACTGCAGCATCACGCCGATCTGAGGCGCAGCAAGGCCCACGCCGGGCATCGCCTTCATCGTGTCGACCATGTCATCCCAGATCGCGCGGATATCGTCGGTGATTTCGCTCACAACCTCTGCCTTGGTACGCAGGCGCTTGTCGGGCCATGGCAGACAGGTACGAACGGTCATGCGCGCGCCTTTTCACGTTTCAGCTTTTGCATCTTGCGCGTGATCATCTGGCGTTTCAGCGGTTTTAGATAGTCGATGAACAGCTTGCCGTTCAGATGGTCAATCTCGTGCTGCACGCAGGTCGCCCAGAGGTCATCGAATGTTTCCTGCTGCGCATTGCCGTCGCGGTCAATCCACGCCACCTCGACGACTTTGGGTCGGGTCACCTCTGCAAATTGCTCGGGGATCGACAGGCAACCTTCCTCATAGACGTTGGTTTCGTCCGACGATGCGATGATCTCGGGGTTGAACATGATCAGCGGGCGCGGTTCCTCGCCCTCTTCCTTGACGCAGTCCATCACGATCAGCCGATCCAGCACGCCAATCTGCGGCGCGGCCAGCCCAATGCCGGGGGCGTCATACATGGTTTCCAGCATGTCATCGGCCAGTTGACGCAGCTCGTCCGACAGGTCGGTCACCGGGGCGCAGACCTTTTTCAGTCGGGGGTCGGGATGAATAAGAATTGAGCGTTTCATGGGGTTGATTTAGGCCATCACACGCCCCGCCGCAACGCCCCCCTTGCACCTGCCAAAATTGTAGCTAGCTTTCCAGCCGACAGATGGAGAAGACATGACGTTCAACGACCTGATCGACCGCCGGGGCACTTATAGTTCAAAATGGGACAAGCTAGAGAAACTTTACGGTATTTCACCGCAGGACGGGCTGGCGATGTGGACGGCAGATTCCGATTATCCCAGCGCACCCTGCGTTATCGAAGCCGTTCGAAAGGCCGCGGATCACGGTGTTTTCGGGTATTCGTGGGCGCACCCTGACTATCTGACTTCGGTCCAATGGTGGATGAAAAACCGTCATGCATGGGACATTGACACAGATTGGGTCCTGACCTCGCAAGGGCTGGGCAACGCGATCGCGCTGTGTCTGGATGTGTGGACCGAGCCCGGGGACGGCGTGGTCATATTCACGCCCGTCTATCATGAGTTCGCCCACAAGGTGAACAAATCCGGCCGCCGCGTGGTAGAATGCCCGCTGGCACGACAGGGCGACAGTTACACGATTGATCTGGACGACGCGCAGTCGCGCTTGGACGGGACAGAAAAGATGCTTCTGTGGTGTTCACCCCAGAACCCCTCCGGTCGGGTTTGGACTGCGGATGAGTTGCGCGCTGTGGCAGCCTTTGCTGAACGCAATGGCCTTGTGTTGGTCTCTGATGAGATTCACCATGACCTGGTCTACCCCGGCAGCACCTTTGTCCCCATGGACGTGGCCGCGCCCGATGCACGGCCGTGGACGGTGACCCTGACGGCGGCCTCCAAGACGTTCAACATTGCGGGTCAACGCACCGGCAACATGATCATTCCCGACCCAAAACTGCGCGCGGCGATGGTTCATCGCCTCGGCACCCTTGACTATGCGCCCAGCGCTTTGGGCGTGGCGATGATCATGGCGGCCTATTCGCCCGAAGGCGCCGCATGGGTCGACGAACAGGTTGCGCATCTTGACGGTAACCGAAAGCTTTTTGACGCAGCCATCGCAGATATCCCCGGCCTGTGGTCCATGCCACTTCAGGCGACTTTTCTGGCTTGGGTCGATTTTTCAGGAACCGGAATGGACCACCCTGAATTTATCCGCCGCCTACGTGAGGACGCCAAGATCGCGACCTCGCCCGGCCCCGGATTTGGTCCGGGTGGCGAGACATTCGAGCGGTTCAACCTGGCAACCCAACGCAGCCGCGTGGAAGAGGCATGCAACAGACTGAAACACGCTTTTTCTGACTTGCAGTAAATCCAAGCCTAACGCGTCATCCGTTGGGCAATGGATCAATCCTTGTGCCCCAGCAAAGCTATCGGGGCATCGGGATCGCGGTAGAAATCCAGCGGGGCCTTGTCCGAGGCAGCAGTGCTGCGCTTGAATTCATACCGCATTTCACCGGCTTCGTCCTGATCCGCGATGATCAGGCACTGGTAGAGGTGATTTGCGCCATCATAAATATCGACCAGACCACGAAGCTGAGGTGTCGTTTCAGCTTCGACGGTAAAGCCATCCTTCCACAATCGCAGGATTTTGAACGTATTGTCGCCAAATTGAACACGAAGTCGGCTTGTCTTTTTCAATCCCGCGATTCGTGCCGCATCCAATTCGGCACTCATTTCCTTTGAAACATAGGTCGTCATTGCAAATTTCCCCCGCAGCAGAGTCCTATTGTGAGGGTCGGAATGTAAAAATCCAGTAAAGCTGGTCACCAAGAGCGTTTGGATTTCAACTTGTTGCACGGAAATCCCAACCGGACTTGTGCGCAGGCGCAGGTAATATGCGCGTCGCCTCGCATAGGAACCTTTAAGGCGACCGCCTATGTTCTTTGACATCTCAATTCGGAGGATCAGAGCATGGGCCTGTTGGTCGACGGCAAGTGGCACGACACATGGTATGACACCAAGTCCACAGGCGGGGCGTTCAAACGCAGTGCAGCGCAGTTTCGCAATTGGATAACGGCAGACGGCAGCGCAGGTCCGTCCGGCAAGGGGGGTTTCAAGGCCGAACCGGATCGCTATCACCTCTATGTCAGCCTCGCCTGCCCGTGGGCACACCGCACGTTGATCTTTCGCGAATTGAAGGGGCTGACTGACCTTATCTCGGTTTCAGTGGTACATCCTGACATGATGGAAAAAGGCTGGACGTTTGAAACAGACGACCATGGCGCCACAGGGGACGGGCTCTTTGGGTTGGAGTTCGCCCATCAAGTCTATACCAAGGCCGATCCCGCCTATTCGGGCCGCGTTACGGTGCCAATTCTATGGGACAATACCCAGGAAACCATTGTTTCGAATGAAAGTTCCGAGATCATCCGCATGTTCAACTCGGCCTTCGACGGGATCACAGGAAACACCGACGATTACTGGCCCGAGGCTATGCGTGACGATATCGAAGAGGTCAACGCGCGTATCTATTCTGACGTCAACAACGGCGTGTACAAGTCAGGGTTCGCAACCAGTCAGCAAGCGTATGACGCGGCTGTTGGGCCGCTATTTGAAACACTGGGCTGGCTGGAAAACCGCCTGAGCACCCATCGCTATCTTATGGGAGATCGCGTTACAGAAGCTGATTGGAGGCTGTTCACAACCTTGATCAGGTTCGACCCCGTCTATCACCTGCATTTCAAGTGCAACCGAAACCGTCTGGTCGATTACCCGAACCTGTGGGCCTATACCCGCGAGCTTTATCAATGGCCCGGTGTCGCTAAGACCGTGAACATGAACCATATCGTGCGGCACTACCACTATAGTCACGACAGTATAAATCCGCACCGGATTATCCCGGTGAACCCCGTGCTGGACTACATGGAACCACACGGTCGCGGTCAGCGACCCGCCGCGTAATGTTCAACCATCGCCGCCAGATCCTCTGGCGGCGTTTCACTTTGGACATAGGCGCAGGCATTTGGGCTATGCGCGAAAATCGACCCGTCCGAGAAAAACGTGGTGTTGGTGACAAATATCACCCGCGCTTCGGGGCGGCGATAGCTGGCGAAGTCGGCAACAGCCAAAGCGCTGCCGGTTTCCAGCACAAGGTCCAACACAATGATGTCAAACTCTGCGCCATAAAGCGCAAGGATCGCGGCCTCTTGCCCGGCCACAAGCGTGACCTCAGCGCCCTGACGCTCCAGATGCCTTTTCCAGACCCGACCAAGATCGGGGTTACTCTCTAAAATCAAAACATTCATCAGCGACAACCTCGGGGCAACGTAGAACAAACAGTGCTGGCCCCTGTAATTTGTGATCACGCGATTTCCTTAACAAACTGTTAACGGTATCTGCAGGGCTTCCGGATCGCGTGGATTTGCTTGTGCCGACGGCGAAAATCCGCTTGAAACGGACCGAAATCAAGGATTCCAACGAGCTTCACGATGACAACCCATAACGATATCTTGAACCCCCGATCCAAACGGGATCATGGCGGCGGGCTAGACGGGGCAATCGAATCCTATGGTGGGGCACGCGGCCATTGGATGGATCTTTCGACCGGGATCAATCCGCATCCTTATGATGTCACGGGTTTGACGCCCTCGGATTGGAGCGCGCTTCCCGACCACGGCGCGTTTGAACGCCTGACCAGTGCCGCGCAGCGTTTTTGGTCCGTTCCTGACGAGGCTGATATTTTACCCGCACCTGGCGCTTCCGCCCTGATTGCACGCATACCCGATCTTGCACCGCGCGGGCGGGTTCACATCACGCCGCCCACCTACAATGAACACGCAGCCGCTTTTTCAGCGCATGGATGGTCAATTCAGTCCGACGGCCCGGCCGAAGCCCGCGTTATCGTACACCCAAACAACCCTGATGGGCGGATATGGACCGAAGCCGACGCAAATGCCCCACTAACCGTGATTGACGAAAGCTTTTGCGATGTCAGCCCCGAAGCGTCTCTGATCCATTTGGCGACAAAACCGGGTGTGATCGTACTGAAAAGCTTTGGCAAGTTCTGGGGGTTGGCGGGATTACGCCTTGGCTTCGCAATCGGCGACCCGAACCTGATTGCCCGCCTGAACGACCTGACCGGACCTTGGGCCGTTTCCGGTCCCGCCCTGCGGATCGGAGAACGAGCCCTGAGCGATACAGCTTGGGCCGACGCCACACGCCAACGCCTGACCGAGGAAACAATCAGGCTGGATACCCTTCTGACGCGGAAGGGTGCGCGGCTTGTGGGGGGAACCACGCTGTTCCGTCTTTATGCGGTCGACAAGGCCGCCGATTGGCAAGACCGTCTGGCCCATGCGCATATCTGGAGCCGCATCTTCCCCTATTCGCAAACCTACCTGCGGCTGGGGCTTCCACCTGCAAATGGCTGGGCACGGCTGGAGACCGCGCTGTGAGCACCGCTTTTCTGCTAGTCTGCGCCATGTGTCTGGACGCGTCACTGGGGGAGCCGGATTGGGTGTGGTCCCGGGTAAGGCACCCCGCGGTGATGATCGGTAACCTTATCGGCCTGCTGGACAAACGATTGAACAATGGCGGGCACCGGCGCCTGAAAGGGGTCGCCGTGGTCATCCTACTGGTCATCGGCGCAATGATACTCGGAGGCGCACTGGCCATGCTTGGCCCCCTGGTTGAGCTTGTGATCTGCGCCATTCTCTTGGCGCAGAAATCCCTTGTGACGCATGTGCGAGATGTGGCCGAGGGGCTGAACGCCTCGCTTGACCAAGGGCGCGCGAAAGTGGCCATGATTGTCTCACGGGACACACGCGACATGACCGAGGCACAAGTCGCGCGGTCAGCGATCGAAAGTGCCGCCGAAAACCTGAGCGACGGTGTCATTGCGCCCGCCTTCTGGTTTCTGGTTGCCGGGCTGCCGGGTCTGCTGATCTACAAGGCGGTCAACACGGCCGACAGCATGATCGGCTACCGCTCAGAAAAATATCTTGAGTTTGGTTGGGCCGCCGCCCGTCTGGATGATGTTCTGAACCTGATCCCTGCCCGCCTGACCAGCGTCATGATCGTCGTGCAATCTGGTCAATGGGCGCAGTGGCAAGGAATCACCTCAGACGCGCGGCGCCATATCTCGCCAAACGCAGGCTGGCCCGAGGCCGCCATGGCCCGTGCCTTGAACGTCGCACTTGCCGGGCCGCGCAGCTATGATGGAAAGCTTCGGGATTTGGCATGGGTCAACGGCGACGCCCCGCGTGAGATCGGTGCACCGGAGGTTTTCCGCGCATGTAACATGCTGTGGACCGTTTGGGGGCTTGCGCTGGGCCTCGTGTCGGTGTGGGCTGGGCTTAGTTTTATTCTCTGACGGTGCCACCCATGCGTTTTCTTTCTGGTCTTGTTGCAACCACCCTATTCATCACACCCGCCTTTGCCCAATGTGGCGGCGGGTTCAATTCCTTTGTGAATGGGCTAAAAACTGAGGCGGTCGGCAAAGGGTTTGATAAATCTACTATCGACGCTTTCTTTAAAGGTGTTCAGCAGGATGGCGCCGTTCTCAGAGCTGACCGCGCGCAAGGCGTCTTTCAGAAACCATTCATTGATTTCTCTCGCCGCCTGATCTCGCAAAACCGAATAGATCGCGGGCAGGCCATGTCACGCAATTACGACGCTGTTTTTGACCGGATTGAGCGGGAATATGGAGTATCACGCGGCGTGTTGCTGGCATTCTGGGCGTTTGAAACCGACTACGGAGCGGTTCAGGGGGATTTCAACACCCGCAACGCACTGGTGACATTGGCCCATGATTGCCGCCGGCCCGAACTGTTCCGCCCTCAGATATTTGCGGCGCTGGAATTGTACAGTCAGGGCAATTTCGACCCCGCCCGAACGACCGGCGCGTGGGCGGGTGAGATCGGCATGGTTCAAATGCTACCGCAGGATATTCTGGACAATGGCGTGGACGGCGACGGAGACGGGACGGTTTCGCTGAAAACCTCGGCCCCGGATGCGCTAATGTCCGGCGCAAAAATGCTGTCGCGTCTTGGGTGGCAACCAGGTCAGCCGTGGCTGCAGGAGGTCGCGGTTCCGGACCAAATGGATTGGTCTCTGTCCGGTCCGGGCAAGCCGCGCCCGGTCTCGGACTGGCAGGCGATGGGAGTACAGGCCCGAAGCGGTTCGCTGGCCAACCTGCCTGCATCACTGATCCTGCCTCAGGGGCACAAGGGACCGGCGTTTCTGGCCTATCCCAATTTCGACGTCTATTTCGAATGGAACCAGAGCTTTGTCTACGTCCTGACCGCCGCCTATTTCGGCACCCGTCTGGAAGGTGCCCAAATCTATGACGCCGGGAATCCAACACAGGGTTTGACAGGCGCACAGATGAAGCAGCTACAAACCAAACTTCAGGCACGCGGCCATGATGTAGGCAAGATCGACGGCATTCTGGGGGCCGGGACACGGGCGGCCGTTCAGGCCGAGCAACAACGGCTGGGTCTGCCTGCGGATGCGTGGCCGACGGCAGAGTTGTTGGGGCGGTTGTAAAAGGGTGTCTGGTTTGAGCCCCAATGGGACTTAATAGAATACGCTCGGGCACACGATTTTGAAAATCCCAGCAAAGCACCTAACATGATATCAAGATAGGATATTTTCGGGAACTGGCAGATTGAGGGCGTTTAGATGTTACAAGCTGCTCTAAAATTAGTATTCGTTTTTGCTTTCTTTTTGCTTTCTAGCATCCAATCTGTTTCCGCTAACCCGCTTGGCCTGAGGCCCGACGAACGTAACGCATCCATCAAGCCAACCACTAAGAACGGTGAAACGACTTTCGGGCTTCGATACGGTGAATGCTCATCAAGATCGTATAGTGGAGATCGGACCGAAAACGACTGCAAGAACGGTAATATACGCTCAAGCCTAAAAAAGAAATGGGTGCGTGTTGGTAGTACAGTTAGGTACAGCTTTGATTTTTGGGTTGACCCAAGCATAGCGTACGCAGGTTGGAAAAACTCGAATGCAAAGGGATTTTTGCCCGGAGCTTGGGATACACGCCTTCGAATTGCTGCCTGGCTGGGCGACGGGAAGCACAATTACCTATACCTTTTGAAACTCGACAAACGCTACGGTGTTCGCTTCGTTGGCAAGACATGCGCGAGCCCAAGCGACTTCGGGAAGTGGATTCCGTTTGAAATGACTGTCAAATGGTCGCGCACGAACGACGGGACCATGACCGTAAAATGCAACGGAAAAGTAATCTATCACGTCTCGGGGAAACCTACGACGGTTTCGACGCCACATTGCTACATAACAAACCTATGTAACCCCAAGCTTAATAACAATCCCGGACAAATAGGCTTTGAAATGGGCTTGGTGATGCAGGGATTCGGCCCAGATTGGCAGCGCTGGGGGTATTCGACGCCATTCACACCCTTCAACGGCAGCATCGTCGCGAAGTTTCGAAATGTGAAAATGAAGAGAGTCCGAATAAACTAACAGGCCGGAATGAACTGGTTACTTCGTTGCACCCGAACCGAATTGTCATGGTTTCAAGTTTTTCTATTCACACCTGACAAACTCAAACGTCGGCTTTCATCCGCATAGCATCCATTGAAAAAAGCGCTCAAGGGTTCATCTCCGGCCTGACCGGATACCGATCGCCTTTCTCATCAATCAGGATCAACCGTTCTCCACTGCGCACGTACAGATCACAGCGACTGAATCCGTTGCGATAGGCGATACAGACGCTGCCGTCTTCGGCAATGGAATAGGTGCCAAAGGCCGCGTCGCCGCTGGCGTAGGTATAGGAGTAGGCACCTCCGGCCGAGAATGCAGCCTGACCGTCGTCGTAGAAAGTGAACGTCTGACCCGCCAACGCGTCCAGCTCTTCGACCGACAAGGGGATGTCTCCGGGCTTGGTGGGCCAGTCGGCGGCGCTGGCGGGGCCAGCGATCAGCAGGGCGAGGATCAGATATCGGGTCATACCGCGACCCTATCGTGAAAGACCCGCAACAGGCGTCACGATGCAGTGAGCTGTCAGGCGACCATCTGTTCGGCCTTCTTCAGGTCGACCGAGACTAGTTGGCTGACACCTTGTTCCTGCATGGTCACGCCGAACAGCCGGTCCATCCTTGCCATCGTCACCGCGTGGTGGGTGATGATCAGGAACCGCGTGTCGGTCTGGCGGCACATCTCGTCCAGCAGGTCGCAGAAGCGTGTCACGTTGGCGTCGTCCAGCGGCGCGTCGACCTCATCCAACACGCAGATCGGGGCCGGATTGGCGAGGAATACGCCAAAGATCAGCGCGGTCGCCGTCAGAGTTTGCTCCCCACCCGACAACAGGCTGAGGGTCGAGAGCTTCTTGCCCGGCGGCTGGCACATGATCTCAAGTCCGGCATCCAGCGGGTCATCGCTTTCGACCATGACCAGATTGGCCTCGCCGCCGCCAAACAGGTGCTTGAATAGCATGGCGAAGTTCGAATTCACCTGTTCAAACGCGGTCAGCAGACGCTCGCGCCCTTCGCGGTTGAGGCTGGCAATACCGCTGCGCAGCGCCTTGATCGCCTCTTCCAGATCAGCCTTTTCACCGTTCAGCGTGTCGAATTCCTCCTGAACCCCTTTGCTGTCTTCTTCGGCGCGCAGGTTCACCGCGCCCATCGCGTCGCGCTGACGTTTGTGGCGGTTGACCTCGGCCTCAAGCGCGTCGGCGGCGGGCATCTGGTCGGGGTTTACGTCCAACTGATTCAACAACTGGTTCGGGGTCAGTTGCTGATCTTCGGCAATGCGTTCAGCCGCCGCGGTCACCCCTTCTTTGGCGGCATCACACCGTGCCTCGGCAGCCGCTCGGGTCTCGCGGGCTTCGGACGCGACGCGCTCTGCATCCCGCTCGGCCATGACAACTTCGCGCTGCTGGGTTTCGGCCAGAGCCAGCTTATCCAAAGCCTCGGCCCGACGCGCTTCGGCCGTTTCAATCAACTCGTTGAGTTCTTCGCGCGCCTCGGCAATTTCACCGGGGGCGGCCATGGCTTCGGACAGCTCGTCTTCCGAGCTTTCCTTGCGCTCTGCCAGTTCCGAAATTCGCTTCTCGGCACTGTCCAGACGGTGCCGCCACCCGCTCAGGTCTTTGGTCACCTCTTGTGTGCGCCGGGTTCGGGCCTCTCCTTCGCGGCGCAGCTCATCATGGGTCGAACGGTGGGTCAGCATCGTGATCCGCGCGGCCTCGACTGTCTGTTTGATGTCCTCAACCTGCGCGCGGGCGCTGTCCAGATCACCCAAACCGGTCAGCGCACCCTCGGCCTCGCGCAGTTGGGCGCGGGCAGACATGGCGTCTTCCTTGTGGCGGTCGACGGCAAGGGTCAAAGTCTCAAGCTTGCCCTGTGCCAGATTGCGGTCGGCCTCGGCCCGGCTGAGTTGCCGAGCAGTTTCCGCCATACGCTGATCAGCAGCACGGCGGGCTTCACGCGCTCGGCGGTCCGCTTCGGTGACATCGGCCAGTTGCTGCGACAGGGCCTCATGCGCCGCGCGTGCACCGTCGGCTTGCGCTTCGGTCCGGGCCAATTCCTGTTTCAGCGCTTCCAGCTTGTTCAGTTGCTCCAACCGAAGGGCAGCCGCGCTTGGCGCGTCCTCGGCCCAGGCCCGGAACCCGTCCCAGCGCCACAAATCGCCCGAGCGCGACACCAGACGTTGCCCTGGTTGCAGCGAGGCCTGCAACCGCGCACCTTGTTCTGCGTCGACCAACCCGATCTGAGCAATCCGGCGGCTCAGACGGTCCGGCCCTGAGACATGCAGCGCCAGCGGCTCTGCGCCGTCTGGCAGGGGCTGATCGGCATCGTATCCGGCAACCTGAACCCAGCCGGACGGTCCGTCACCTTCGACTAGAGGCGCGCGCAGATCATCGGCCAGCGCCGCACCCAGCGCCTTTTCGTAACCCGGTGCCACGCGCAGCAGGTCAAGCACCTGCCCGCCTTCGGCCGTGTCACGTTCGACCAGTTTCGCAAGGGCCGCGGTTTCGGCGCGAATGGCGCCAAGCTCACCTTCAGCTTCGGACCGTTGGGCACGGGCCTCGGCCTCTCGGGCCTGTGTTTCGGTGCGCAACTCATCCGCAGCGGCCAGGGCTTCTTCGGCGGCCTCAGCAGATTCTCGGGCTTCTTCCTCACTCTCATGAGCGGCCTCGAACGCGTCGGTTGCGCGGCTTAGTGCGTCACGGGCTTCGTCCACCGCGACACGGGCTTTTTCTTCTTCACCCTCAGACCGGGCCAGCGTCTTGCGGCTGTCCTCAACCAAACGCTGCGCCGACTGGTGCCGGGCGACAAGACGGGCCATATCCTCGGTTTCCTGCGAGAGGTGATCCTCGCGGTCCTGCAGGACAGACGCCGCCTCGCGCGCAATCTCGGCGGCTTCGGCGACTTTCTCGTCATGTCCTTCGGCGGCCTTGGCAAGCTCTCTCGCCTCCCACTCCAACCGTTCGATCATCTGACCTGCGTCGCGGTTCAGACCGGCCTCACGCTCAATATCGTTACCCAACTGCTGAATGCGGTTGGTCAGGGTTTCGATCGTCTGCCGCGCGCGTGTTTCCTGGTCGGCCAGTTGATCGCGCTGCACCTGCTGGCGTTGCAACACGGCAGCGGCAATCGCCTCTTCCTCGCGTAGAGGGGGCAGAGTTTCCTCGATCTCGGCGCGCTTGGCCGCTGCTTCACGCGCTTCGGCCTCGGCGCGGGACGCCTCGGTAATACGCTCGCGCAGCTTTTCCTCTGCCTGCTGGCGGGCCAAGTCAGCCTCTTTCCAGCGACGATACAGAAGCATCCCCTCGGCCTGCCGCAACTGTTCGCCAATCTCGCGATACCGGGCAGCCTGGCGCGCTTGTCGGGCCAACTGTGCAAGCTGCGTTCCAAGCTGTTCCAGCACGTCATCGACGCGCGTCAGATTGGATTCAGTACCTTTCAGCTTCAACTCGGCCTCGTGCCGACGCTGGTACAGACCGGAGATCCCCGCAGCCTCTTCCAGGATACGCCGACGCGCGCGAGGTTTGGCGTTGATCAATTCGGCGATGCGGTTCTGACCCACAAGCGCGGGTGAATGCGCGCCGGTCGAGGCATCCGCGAACAGCATCTGCACATCACGCGCCCGCACGTCCTTGCCATTGGTCTTATAGGCGCTGCCCACATCGCGGGTGATACGGCGTACGATCTCAAGCTGATCGGTGTCATTGAACCCTGACGGGGCCAGTCGTTCCGAGTTGTCCATGGTCAAAACAACTTCGGCAAAGTTGCGAGCGGGACGTGTGGCCGCCCCCGCAAAAATCACATCCTCCATCGCGCCACCGCGCATGGATTTGGGGCGGTTTTCCCCCATCACCCAACGCAAAGCTTCCAGGAGATTGGACTTGCCGCAGCCATTTGGACCCACAACTCCGGTCAACCCGTCCGCGATGATCAGGTCGGTCGGATCAACAAAGCTTTTGAAGCCGGTGAGTTTGAGTTTGCTAAAGCGCAAAGGCGACGGGTCCCATGATTCCTATATCTGGAAGTCTGCGCAACAGATTGGGGCTGAGTCAACGAGGTTGCGCAGGATATGGGATATCGGCATGAGTTATCCACAATATCTTGCTGATTTCCGCCGGTCACAGCCTGTATCAATAGGGCGTACACTCAAAAACCTGATAACCGTCGTCACCTGAACTTTCATAGGTGCCAAAATCAATACATTCGTAGTTTGGCACCGAAATCGAGGTCAATAACAAGCGTTCACCAGCCTGACGGTCACACCCCAAAACGCCGACGGTGACAGCCGCATCGCCAAGAACATCAAGAATCGGGCAGCCAGATACCTGTGCCATCGCAAGGGCTGCGCGATCGCGGATTGGGCCCAAGCGCGGGGCATATTGCGTGTTGATCCGCACCGCCTCGGCCAACTCTCCTCTCACGCGTACGTCAAAAACGCTGCCGTTGACAGCAATACGAGTGGCCGGAACATCGCGGAATTGCGGTGTGCCAGCCGAACAAGCGGCCAACATCAGCAGCAAAGTCAGAAGCCGTTTCATACCCCGATCAATGGCCGGAATTGGTTAACAGACCCTTATTGCGCATTCAGGCCTGCAAGACCTCACCCAAGCGACGTATACCTTCACGAATTGTCGCCTCGTCCGAATTTGAAAAGCTCAAACGGATTGTGTTTGCACCCGAGCCATCTGGGAAAAATGCCTGACCCGGAACAAAGGCCACTTTGACCATTTCCAAAGCGCGGGACAGCAATGCGGCACCATCAGTACCAACAGGCAGCGTCAGCCAGACAAACATCCCCCCTTCGGGCTTCGTCCATTCCACCCCATCCGGCATGTATTCTTCCAACGCATCCAGCATCGCTCCCCGACGCGCGCCGTAAGTCTGTCGCAGCATTGGGATATGCGTGTCGAAACACGCCCGAGCCGCTTGGTCGATCGCCATTTGGTTAATGGTCGCCGAGTGAAGATCAGCAGCCTGCTTCATCAGCACCAGTTGGGAGATCACGGGTTTGGCCGCAACAACCCACCCGACCCTAAGACCCGGGGACAGCGTCTTGGAGAAACTACCGCAATAGATTGTGCGACAGTCTTCGATCGACCCTTTCCGCGCCAGTTCCAGTGCCAAAATAGGAGGGATCGCTTTCCCTTCGTATCGCAGCGCCTGATACGCCCCGTCCTCGATCACGGCGCAAGTCAAGTCCTCAGCAAGATCCAGCAAAGCCTCGCGGCCCCGCAAATCCATGGTCTCGCCCGTTGGGTTGGCGAAATCCGGAGACAGGTAGGCAAACTTGACCCTGCCGGCCCCGGCAGCGGCGGCGTATTCGTCAACACCCCGGTTGCCATTGACGTTTAGCCGGTCGAACCTTGGCTCATAGGCGTTGAACGCAGCCAGCGCGCCCAGATATGTCGGCCAACCAACAAGCGCCGTATCGCCGGGCGACAGGTAAAGCTTACCCAAATAGTCCAACGCTTGCTGTGACCCGGATGTGATCAGGATGTTGTCGATGTCGCAGACAACGCCGATCTCGCGCATGTGGTCGACAAGCCATTCACGTAACGGGGCATAGCCTTCGCTGACCGAATACTGCAGGGCCTGCGCCTGTTTTTCTGGACCAAGCGCAACCTGAAAAGCCTGCGAGAATGCGTCTGCGGGAAACAAGGCCGGGTCCGGAATTCCGCCTGCAAAGGAAATGATTCCGGGCTGATCTAGCAGCTTCAGCAATTCGCGAATTTCCGACGCCTTCATGCGCGACGCCCGCGTTGCAAACAACTCGTGGTTGGTCATGAGCCTCCTCCGCTCTTGAATGGGTGAACACTAGTGACTCACACATTAATGTCAATATTGCTGACCTAATGTTTTGAACCCTGTGATCTGCTCTTCTTGAACCGCCCCGCAAACCGTGGTCATATGATTTGACCAATTCTCAAAACGACATCCTCATGCCCTTTCAAAAAGTTCAGACCGAAAAGCTCTCAATAGCGGTGGTGCGGCAAATCGAATTGCTGATCCTGCGAGGCATCCTACGCCCCGGCGAGCGCCTTCCGGCCGAGCGTGAACTGGCCGAACGACTGGGCGTGTCCCGTCCATCCCTGCGCGAAGCAATATCCGAACTGCAGGACCAAGGCCTGCTGACCGCAAAAGCCGGATCCGGCATCTATGTGGCCGAGGTTTTGGGATCGGCCTTTTCCCCCGCCCTGATCCGACTGTTCAGCAGCCATGATGAGGCGGTTTCGGACTATCTGTCTTTCCGCCGGGATATGGAGGGGTTGGCAGCCGAGCGCGCGGCGCGACTGGGGTCGGAAAGCGATTTGAAGGTCGTTCAGACGATCTTTGACAAAATGGAAGCCGCCCACACGCGCAATGCCCCGGAAGACGAAGCGCATCTGGACGCCCAGTTTCATATGGCCATCATCGACGCAAGCCATAACGTCGTGATGCTGCACATGATGCGATCCATGTTTGACTTGCTGCGGCAAGGTGTTTTCTACAATCGCCAAATGATGTTCAACCAGCGCACCACGCGCGAGGCTATTCTAGATCAGCACCGAGACATCAACGCCGCGCTTCAGGCCCGCGATCCGGAAGGTGCCAGAGAAGCAGTACATCGTCACCTGAGCTTTGTGCGGCAATGTATGGAAGACCACCAGAAGGCCCTCCGTAACGAGGCGATCGCGCAGCAAAGGCTGGATCACGAAACCGGACAGGCTTAAGGGCGCTTTGGTGCGTTTCCGAGCAGCTTTAAAGTCACACGCGGACTGACAGGCCGGCACGAGACTTCGGCTAATCGCTGGACCTTTTGCCGAAAGTTAGACATCTAGTGCCGGTAGACCCCGAACCCGTGTGGGAACCCTGATTATCAACATGTCCAAACTTACTTTCGGCCTGAACAGCAAAGATGACCCCTGCATAATTGTGGCCAGCAATGGCAGATCGGGCAGTACGCTAATGTTTGACGCGCTTTGGGTGGCCTGCAAGCGTCGCCGCTGGTTCCGAAAACCAAAGGCAGGGTTTGAACCGGAATTGGCAACGGCTGAATTGCCTGCGGGATCTCTGATCAAGACCCATGATTTTCCGGCTGGCCTGAAGGGCCGCGAAAACGTCAAGGTTCTGTTCTGTTTTGGCCCCACGAAAGACTCTGCCCTTTCCGTCTATTCCGCGTTGGAGAGATTTGGGCGTGATTGGGTAGACCAGCACTTTGAACACCTTCACGCCAAGGGGACATTCGATGATCTGTTCGAATTTGATGTTCTCAATCAGGTCGAACAGATGAGGCGATGGGGCACGTTTCAGGATGTCCCTGTTCTGTGCCTCAGCTACGATGCGATCTGGCGCAGACAAGAAGATGTCCAAGATTTTCTGGGATTGAAGTTCACTTTGCCAGAGCGGGCTGAACGGGCGCGCAAGTCTATCCCTGACGAAGTTTTGGCGAAGGCTGCTCAGGTTTATGACCCCATCGACAGGGCACTGGCGGATTTGCCGGAATTGTTTGTGGCCTCGCCGGATTACGAAAGCGCCCTCAGCAAGTTGCCGGGGTAATGAGTGGCAATACCGCATCCGAACTCTGACAAACAAAAAACCCGGCTCTACGGCCGGGTTTCTTGTTCGGATTGCGCAACAGCTTAGTGCAGCTTTTCGCCCACATCGGCGATTGCCGCGTCGATAAGCTTGTTGGCTTGCGTAGCAGTCATCTGTTTGGCCAGAACCGTGTTTGCTGCGGAAACTGCAACGGTGATGGCCTGATCACGGACTTCTTTCACAGCCGAAGCCTCAGCCGATGCAATCTGATCCTGCGCAGCCGCCAGGCGGCGTGCGATGGATTTTTCCAGATCGACCTTGGCTTGTTCAGCAGCCAGAGCCGCGTCGTCCTTGGCCGCCGCAACGATAGCGTCTGCCTGCGTTTGCACTTCACGCTGCTTACGCTCATACGAGGCAAGCAGGCTGCGCGCTTCTTCATGCAGGGCGCGGGCTTCGTCCAGTTCGGACTTGATGCCCTCGGCACGGTTGTCCAACGCGCCACCGATCATGCCGGGGACCTTGAAATAGAACAGAACCGCGATGAACACGATGAAGCCCAGAAGGACCACAAAATCCGTGTTGCCAAGCGAGAAGAACGGACCTTTGGCCGCAAACGCCGGGCTAGCTGCACCGACGGTCAGGATAAGGGCAAGAGTATTCCGCATGTCACTTATCCTTTCGTCTGCGCGTCAATTGCACTGTCGATGGCTTTGGCATCCGCCTCGCCGCCCAGTGCAGTAACCAGTTCAGCCGCCGTATCCTTGGCAACCACTTGAATGCTTTCCAGCGCACCTGCACGGATTTCGGCAATTGCCTTTTCCGATTCAGCCGCCTTTGCAGCGATTTCCGCGTCCGCCTTGGCAATCGCGTCATCCAGACCGGACTGAATTTCAGCACGGGCTTCCGCTGCGATACGCTGTGCCTCAGAACGGGCATCGGCCAGCGCCTTGTTATAGGCCTCTTCTGCCTCGACCGCCTTGGCCTTCAGATCTTCGGCCGCAGCCAGGTCATTTGTAATGGTCCCCTGACGTTCAGCCAGGATTGCCGCGATGCGGGGCAGAGCCACGCGAGACAGGACCAGAAAGATGACGACCAGCGTAATGACCAGCCAGAAAATCTGGTTGGGGAACCAATCGAAGCAGAGCTGCGGCATCCCGATGGCAGAGCCATAGGAGTCGACGCACGAGCCAGCTACCTCTTTTGTAAGGGGTTCAGTCGCCATGATATCCTCCGTCGGAAACTTGTCTTTACAACAGGTGGACCGCTATGGCTTGGGCCCACCTGCGCGTAAGGATCAGGTTCCGCAGATTATACGGCGAACATCAGCAGCAGCGAGACCAGGAATGCGAAGATCCCCAGGGCTTCTGCGAATGCGATACCGATGAAGAGGGTTGCGGTCTGCGAAGCAGCCGCCGAAGGGTTGCGCAGGGCGCCGGCCAGGAAGTTGCCTGCTACGTTGCCCACCCCGATTGCGGCTGCGCCGGAACCGATTGCTGCCAGGCCTGCGCCGATGTGTGCGAGATCGCCTTCCATGATGTATCTCCTTACGAATTGGAAGTTTCGATGTTGGGTGTTCGGACCTTAGTGCGACGGATGCAGCGCATCTTTCAGATAAACACAGGTCAGAATGGTGAAAACGTAGGCCTGAATGAAGGCCACCAGGACCTCGAGGCCATACATTGCGGTGATCGCCAGAACGGACACGGGTGAGATCACGGCGACCGCAGCGAAGCCTGCGAACACCTTGATCACCGCGTGGCCTGCCATGACGTTACCGGCAAGACGAATGGAGTGGCTGACGGGGCGCACGAAGTACGAGATCAGCTCGATGATCGCCAGGATCGGGCGCAGCGCCAGAGGCGCACTGGAGACCCAGAACAGGCCCAGGAACGCGGCACCGTTTTTGACAAAGCCCAGAACGGTCACGGTCAGGAACACGGCCAGCGCCAGCGGGATAGTGACCGCGAAATGCGAGGTTGTGGTGAACGAGGTCGGGATCAGGCCCAGGAAGTTGGCGCAGACAATGAACATGAACAGGGTCATGACATAAGGGAAGAACTTGACGCCTTCCTTGCCGCAGATGTCTTCCAGCATCTTGTAGACGAAACCGTAGGTCAATTCTGCGACCGACTGCATACGTGTCGGAACAATCGCGCGCTTTGATGTCGGCAGAACCAGCAGCAGAACAACCGCAGCGATCGCAAAGAACAGCCACAGGGTCACGTTGGTGATCGTGAACATACCAACAGCGCCATCGCCAAACAGCGGTTTGACGATGAACTGATCCATCGGGTGGAATACCAGGCTGCTGCCTTCTGCTGCGGTGGTCTCAGTTGCCACGTTCAGTCCCTCTCGTCCTTCTCGGCAGCCGTCGCCGCCGCTTGTTTCTCTTGAACCTCTTTCGCGCTGCGGAGCATAACCTTCACGCCCGCGACAAGGCCCAGCAATGTGAACAGCACCAGAAAGATCGGGATCGTCCCGAGCAGGCTGTCCAGCCCGTATCCAATGCCAAATCCGATCCCCAGACCGGATACCATTTCGATGACCATCCTCCAGGCAAGCTCGCCGCCGGATATGTCACTGTCTGCGCGCTTGGGTGGCTCTTTGGCCTTTTTCGCCGCGTCGATCTTGGCCTCAAGCTGCGCCATACGCTGCTTTTGGTCATCATCAGTCACGGGCGTTTCCTTCGCACAGTCTTGGGTAGGGTGCTAAGGGGCACGGCGCGCAGAGTCAACGGCATTGAACGCTCGGATAAGACCAATTTAAGTATTTGTTTTTAATTCATTTTCCTTCACGCCACCAGCCTAACACGTCAGCCGCACCTGACGACTTGCGCTCAAAACCGCTGAAATCGCATATTCAACCAAATGGTTGACCAAACCCGGGCGCTGTGGTTCAGCGGAACCATGTCCAACGATCTCGATACCGTCTTTGCTGCCCTCGCCGATCCCACGCGCCGCACAATCCTTGCCATGCTGCTTGAGGACGACATGGCCGTGACCGACGTGGCAGAGCCGTTCGAGATGTCGCTGGCTGCGATCTCGAAACATCTGGTGATCCTGACCAAGGCCGGGTTGATCAGTCAGGAAAAACGCGGTCGGGTAAAGTGGTGTAAGCTTGAGCCCGACGCGCTGCGCGCGGCGTCGGTCTGGATGCAGGGGTTTGGACAGTTCGAGCCGGTAAACCTAGACGCGTTCGAACGGTTCCT
Source organism: Ruegeria sp. HKCCA5426 (assembly GCF_013034585.1). Classification (NCBI taxonomy): domain Bacteria; kingdom Pseudomonadati; phylum Pseudomonadota; class Alphaproteobacteria; order Rhodobacterales; family Roseobacteraceae; genus Ruegeria; species Ruegeria sp. HKCCA5426. The sequence continues at coordinate 58,039 of NZ_WQGH01000012.1, forward strand.
CGAAGTCGAGCTACCGACTGCAAAAGAATAACGCAGTCACCGCACGACAAAGACGGAAACGCGGGCGTGCTTGGCCAGATACCCGGCGTGGCTTGATAGGATATAATCCATGATACGGGGCGCATGTGTGCCGACCACGATCAGGTCCGCACCGATGTCTTCCGCTGCCTTGGCCAGATCTGCATCCACCTCGATCGCGACGTCAACCGAATGGATATTTTGAAAGGCGACTTCTGTGCCGCTGTTCTTGGCCAGATGATCCGCAAATTCCCGTAGGTTATCGCCGATTGTGGCGTCTGTTTGGACGGGGTCACCGGGCTGGGTTCCCGTGACGCTCACAACTGTGATCTTGGCACCTTGCCACTTGGCAATTTCGGCGGCGACATTTGCGGCCTTGCGAACCTCGGGCGGCAAATGCAGGTCAACCGGAAACATGATGTGGTTATACATGGTGCAACCCTCCTTGGCCCGAGCATAGGAAAACCCGCATGTATCAGCTTTGATCTGCCTCAAGAGCGGGCTTTGCATCAGGTACCTCGTCCGGACGCAACAGCATGAGCAACGCGGCACAGGTCAGAACCACACCAACCAGGATCAATGCAGCCGGGACACCATTTCCAAGCGCAATTTCCCACAGGATCACCCAACTGGGCACAAGATACGTGTAGGCCATCACTTTAGCGGACGGCAGGCGCAGGGCCGAGAACTGAACCAGCACAAAACTAGCCGCCGTGGCAAAAATCGAGACGTACAGCAATCCGGCCCAAACGATCATTGGCAGGTTTGCCCAATCGGTTGCACGAATGTCGGACCAGCCATACAGCGTCAGCATCAGGCACCCTGCCAATATCGTACCAAATGCAAACACGACCGCCGGTTCACCACGGTTGAGCTTGCGCACCATAGGTGTGTAGATCGCATGCGCGACGCACCCCCAGAAATAGATGATTTCTCCGGTCCCGATCTGGAAGGCCGTAAATGCCTGCCAATCCGCCCTGAAAATAACCCACAGCGCGCCGACTGCCCCGATGGTAAGCGCCAACGCCATTCGGGGTGTGGTCACTTGTCGAAGCAAAACCCAGCCCGCCACGGCGGACAGAACCGGCGTCAGGGTAAAGACGGCTGCAGCACTGACAGGTGGGGCTGTTTTCAGGCCATGGAACATAAGAACGAAATAGGTGGCAAATAGCCCGCCCAGCACCAGATAGCGCCAGGGCGCTCGTGCTGCGCTGCGCGGCAGACCGGTTGTCAAAAGCGCAGCAACCCCGATCACTACCGCAGCAATTGCGAACCGTGCCGCCGTAACCACCTCGGGGGCAATTTTGTTGGCGATCATGGAACCCAATGAGAAACTGCCCGCAACCAACGCTGAAAAAATAAGCATGGCCAAATGGCCACGGGCTTGCGGGCTCATGGCAACCAACTTTTGGATTGTTCTTTCAAAAAGGTCAGGAACGCCTGCACCTTGGTCGTGCGATGCAGGTCAACATGAGTGACTAGCCACAAATTGCCGAACCATTCCGGCATCGGCTTAATGACCTCGACCAGACTCGGATCGCGGGCGGCCTCCCACCGGGCCATGAAACCTATACCTGCGCCGGACAGCACTGCCTCGCGAATGCAAAAGTTGTTCGTGCAGCGGAACGTGATCCGTTCGACCGGCACTGTCTGGCGTAACCAGCGTGAAAACGGAGCGCGGCTGTTTTCATCATCCGTGCTGACGAAGTAGTGGTTTGCAAAATCCTCGATGGTCGCCGGCTTGCCGTATCGGTCAATATAATCCCTACTGGCATAGAGACCGACTTCCTGCGTGATGAAAGGTTGCACAACATTGTCTGGCTGATCAGGGGCCGAGCCCGCACGGATGGCCACATGCGCCTCGCCGTATTCCAATCGAAACAACCTGTCGCCCGTCAGGTAGCGCACGATCAGGTCCGGGTGCACGCGTTGAAACTCGCTCAGGACCGGAACGACCAAGGGTGCCAAAGAAGACAGTGACGTTACAACCAACTCGCCCGACACATCATCCCCGCGACCTTTCATGCGCCCGACCAGTTGGTTGAACTGATCTTCGGTTGCCTGCGCGACGCGCAGCAGGTCTTCCCCGGCCTCAGTGGGGGTGTAGCCCCGCGCATGACGCTGGAACAGTTTGATCCCCAACCGCGCCTCGATTGCATCGATATGCCGGATGACCGTGGCATGATGCACACCCAGTATTTCGGCCGCGCCGCTGACCGTACCCATCCGCGCGACCTGATAGGCGGTTCTCACCTCATCCCAATTGTCCATTGCATCGGTTCCATTGTGCAAATTTCAACATTCACTGTTGGAGTATCAGAGTTTTGTTCGTAGACGCAACAATCATATTGGGATCAGAGCGAAAAACCTTACTCAATCAGGACTGAACCCAATGACCAAGACCATCCTGCACATAGACGCCTCGGCCCGCCGCGAAGGATCTACCACCCGTGACTTGTCCGACCGGATCGTGAAACACCTGAACGCCGGACGTATCATTCGCCGTGATCTGGCGACTCCGCTGCCGCTTTTGACCGAGGACTGGATTGCTGCGAACTTTACCCCAGCCGATCAGCGCGACGAAGTTCAGCGTGACCAACTTTCCCTGTCTGACGATCTAGTAGCAGAGTTGCAGCAGGCGGATACGATCGTCATCGGCCTACCGATCTATAACTTCTCGGTCCCGGCGGCCTTCAAAGCTTGGATAGACCTTGTTGCCAGGGTTGGATTGACCTTTTCCTATACCGAGAACGGCCCCAAAGGCCTATTGGAAGGCAAACGCGCTGTACTGGCCATCGCGTCGGGCGGAACGGCTGTGGGGTCAGACATAGACTTTGCCACTGACTATGCCAAACACGTGCTGGGCTTTATCGGCATTCACACTGTCGATGTTATTGCCGCTGATCAGATGGCACTGGACGCCGAAGCCACGCTGGACAACGCGCGTCAGGCTGTTTCAGAACTGGCCGCCTGATTGACCTCTGGTCTTTACATATTCAAACGTCCAGTCTGCAATTGAACACGATTGCGCAGACTGGACGTTTATTATGAAGAAAGTCGGAATTTTGGGCGGTGTGGGCTGGGCCTCAACCGTTGATTATTACAGGGCCATCGCGCAAGGCGCCGGGCAGTATTTTGCAGAGCGTGGTTATGGATCCCCCCTGCCGATCCCGCCCATGACAATCGAATCCGTCACACAGTCCAAGACCCGCTCATTGAGAGGCGTCGCCGGGGATGAGGAAAGCTGGGCCGCCTTTGACGCCGTCTTTCGCGATGCCTTGCTGACACTGGAACATGCGGGTTGCGATTTCGGCATTATCGCCTCCAACACGCCGCACATGCGCCTGCACGCGATCCGGCAGGGCGTTTCCATGCCGATCCTCAGTATCTTCGACGCCGCAGCCGAAGCAACCGCCGCAACCGAAGCCACGCAGGCCCTGGTTCTGGGCACGACTGTTACGATGCAGGCATCGAACTATGCCGATAGGTTGGCCAAGGCCCAGATTAATGCCAACGCGCCCCTGCCGGACGCCGAGATTGCCGAGATGCAGAATATGATCGACACGGATTTCTACGGCGGCGCAACAGAAACGGCGCGGGCCCGGCTGGTGGCCTATTGCAACAAACACGCCAAGCCCGGAACCGCGATCCTACTGGCCTGCACCGAACTGCCGCTGGCCTTCCCCGACAATCTGGACGACGCCGTGTTCGAGGCGGACGGGCATTTATTCGTCAATCCCTCGGCAGCGCATGTCGCAGCAGCGTTAAAAGAGGCACTTGGAGCCTGATCAGGGCAGCCAAGTCACGTCACAGCCGATCCGGTCGAAAAACGCCATCAGGTCCCCGCGCGCCATTGCGATGGTGCGGTCGTTGACCAGCGGGTGCATATAGATCACGTCGGCCTGCTGCCCCGCTGCATCCATAAAGAACCGGACGTTGTTTTCCACACCGTTTATCATCGCCAGTGGGCTGACCGCGCCGGGCCGAATTCCAAGGTTCTGCATCAGCCGATCCGCCGAACCGAACGAAAGGTTCCCGACGCCCAGTTCCGCGCCCAACGCCTTAAGGTCTATGTCTCGGCTTTGTTCCAACGTCACCAGATAGTTCCGCTTTTTCTTATCGCGCAGATAAAGGTTTTTCAGGCGCAGCGCGTTCTCACCGGGGACCATGAACTGATCTTCAACCGCCTTTGACTCCTCCACCGTGCGCAGAGGGACATGGGTGTGCAGCCTGTAGGCCAGCTCCCACTCATCCAATTTGGCCAGCAACGCGTCAGAGCTGAGCGGCAATGTATCCTGAAAGGCAGATGAGGCGTCCATGATACTCTCCTGAATTTTTTGCGCTCATCGCGTACCGTGGCGGTAATTTCAAGCCACGACAGCATGGGATTTCAATGTTAGCGTCCGGCCATGAAAGTGACGCGCAAGACACCAAACCAACTGATCCTGTCCAACAGGCCGTGGCTGATTGGCATTATGCTGGTCTTCTTCATTCTCTGCTTTGTCGGGGCTGGCCTGTCGATGATTGCCGAAGGCGACTGGTCCGGCATTTTCGTCGCGCTGTTTGGCGGCGGCATGGGATTTATTGCGTTCTGCGTATTTGTTCGCCGCGTGCAGGTCATTCTGGACCGCAACACAGACAGCATTCTGATCCGACGGCAATCCATCTTTGGCTATGAAACGGTCCGGCACGTGTTGTCCAACCTCTCACATGCCGAGGTCGAGACCACCACGTCGAACGGCAACAACGGCTCCAGCACGATGCACCGGCCCGTCTTGATCCTCGACCAAGGCATGAGCGCGGGACGCCACCCCATCGTCAGCGCCTATGTCAGCGGGCACGGGTCTCATCGGATGGTCGATGCCGTCAATGATTGGCTTCCGGCACGCGCGGTTGACTCTGACGATCAATCGGCCTAAAGCCCCTTCCAAACATCCGGAAGCGTCTGATCTTCCGGTCCCTTGAGTCGTTCAGGGATCGCCCCCCACCAGCGAGTTTCGCCCGTGGGGGCAATGCCATTTGGCATGACCTCTACGACAATGACTTAAGGGCAATTGTGAATTGAACCGGCGCTGCCTAACTAAGGGGTGCCACAGGACAACCGGCTAAGGAGGCCGAAGGCATGTTTGAAAATCTATCCGAACGCCTTTCTGGCGTCTTTGACCGGCTGACCAAACAGGGCGCGCTGTCTGAAGAAGACGTCAAGACCGCCCTGCGCGAAGTGCGCGTTGCGCTTCTTGAGGCCGATGTCTCGCTGCCGGTTGCACGTGAATTCGTCAAGAAGGTACAGGAACAGGCAACTGGTCAGGCCGTCACCAAGTCGATCACCCCCGGTCAGCAGGTCGTCAAGATCGTACATGACGCGCTGGTCGACACGCTGCGTGGCGAAGAAGACCCCGGCAAACTGAAGATCGACAACCCGCCCGCCCCGATCCTAATGGTCGGCCTGCAAGGCTCGGGTAAGACGACCACCACCGGTAAGCTGGCCAAGCGCCTGAAAGAGAAAGAGGGCAAGAAGGTCCTGATGGCCTCGCTCGACGTCTATCGCCCGGCGGCGATGGATCAGTTGGCCGTTCTGGGCACGCAGGTCGGCGTCGATACCCTGCCAATCGTGCCGGGCCAGAAACCCGTCGACATTGCCAAGCGTGCCAAACAGCAGGCGACGCTAGGCGGCTATGACGTCTACATGCTGGACACCGCGGGTCGACTGCATATCGACGAAGTCCTGATGGACGAGGTCGAGCAGGTCCGCAACGCGGTCGATCCACGCGAGACCTTGCTGGTCGTCGACGGTCTGACCGGTCAGGTCGCCGTTGAAGTCGCCGAAGAGTTCGACGCCAAGGTCGGCATCTCGGGCGTGGTCCTGACCCGTATGGACGGCGACGGGCGCGGTGGTGCGGCGCTGTCGATGCGCGCGGTCACTGGCAAGCCCATTCGCTTTGTCGGTCTGGGCGAAAAAATGGACGCGCTCGAAACCTTCGAGCCGGACCGGATCGCCGGTCGTATTCTGGGCATGGGCGACATCGTTGCCTTGGTAGAAAAGGCCCAGGAAACGATGGAGATGGAACAGACCGAGCGCATGATGAAGCGCATGGTCAAGGGTCAGTTCAACATGAACGACCTGAAAATGCAGCTAGAGCAGATGATCCAGATGGGCGGCATGCAGGGAATGATGGGCATGATGCCGGGCATGGGCAAAATGGCCAAGCAGGTCGAAGAAGCAGGCATGGACGACAAGGTGCTCAAGCGCCAGATCGCCATGATCCAGTCGATGACCAAACGCGAGCGCGCCAATCCGCAACTATTGCAGGCCAGCCGCAAAAAGCGGATCGCGGCAGGTTCGGGGATGGAAGTCAGCGACCTCAACAAGCTGCTCAAGATGCACCGGCAGATGTCGGACATGATGAAAAAGATGGGCAAGATGGGCAAAGGCAAGATGCTGAAACAGGCCATGAAAGGCATGTTCGGCAAAGGCGGCCCCTCGCCCGAGGAAATGGCTGCGGGCATGGACCCCAAGGCACTGGAACAGGCGGCAAAGGCGATGGGCAAGATGCCCGGCGGCATGCCTGGAATGGGTGGCGGCATGGCGCTGCCTCCGGGCCTCAGCGGCTTTGGGAAGAAGAAGTAAACTGTGACCGTCGCCCCCACCATAACCACTGCGCGCCTGACGCTGCGCCATCATCGGCTTGAGGATTTCAAGCCAATGGCTGCGCTATTCGCGTCGGAGTGGGCAAAGTATATGGGTGGGCCCATTTCAGATGACGAATTGTGGCGTTGGCTGGGTGCGGAAGTCACCAGTTGGCAATGGCTGGGCTATGGCAGTTGGGCCGTAGATCTGACCGAAACCGGCGAACTCATTGGGCAGGTTGGCGTCAACAAACCGCCGCGTTTCCCCGAAGTGGAATTGGGGTGGTGCATCTTCCCAGGCTTTGAGGGTCAAGGACTAGCGTTTGAGGCGGCTTGCGCGGCACGCGATTGGGCCTTTGAAAATACAGGGCTTAGCACGTTGGTCAGCTATATCGACAACGACAACGCGCGCTCGATTGCTTTGGCAAAACGTTTGGGTGCGATCGAAGACAAATCCTCAGCGCGCCCGGACCCTGCGGATGTTGTGTATCGCCATCCTCACCCGGATGAGCTGCAAGGCGGGATGGAGGCTTACGCATGACCTCTTTCACCATCCCCACTGTCGAGACCGATAATCTGATCCTGCGCGCCCCTCATCAAGACGATTTGCCTGCGATGACAGCATTCTTTGCATCCGAACGCAGCCGCATGGTCGGCGGCCCCAAGACGGCGCTGGAAACATGGCGTTCGTTCATGGGGCGGTTCGGGCACTGGGCGGTGCTGGGTTATGGCGGCTGGCATATCGTCGAGAAGGCCAGCAACGCGTTTGCGGGCTGGACCGGTATGATCAACGCGCCGGGCTGGGACGAACCCGAACTGGGTTGGGTCGTCATGGATGGGTTCGAAGGCAAAGGCATCGCTTTTGAAGCCGCAAAAGCTGCCCGCGCCTATGCCGCACGCCATCAGGGTTTGAACGCTCCGATCTCGTACATCGCCCATGACAATGACCGCTCGCGCGCGCTTGCGGAACGTCTTGGTGCCACGTACGAGCGCGAAGGCGAGGTTGTCGGCACCCCCTGCCAGGTTTGGCGGCACCCGAAACTCGATATTTCCGACCCTGCTTTGACGCCTGAGAGGACCGCCCAATGACCAACCCCGTGACACAGGCTGCCACGCTGTTGAAAGAGCATCGCGAAAGCATCGACCGGCTGGATGCGATCCTTGTCTATACGCTGGGCGAGCGGTTCAAGCACACGCAGGCCGTTGGCAAGCTCAAGGCCGAACACGACCTTCCCCCGTCCGATCCCACGCGCGAAGCCGCGCAGATCGCTCGGTTAGAAGACCTGGCGAAAGAGGCCGATCTGGACCCTGACTTCGCCAAGGCTTTTCTGAATTTCATCATTCAGGAAGTCATCCGACACCACCGGAAACATCAGGAATAACCCGTTTCCACAAATACCAAGAATAGCCGGACAAGACCCCGGTCTTTAAAAAATACACGCCTCTGGCGTGATGCCATTCAAAGGAGATACCACCATGGCAATGAAAATTCGTCTCGCTCGCGGCGGCTCGAAAAAGCGTCCTTTCTACCGCATCGTGGCGGCCGACAGCCGTATGCCCCGCGACGGCCGTTTCATCGAGAAACTGGGCACCTACAACCCGCTGCTGCCCAAAGACAGCGAAGAGCGCGTGAAAATGAACATGGAGCGCATCCAGTACTGGCTGGATCAGGGCGCCCAGCCCACCGACCGGATCGCACGTATGCTGGAAGCTGCCGGCACCCGTGACAAAGCCGAGCGCAACAACCCCAACAAGGGTACCCCGGGCAAGAAAGCCCAAGAGCGCGCCGAAGAAAAAGCGGCCAAGGCTGCTGAAGCGGCAGAAGTTGCTGCTGCACCGGCTGAAGAAGCGGCTGCAGAAGAATAAGCAGGCGGGCGCGTGCGGGATCAGACGTTCACCGACGATTTTCGCACGCAGTTTGACCTGTTGCTGCGGCTCCGGCGTGATGTGCGCCGGTTCCGCACCGACGCCATTGACGAGGCAGTGCTGACGCGCTGCCTCGACGCGTTTCGGTTGGCCCCTTCGGTGGGGCTGAGCGAACCCTGGCGCGTGATCCGCGTCGAAAGCCAGCCCGCGCGCGACGCGGCGCTGCGAAATTTTCAAACCACCAACGCGCAGGCGTTGGAAGGCTATTCTGGCGAAAAGGCGCAGCTATACAGCCGCCTGAAACTGTCGGGGATGCAAGAGGCCCCGGTGCAACTGGCCGTGTTCTGCGACGACGCCACCGACAAGGGGCAAGGTCTGGGCGCAGGCACAATGCCCGAGATGCGGCGCTATTCCGTAGTTTCAGCCATAACCCTGTTCTGGCTGGCTTTGCGGGCTGAGGGGCTGGGGCTGGGCTGGGTGTCCATTCTTGACCCTGACCAGATGGCGCGCGATCTGGATGTGCCTGATGATTGGCGGCTGATTGGTTATTTCTGCGTTGGATATCCCAAAGACGTGTCGGACACGCCCGAACTGGAGCAAGTCGGATGGGAAAACCGCAACGACAGCCTGCCTGTCGAGGTGCGCTAAGCAGATGTTCGGATTGTTACGCCTTCCCATTCTGATGATGATCGCCTTTATTGTCGGCGTGTTCTTCGAACGCTCCAACCAGCGCGAGGTGTGCGAAACACGCGGGCAATGGGAAGACGGGCTATGTGTGACGGATGGGGCAAATGAGTGATCTGATCTGCGTCGGCAGTATTGCCGGGTCGTATGGCGTGCGCGGCGAGGTGCGGCTGAAAAGCTACTGCGCCGTCCCCGAAGATATCGAAGCCTATTCGCCCCTGACCAACGAGGCGGGCGACGAGCGGTACCCTCTGGTCCTGACCCGTTCGATCAAGAATGGTTTCGCTGCCCGGTTGGGCGGCATCGAGACCAAGGAACAGGCTGATGCGCTGAAGGGTCTGCGCCTGTTTGCGCGCCGTGATCAATTGCCTTCATTGCCGGATGATGAGTTCTATCATACCGACCTGATCGGGCTTGAGGTCTATGACACCGGCGGCACCCTGCTGGGCCGGGTAAAGTCGGTGCAAAACCACGGCGCCGCTGATTTGTTGGAATTGCACGGGTCGGGGCTGAAATCCACCGTCCTGCTGCCTTTCACGCTTGAGGCCGTTCCGACCGTTGACCTTGAAAAAGGCCGTATCGTCGCCGATCCCCCTGAAGGTTTGATCTGATGCGGCGAATCCTGCTGCATTTGGGTTTACATAAAACAGGCACTACAGCTGCACAGTCTTTTCTTTTCGAAAACCGCGAACTGATCTGGCCCCACTTTGCGCTGGTGCTTCCTTACCGCACGCGCAATTCCGGTCTTTCACGGGCCGCCACCAATCATTCTGTCTATGGGCTGGCCGGGACTCTTTCAGAGTTCGAACGCCAGATATCGGCCTTTCTGGATACGCTCGATTTCGGTGAAAAGCGCGGGTTGATTGTCAGCGAAGAGAATTTCGCGGGCCTCCGTCCCAGCCGTAATCTGGAACAAGGTTACGCCGCCGCGCCCGAGCTTGCGGCCAGCCTTGTGAACGCTGTCCGGCATAGGTTTTCCGGGCAAGAGGTCGAGATTACCGTCTACCTGTCCCTTAGGCAGCGCGGAAGCTGGCTGCGCAGCCTTTGGGCGCACGATCTGCAACGTATGCGTCAAGTGCAGGATTTCGAAACATATTGCGAAAGCATGGAAACCCTCGCCCCGCTGCAAGCCACAGTGGACCGGATTAGCGAAGCGCTTCCGAATGTCACGGTTCTGTCCGAGTGGCTGGAAGATTTGCAAAAGCTGCGGTTTGGCCCGGGTGCGCCTTTTGCAGATTTTCTGGACCTGCACCAAGAAAAAGCCAACCTGCTGGCCCCGCCTGCACACTCCAACCCCAGACTGCCAGAGGACGTTCTGGCAGAATTGCTGGACCTGAATCGTTCTCGTCTGGACGAGGCCGCTCTGGTCGCGCAAAAGAAGGCCATCGTCGAACACGCGCAAAAGGCTCTGATTGGCACGATATGACTGACAAACCTTCAAAGTCCCACGGTCGCAAGGCGATCCGACCGACCCTGAAACCGCGTGAACTGCTGACCCCAACACCGGACCTGCACGGCGTGTGGAAAGCAAAGATCATCACGCTGTTCCCGTCGGCCTTTCCCGGTGTGCTGGGCGAAAGTCTGACTGGCAAAGCATTGCAAGAAGGGTTGTGGCAGCTAGAGACAATCGACCTGCGTCAGTTCGGCGTTGGCAAGCACCGCAATGTGGACGACACCCCAGCCGGAGGCGGCGCAGGAATGGTTCTGCGCGCCGATGTTTTGGGCGAGGCTATTGAACATACGATGGCGGGGGTGCGTGGGAATTGGCCGTTGATCTATCTCAGCCCGCGCGGACGCCGGATGGACCAGCGCATGATGCAGAACCTTGCGCGTTGTGACGGCATGACCCTGCTTTGCGGTCGGTTTGAGGGCGTGGATGAGCGTGTGCTTGAGCATTACGGCGTTCAGGAGGTCTCGTTGGGCGATTTTGTCATGACAGGCGGCGAAATCGCCGCTCAGGCGCTGATTGACGCAACGGTGCGTCTGATCCCCGGCGTTTTGGGCAACCAAGCCTCAGCCGAGGAGGAAAGCTTTTCTTCCGGGCTGTTGGAACACCCGCAATATACCCGCCCCGCCGAATGGAAGGGGCGTCCGATCCCCGATATCCTGATGTCCGGTCACCACGGTCGCATCGCTGAATGGCGGCACGACATGTCCGAGCAGATCACCCGCGAACGCCGGCCCGACCTGTGGGACGCCTATCGCAAGTCGCGCGACTAACCTGCTTTCCACCGCGTCCAGATATCGGGCGGGCCATTGAACGTATTGATATCCACCGGCCCATCTACGCCGGGAACCAGCCCGGTTCCGGTGTACTGCCAAAACCGCCAGACCGCTTTGGGATAAACGGTGCGCGGATGCCCCGCGACAGACCGCAGCCAGAATTCGGTCTTTGGCAGGCGGCCGATTTCTGTATCGCCATAGAAATCCACGGTCGTATAGACGATCGGACGGCGCCCATAGTGACGTTCCAAAATATCAAGGAACCGCTGTGCCTCGGCCCGAACGGTTGCGCCATCGGGGCGCAAAGTGCAGGTCTTGGAATGCGGCGTCCACTCCATGTCCAGCACATGCGGCAGGTCTGATCCTCGGGGCACGTTCTGGATGAACCAGCGTGCCTGCTCATGGGCGGGGCGGCAGAAATAGTAATAGTGATACGCGCCCCATGGCACCCCAGCCGCGCGCGCGCCGACGCGATGCGCTTCAAACATTGGGTCTGCGACGTCTCCGCCCTCGGTGGCCTTGATGAATACGAAACTGACACCTGACGCCTTGGCACGCCGCCAGTCGATTGGCCCCTGCCACCTCGACACGTCCAGCCCGTGCACCGGGTATTGACCGGGATGCCGCCCCTCCCAGTCATGGGGGTCGGCATCGCCAAAGGATGGGAAGACCACCGAAGGCGACGTTGTATCCAGAAAGGCTTTGGCCTCGACCTGCTGCGGCGGAGGGCTGTTGCGACCGCAAGACAGGGTCGCAAAGGCAATGAATGCCAGCATCAGAGCTGTGCGCATGATCTGTTCCTGTATAAATTTCTGCTCGTATAATTGCCTTCCAGAATGCCTGATCGACCCCGTAAGGCAACGGTGTTGTTTTCGGGCGGCGAAAACTCACCAACCGGCCCTGTAAAATATGACGATTTGGGCTTGATCCCTGCGTTCAAAGCCCTTAAACGACCGCAATCCGGTGCCGCATTTGCGCGACTCCGGTGTTTTGGTTTGGTCCATGTCGTGACGCCCGGCTTTCTTCGGCCCCGGCTCGGCGGAACAAACCGCACCAAGGAACATTCGATCTGACCTCTGGCGGGCTGTACGCAGGACCCGGTGAAGACCAAGAGCTCTCAGCCCGTGCCCAAACTTCGTGGACCAACCACGAGCAGATAGGAGTGAATGCGATGGACCTGATCGCACAGCTTGAGGCGGAACAGATTGCCGCCCTGGGGAAAGACATCCCCGATTTCAAAGCCGGTGACACCATCCGTGTCGGCTTTAAAGTGACCGAAGGGTCGCGTACCCGAGTGCAGAACTACGAAGGTGTCTGCATCGCGCGCAAAGGTGGCAGCGGCATCGCCGGTTCGTTCACCGTCCGCAAAATTTCGTTCGGCGAAGGCGTGGAGCGTGTGTTCCCGCTGCATTCGACCAACATCGACAGCATCACCGTTGTCCGCCGCGGCCGCGTCCGTCGCGCCAAACTGTACTATCTGCGCACCCGTCGCGGTAAATCCGCACGTATCGCTGAGGTCACCAACTACAAGCCCAAGGCTGGCGCCGAGGCGTAAGGAGCGGAAAGATGAAAAAAGACATCCATCCCGACTACCACATCATCGACGTCAAGCTGACCGATGGCACCGTGGTTCAGATGAAATCCACCTGGGGCGCCGAAGGCGACCAGTTGGCCTTGGAAATCGACCCCTCCGTGCACCCCGCATGGACCGGTGGCGGCGCGCGCCTGATGGACGCCGGCGGCCGCGTGTCGAAGTTCAAGAAGAAATACGAAGGTCTGGGCTTCTAAGCCTAACCCGGTTCAAATGCAAAAGGCCGTCCCTTCGGGCGGCCTTTTTCTTTTTCCGACACAGCAAGGGTCTTTGGACGCTGCTATCTGCACAAAGAACCATAGTGTCAGCGCAGGCCGCGAAGAAACCCGAGGAGGCATCCAGAGCCTACTTACTGCGCCTTACGCGTTAACTCGGCCGCGCTGTGCAATGGCGGAACCGGCCCACGCAGCAGCAGCAGCGCCAGCACCATTCCAATCAGTGCAGCAATGGCCGTGATCATCATCGCGCTGTCAAAGGCGTTGTCCTGCAAATCCCTCAAGGCTTTGGCCAATGCCGTTCCACTTTGCGGATCCATCCCGGCGATCAACTGCTGAATCTGGTTGGGCGTACCGTGCGTCAGCGCATGGGCCAGATCTTCGCGCTGCGTCGAGCCCGCGGGCAAGGCGTTAATCACCTCAGACAGGCCGCGACGGGTGGTGATCGCTTCGGCAAGTCCGCACACGACCGCCCCCAGAGTTGCCCCAAAATAGAGACATGCGTTTATCACGCCCGACCCCTGCCCCACATGCTCTTCCGGCAGCAGTCGCAGGCCGAGGCGCGGCAAAAGCGAGAAACAGATGCCCAGCCCGATCCCAACGACCATTAGCTTCCACCAGATTTCGCCATACTGCGTGTTATTCGTTGTGGCCATCAGCAACAGGAACCCGCACGCCATCGCCCCCAATCCGATGACAACGGGCCACCGGAAGCTGTAGGGGGCCAGAAACCGCGGTGCCGTGACCGAAATCACGAACATGCTAAGGCTGAGCGGCATGATCGCAAGCCCAGCGCCCACGGAGGAATACCCAAAGGCGTCCGGCGACTGTACGAAAGTGTTAAAATAGACAAAGAACCCAAACAGCGTGAAGCCGGTGAAAAACATCCCTGCCGCGGCCATGAAATAGCGCGGATGGCGAAAATACCTCAGCTCGATCAGCGGATCATCACTGCGGCGCGCTGCGAGAACAATACCCACAGTTGCCAGCGCTGCAACGGCCAGCGGCACCAGCGTCATGGGCGTGCCCCAACCGTTGCTTTCCCCGTTGCTGAGCGCAAAAGACAACGGCCCCAGAAGCAGCAGGATTGCAATGGCCCCCAGAAAATCGAACCGCGCCCCGGCCAGACGCGTATCCGGGACATATTTTTGCTTGCTGACGTTCAAACCGATGACAAACGCGATCACCAAAAGGATCAGATCGGTTGCAAACACGGCGCGCCAACTGACGTAATGGGCAAAGGCACCACCAACAATTGGACCAACGCCAATTGCCAAGCCTACGATGGCGCCCCAGGCTCCGGTCATGCTGGCGCGTTGTTCCTCGGGCGTCGCCGCAGTCAACAACGACAGAGAAGTGCCAAACAACGCCGCAGCGCCCGCCCCTTGTGCGCCGCGCCCAAGCAAAAGCATCGTGCCATCTTGGGCGAAAAGAACAAGAGAGGACCCAACCGCGAAGACGACCATGCCAAAGAAGAACACGCCCATCTTGCCCGTGATATCCCCCAACCGACTGACGATAGTCACCAAGGTGGCGCTGGCGACGGTGTAAGTCGCCATAACCCATTGCAGGCCCGACGGGGTCAGGTCGAACTCTGCCTTGAGGTTGGGCAGGATGGTCGCGACTGCCGTGGTGTTGAACCCAACAACCATCATGCAGATCGCGGTCATAGCCAGAACAACCCGTGCGCCATTGGGATGTGAATTCGTCTGTGACATCGCTCCGCCCTCAAACCCACCTGACGTCTTTGGGACGCCACATCAACACCTTAGCAGGTTTCTGCCCAGCGCACAGCCTCAGATCCAATAGGACAGGGCCAACGGCAAAACGACGATCGTTGCCAGTGTGGATACCAGAATAAATCCGGCCACGTCCGGGCCGTATTCCGGCATGTGCTGATCAATAAACAGGTAGGTCGCCACCGATGACGGCATCAGACAGCAAAGGATAACCGCCCCGCGCTCTGCCCCGGTAAAGCCGAATGCCCAGACCAAAGCGGTTGCTATCACAGTCGCCATAATCAGGTGCAACACGGTCAGGATCACAGCGCGGCCGAGGCGGTGCACCTGAAGGCTTGCCAGCGTGTGACCAAGTGTCAAAAGCATCAGCGGGATGGAAAGACCGCCAAGAATATCAAACGACTTGGCCACAGGTTGCGGCAGGCTGTACCCCGTCGCCATCAGCGCCAGTGAAACAATAACCGCGTAGATGATCGGGGACGTGGCCAGTTTCTTCGGGGAAAATTCACCTGCCGGAATCCACATACCCACGGTGAAGATGCTGACCAGGACGACCACCACAAATCCCATCGTATAGGCCATCCCAGCGTCGCCCAGCGCCAAAAGCGTAATCGGCAGACCGATATTGCCGACATTGCCGTGCATCAAGGGCGTCAGAAACGCGCGAACCGGCAGGCGCATGGCCCTGAGCGCCACAAACCCCAATGCGCCAAAGCCTGCAATCGCCAGCGCCGCCGCAGCCATCACGTCCAAGAACGTGGCCACTGCGATCTTTGTCGTCGAAAGGTGCGAGATGATCAGCGTCGGATACCCAACCCGAGACACAATCCCACCGATGACCTTGTTGTCGAACGGGGCTTTGAACAACGCCAGGCTGTACCCGATCCCGGCGCAGATCAGCACGGGAAGGACCACGTTCAGCACATTCAGAAACAGATGGTCCACTGCAAGCCCCTGAT
Organism: Ruegeria sp. HKCCA5426; assembly: GCF_013034585.1. NCBI lineage: Bacteria > Pseudomonadati > Pseudomonadota > Alphaproteobacteria > Rhodobacterales > Roseobacteraceae > Ruegeria > Ruegeria sp. HKCCA5426. The sequence goes on from NZ_WQGH01000012.1 coordinate 73,961, forward strand.
CCAAATTCGTAATTTTGACAGTGAAACAGGTGGCAATGTTTGGCAAGCGCGCGACCAAATCCACCCTGAGATTTCAGCAACAGCGAATTTTATTGCGCGTTCACAGTGTTTCGGGTTCTTCCCTTCCCCGTTTCCACAACATATAGTGGTTTTCAACAACGTGTGGTCAAACACGGCGGGATGTGGGAATACAGGCATGGCACATATCATCGTAGTGGGGAACGAAAAGGGCGGCGCAGGCAAGTCGACCGTTTCGATGCACGTCGCCACAGCACTGGCACGGTTGGGCCATAAGGTCAGCACGCTAGACCTTGATCTTCGGCAGCGCAGCCTGGGGCGCTATTTCGAAAATCGCTCTAATTTCCTTAAAAATTCGGACCTGACCCTGCCGACACCGCGTCACCACGACCTGCCCGAGATCGACGCGACCAAATTGAAGCCGGGCGAGAACATCTATGACCACCGCCTGTCTGCTGCAGTTGCTGAATTGGAAAGCGACAGCGATTTCATCCTGATTGACTGCCCCGGCTCGCATACACGTCTTAGCCAAGTGGCGCATTCGCTGGCCGATACGCTGATCACGCCGCTGAATGACAGCTTCATCGACTTTGACCTGCTGGCGCGGATTGATTCAAAGGGCGAGAAAATCCTCGGCCCGTCGGTCTATTCCGAGATGGTCTGGAACGCACGTCAGTTGCGCGCGCAGGCGGGTTTGAAACCGATCGACTGGGTTGTTGTGCGCAACCGTGTGGGCACGCAGCGCATGGTCAACAAGGAAAAGATGCAACGCGCGATCGAGATGCTATCGCAGCGCATTGGCTTCCGCGTCGCCTCGGGCTTTTCCGAACGCGTGATTTTCCGCGAGTTGTTCCCACGTGGCCTGACCTTGCTGGACCTCAAGGATATTGGGGTCAAGCAGCTCAACATCTCGAACATCGCCGCGCGTCAGGAACTGCGTGACATGATGAAAGAGCTGAACCTGCCGGGCGTCGAGATCGACTTTTAACCGTTGTACACGGTAAACAGCTCTTTCGGTTCCGCCACGCCGCGCAGCATGTAACGACCGACCGAGATCAAATCCTGACTGCAGGGCATAGCCGCTTGCGCCACATCGTCTGAAATCAGAATGCGCTGACCCAGCGACCGGTGCATACTTGCGATCCTTGCCGTCTGATTTACCGCAGGCCCGATCACAGTGAAATCAAGGCGGCTTTCCGACCCGATGTTGCCGTACAAAATCTCACCCGCGTGAAGGGCCAGCGTGAAATTGGCAACCGGAAGGCCAGCGGCGCTGCGCTCTTCGTTCAGCGTCCTGATGCGTTCCTGCAGCATAGGCACGGCCTTCAAGGCCGCACGGGCGTCTTCGTCAATTTCGCCCACGTCGAACATGGCCATCAGCCCGTCGCCCATAAACTTCAGGATGTTTCCGTCATTGTCATGCACCACTCCGACGGCCACAGCCAGGTAGTCATTCAGCATGTCGATAATTTCGCTGCCCGGCAATTCTTCGGACAGGCTGGTGAACCCCTCCAGATCAAAGTTCCAGATCACGGCATCAATCTGCTGCAAAGACCCTCGCCGTATTTCGCCCGAAAGAACACGACGACCGGCTTCGCGCCCCAGATAGACACGCATCAGGTCCTTTGATACCCGCGCATTCGACGCCGATTTCAAGGCCAACCCCAAATGGGGCAACGCGGTATTTATCAACTCCAGATCGCCGTCACGGAACCCTTCTGGTGCGTTGGACGTCCAGGACAGCAACACCCCATCCACAGGCTTCTTGGCGTCCCGCGGCGCGTTATGGGTCGGGACATCAAACGTCACCCCACGCGCGTAATATTCGGTCGCCCCACTCTCTCTGAGATCATTGATCAGGGGAAACCGGCTGGGTTCGTTCTGATCCACCATGCGTTCATGCACAACCTCGACATCTTCGTTGAGAATGGCAAAAAGCGGGCTTTGCTGCCAATCCTCGCTGACATCTTCCGAGTACTCGAACTTTTGATAATCCCCGCCGCGCCCCTGGTACCAGCTATAGCCTGTACCGCCATAAACCGGGTGCAACGCGGATTGCGCCGCGTGAAACCGCATCAGCGGCACTCCCATATCGACAAGGCGCGTACAGTACCCGTCCAGAAGCTCTTCCTTTTCGGCACCAGCTAGGCCGCGCGATACCAGCCAATTGATAAGATCGTTCGTTTTCGCCGCGTTGGGGTCCGGGGCTGTCATGTCTAAATCCTGCGTCCACTCAGGGTTTCATCTGGGGTCATCGCGAACAGATTACCAGTCCTCACATCATATCCGCCAGTCGCTGCAGCATTTGGCGCAACAGGGTAACCTCGTCCGCACTGAACATCCCCGCCAGCTTTGCGTCGTATCGCTGGGCAATATCGCATAATTCGCGATAAACCGTTTGCCCGGCGGCTGTCAGCGTCAGTATTTCAACCCTGCGATCTGTGTCGCTTCGTTTGCGTACCAGATATCTGCGCTGTTCAAGCTTGCTGACCGCACGACTGATCTTAGTCTTGTGGATCCGCGCGCGCTCACCAATCTCTTTCGCGGTCATCTCGCCGTAGTTGCCCAGATGGAACAATACGCGCCACTCGGTGCGCAACATCCCATACCTGTCCTTATAGGCGCGCTGAAACTCCAACGAACTTTCCTCGGCCGCCCGGTTCAGCAGATAGGGCAGGAAAACCCGCAGATCAAATTCATCTTTTTTGTCGGAATCCGCGCTAGTCATGCTTGTTAGTTACAAAATCAACTATTATCGGACAAGTAGCAAATGGAGGAACACGGGATGAATCGTCCGACTGATCCGCACAGCCTGACACAAGCCAGCAGCCCGGTAGGGACGCACGAAGGCTATATGCCCGGCTTTGGCAACGACTTCGAAACCGAGGCCCTGCCCGGCGCTTTGCCCCAAGGGATGAACAGCCCGCAGCGCTGCAATTACGGATTGTATGGTGAGCAACTCAGCGGCACCGCCTTTACAGCCAACCCGCCCGAGCGGACGTGGTGCTATCGTATCCGGCCTTCGGTAAAACATTCGCATCGCTACGAAAAGATCGACCTGCCCTATTGGAAATCTGCACCTTCTGTTGATCCGGATGTGATCAGTCTGGGCCAGTACCGCTGGGACGCGGTGGCCCATTCGGACGAAGGGCTGACATGGCTGACTGGGATGCGCACCATGACCACGGCTGGCGACGTGAACACGCAGGTGGGCATGGCCAGCCATATCTATCTGGTCACCGAATCCATGGTGGATGACTACTTCTTCTCAGCCGATTCCGAGCTGCTGGTTGTGCCGCAGGAAGGCCGCCTGCGCTTTGCGACCGAATTGGGGATCATCGACCTCGAGCCGAAAGAGATCGCCATCATCCCGCGCGGTCTGGTGTACCGGGTGGAGGTTCTGGAAGGTCCCGCGCGCGGGTTTGTCTGCGAAAACTACGGACAAAAGTTCGAATTGCCCGGCCGCGGTCCAATCGGGGCCAATTGCATGGCCAATCCGCGCGACTTCAAAGCCCCTGTCGCTGCGTTTGAGGACCGTGAGGTTCCCTCGACCGTCACTGTCAAATGGTGTGGTCAGTTCCATACGACGAAGATCGGTCAAAGCCCGCTGGACGTGGTGGCATGGCACGGCAATTACGCGCCCTATAAATACGACCTACGCACGTATTGCCCGGTCGGAGCGATCCTGTTCGATCACCCCGATCCGTCAATATTTACCGTGCTGACAGCCCCATCAGGTCAGCCGGGTACGGCCAATATCGACTTTGTCCTATTCCGAGAACGCTGGATGGTGGCCGAAGACACGTTCCGTCCGCCGTGGTACCATAAGAACATCATGTCCGAGCTGATGGGCAACATCTACGGCCAGTACGACGCCAAACCTCAGGGCTTTGTTCCCGGTGGAATGAGCCTGCACAACATGATGCTGCCGCACGGCCCCGACCGCGAGGCGTTCGACAACGCGTCAAACTCCAACCTTGGGCCGGACAAGCTGGACAACACCATGTCCTTCATGTTCGAAACCCGGTTCCCTCAGCATTTGACCCGATTTGCAGCAAGTGAAGCCCCGCTGCAGGATGACTACATTGACTGCTGGACCTCTCTTGAGAAAAAGTTTGACGGTACGCCGGGGAAAAAGTGATGAGCTTCGATATCTGGATCACCTATATCGCAACAGTGCTGCTGTTGATGAGTACACCGGGCCCCAGCCAGTTGCTGATGCTGTCGAATTCGGCGGCCAACGGGTTGAAGCGCGGCCTATTCACAGCGGCAGGCGATCTGACGGCGAACCTGCTGCAGATGCTGGCGGCTGGACTGAGCCTTGCCGCAATCATCGCAGCGTCGGGCACAGCGCTGGCGGTGATCAAATGGCTGGGCGTTGCTTATCTGGTTTATCTTGGACTTCGCATGATTGTGAAAACCGGAGGGAAGCAGACCCAATCGGCGCGACCTGCCAGTCGCAAAGCGCTCTGGACGCAGGGCTTTGTCACCTCGGCCGCGAACCCCAAGGCCGTGGTTTTTTTCGCGGCGCTATTTCCCCTGTTCATCGACGGGGCGCTTCCGTTCTGGCCACAATTCGCAATCCTCTCGGCCACATACCTGACACTCGATGGGCTATTCCTGACCGCATATGGCGGCAGCGCCAGTTGGCTGGCCACGCGCCTGAAAGGGTCCGCCCGGCTGTGGTTGGATCGGGCCGGTGGCAGCTTCATGATATTGGCGGCCCTTCTGCTGGGCCTGAAATCCCTGCGAGATGCTTAAAAAATCAGAAAACAAGGATCACAGATGCCTTTAAAGACATCCTGGGTGGCTTCGGCCAATGACGCCCACCACCCATTTCCGCTGAACAACCTGCCTTATGGCGTATTCTCGACCGAAGGCGATGAACCGCGCTGCGGCGTGGCGATCGGTGACATGATCTTTGATGTCACCGCCGCCGAAGCCGAAGGTTTGATTCAGTTGGCGGACGAACCGCTGTTCGACCTGCCCTTCTGGAACCCGCTGATGGAACAAGGCCCAGCGGTCTGGGCCGCGCTGCGGGACCGGCTGACAGACCTTCTGGCCGAGGGCAGCGAGACACGGTCCGACATTGAACACATGCTGGTCGCCCAAAGCGACGCCGAGATGCACATGCCTGTCGCGGTCAGCGAATACACCGATTTTTACGCCGGACGGCATCACGCGCAGAATGTCGGCACCATGTTCCGTGGCCCCGATAACGCCCTGCCGCCGAACTGGTTGCACATTCCGATTGGCTATAACGGTCGCGCGTCTTCGGTGGTGGTTTCCGGCACCGATATTCGCCGCCCGTGGGGTCAGTTGAAATCGCCCGACCACGACCGCCCGGCCTTTTTGCCCAGCCGTCGTTTCGACATCGAACTGGAAATGGGCGCGCTCGTGGGCACGCCTTCGGATGGGCCGATCACGGTGCAAGAAGCCGACAATAATATCTTTGGCTATGTCCTGCTGAACGACTGGTCCGCGCGTGACATTCAGGCGTGGGAATATCAGCCGCTTGGTCCCTTTCAAGCCAAGGCCACAGCGACATCCATCAGCCCCTGGATTGTCACCAAGGCGGCACTGGAACCGTTCCGATGCGACACGCCTGCGCGCGAATTCGAGTTGCTGGATCACCTGAAAGACTGCGGCCCGATGCTGTATGACATTGATCTGTCGGTAACAATGGCACCCGAAGGGAAGCCCGCCACAACAATCGCCAGAACGAATTACAAAGAGATGTACTATTCCTCGGCGCAGCAACTGGCCCATCACTCGACCTCGGGCTGCCCGATGAACACAGGCGATCTGCTGGGGTCCGGCACAATATCGGGGCCAACAAAGCCCGAGCGCGGCTCGCTTCTGGAACTGAGCTGGGGCGGGAAAGAACCGCTTACTCTGGACACGGGCGAATCCCGTACCTTTATCGAAGACGGCGATACCCTGACCCTGACCGGTGAGGCGAAGGGCGAAGGCTACACAATCGGGTTTGGTGACTGCGTGGGCACGGTCCTGCCTGCCCTGCAAGACCCTTACGGGCGCTAACCCATGACGGCGAACCCCACGTATGTCGGATACATCGCGATGAGCCTGGACGGATTCATCGCTGATCCCGACGGCAGTGTTGATTGGCTGAACCCGTTCAACGAAGCCCTGGCCTCGGACGGGGGCGACGGGGGCTACGGAGAATTCATATCGTCCATCGACGCGCTGATCATGGGTCACGCGACTTATGATCAGGTTCTTGGATGGGGCTGGCCATATGGCGAACGGCCCGCCTATGTGTTGACCCGGCAGACCAAGATCAAAGGCGCACACATCGCCGCTGCGGGCAGCATAGAGTCCCTGAAAACTGCCATTTTGGAAGCCGGGCATAAGAAGGTCTGGATTCTTGGCGGTGGCAAAACACAGCGGGCAGCGATTGACGCCGGTATGTTCGACACGCTTCGTGTTTTTATCATGCCAACCCTGCTTGGTCAGGGACTGCCCTGTTTTGCCCCCGGAAAACAGCACGATCTGACGCTGCTGGACGTCACAAAACAGCCGGGCGGCATTCTGCAAATCGACTACAAATTAAAAGGTTGAACGATGGCAAAAGCTTTCGCGTCCCAAGGGGACATGTCTGAAAAGAACATCTCGTTTACTGAGGTAGGCGAAGGCCTATACGCCTTCACCGCCGAAGGGGATCCGAATTCTGGTGTCATCATCGGCGACGACAGCGTGATGATTGTCGAGGCACAGGCAACGCCGCGTCTGGCAAACAAGGTCATCGAATGCGTGCGTTCGGTTACGGACAAACCCATTACCCATGTCGCGCTGACCCACTATCACGCTGTCAGGGTGCTGGGTGCCAGCGCCTTTGGTGCGCAACAGATCATTATGTCCGACATGGCCCGAGCCATGGTCGTGGAACGCGGGCAGGAAGACTGGGACAGCGAATTCCAACGCTTCCCTCGGCTGTTCGAAGGACACGAAAGCATCCCCGGCCTGACATGGCCCACCTCCACCTTCAGCGACACGATGACCGTCTATCTAGGCAACCGCCGGGTTGATCTGATGCATCTGGGCCGCGCGCACACGGCAGGCGATATCGTGATCCACGTGCCCGATCAGAACGTTATGTTCACCGGTGACATCGTCGAATATCACTCGGCCTGCTACTGCGGTGATGGTCATTTCAGCGATTGGGGCGACACGCTGGACGAAATCAAGTGGTTCGATGTCGATGCAATTGCACCGGGACGCGGGGACGCGTTGGTGGGCAAAAGCATGGTGAATGCCGCGATTGAAAACACACGCGACTTTGTGGAAAGCACCTATCGTCCGGCGGCCAGGGTTGCCGCGCGTGGCGGTTCATTGAAAGAAGCTTGGGATGCCGTTCGCGCCGAATGCGATCCCAAATTCTCGGACTACGCAATCTACGAACATTGCCTGCCATTCAACGTCGCCCGCGCCTATGACGAAGCGCGCGGCATCGACACTCCGCGCATCTGGACCGCGCAGCGCGATCTTGAAATGTGGGAGGCATTGCAGGGCTAGGGACATACCGTCGCATTTGATCCAGATCGTTTTGCGCCGGAAAAATCAGTGAAATCATCGTGTATGACCTCCGGCATGGCAATGCCCAGGGACCAGAGTTTTGCGCCAATCGCGCTAAAGCATCGGGGGAGAACCCATGAACAAGATTTTCGAAACGCCGCTTTACGCCTATGACCGCAGCCCCGATCAGGATGCATCTACCCCGGTGCGCCACAAGGTAATCGTCATCGGGGCCGGACCCATCGGGCTTGCCGCGGCAATCGACCTTGCGCAACAAGGGGTTGAGGTCGTGGTGCTGGACGAAAACGACAAGGTCAGTTTTGGCAGTCGGGCCATCTGTTTCTCGCAGCGCACGCTGGACATTGCCGATCGCTTGGGCGGCGGCAAACCCATGGTTGATACCGGCGTCCAGTGGGACGCGGGCAAAGTGTTCTTTGACAATCGCAAGGTCTACGAGTTCAACCTTCAACCTGAGAAAGGCTATGGAAACCCTGCCTTCATCAACCTTCAGCAATATCATCTGGAGCGCATACTGGTCGATCGCATCCGAGATCTTCATGCTGAGGGTGCGCCCGTGGAAATACGTGGCCGCAACAAGGTCGAGGCCATCGGCACCCATGACGACCACGTCAAGCTTGAGGTTGAAACGCCGGAAGGTCCCTACAATGTCGAAGCCGACTGGCTGATCGCCTGTGACGGTGCGCACTCTCCGACCCGCCGGATGCTGGGGCTGGACTTTGACGGGCGTGTGTTCGAGGACAATTTCCTGATCGCCGATGTGGTGATGGAGGCCGATTTTCCGACCGAACGCTGGTTCTGGTTCGACCCACCCTTCAACCGCGGCCAATCCGCATTGCTGCACAAACAGCCAGACAATGTCTGGCGTATTGACCTGCAACTGGGTTGGGACATCGACAAAGAGCGTGAGAAACGGCCGGAAAACGTTATCCCGCGCCTCAAACAAATGCTGGGTGAAGATGTTGAGTTCGATCTGGAATGGGTTTCGATCTACACCTTCCAATGCCGCCGGATGGAGCGTTTCCGCTATGGTCGCGTCCTCTTTGCCGGGGACAGCGCCCATCAGGTCAGCCCGTTTGGTGCGCGTGGTGCCAATTCCGGCATTCAGGACACGGACAACCTGTGCTGGAAACTGAAGCTGGTGATTGACGGGCAGGCACCCGAATTGCTGCTGGACAGCTACAGCCGCGAACGCGTGCAGGCAGCGGATGAGAATATCAGCATGTCCACGCGCTCAACCGATTTCATCACGCCCAAGTCCGAGATGTCGCGCCTGTTGCGAGATGCGGTTCTGGACCTCAGCGAACACTATGACTTTGCCCGCCCGCTGGTAAATTCCGGACGTCTGAGCACCCCTTGCACCTACACCGGGTCTTCCCTGAACTCGGCCGATGCCCTGAACGGGCCTGACATCACACGACCCGGCTCGGCCTGTCCCGACGCACCGCTGGGCGATGCGTTCCTGCTGCCCAAGCTTGCGGGCAAGTTCACCCTGCTGACGATTGATGCCGACGCACCGGACAGCCTGGAAGAAGACGGCGTCGTGGCCACGCGGCTTGCGTTGTCTGTAAAGGATGATCCGACACTGGATTTGAAACGCCGATATCTGGGTGACGCGACCAGCGGCGTCTACTTGATCCGTCCGGACCAGCATGTCGCGGCGCGGCGCGACAACTTCGAAGAAAACGCTTTCCGCCAGGCAATCCGCCGGGCAACCGGTAAGGAGTAAGCGAAATGACCGATTTGATCCTCACCCCCAATCTGGACAGTGCCGATGATTTCTATGCGAGTCTGTTGACGGCCCATGAAGAGTTAGACAGGGCCGAAAGTGACGCCCTGAACGCGCGGCTGGTTTTGGTACTGGCCAATCATATCGGGGATGCCCAAGTGTTGTCCCAAGCGTTGAAAGCCGCCAGACTGCAAGGCAACTGACCCGGACAGGAGGTCCGAATGAGCGCGGTTCTGTATGATTATTGGCGGTCTTCAGCCAGCTACCGGGTGCGGATCGCGTTAAATCTGGCCGGGATCGCCTATCAGCCGGTTTCCGTTGATCTGGTCGCAGGTGATCACAAATCCGGCGATCATCTGGCGCGCAATCCACAGGGTCTGGTGCCGGTCCTCGAGATTGACGGCCTACGGCTAACACAATCACTGGCAATAATTGACTATCTGGATCAGACGCGCGGCATGGGCCTGCTGCCAGCGGAACCCGCCGCCCGCGCTCGGGCACTTGCGCTGGCGCATTCCATCGCCATCGACTTGCACCCGGTCTGCAACCTTTCGGTCGCGCGCCATGCAACAGAACTGAGCGGAAATGCCGAAGGGATGCCGGGCGATTGGATGCGCCATTTCATCCGCCCCGGCCTGTTGGCGTTCGAGGCGCTTTTGGGCGGATTCGAACAGGTCCCTTATTGCACCGGGCCGCAACCAGGCCTGGCCGATCTGTGCCTGATGCCGCAGATATATAACGCGCGTCGCTGGGGCGTTGATCTGACCGACCTGCCCCGCATTCTGAGCGTCGAGGCCGCCTGCGCGGTACACCCCGCCTTTGCAGATGCCAACCCCGACCGGCATGTACCCGCCTGATCTGCTGCACAGGGTCTGTGTGCACATGGCCATAGGCATCCGGGCGGCGCAGACCTACCTTCACCATACCTAATGATGGAGGCCCCCATGCCCGAGATCACCGGCTATCACGCCCATGTCTATTTCAACGCCGACACGCAAGAGACCGCCCAGCAGCTCTGTAAAGACGCCGCGCGCCTGTACCCAGTTGAGATGGGTCGAATGCACACCAAGAACGTCGGTCCCCATCCGCGCTGGAGTTGCCAGTTGGCCTTCGCCGCAGACGCCTTTGATCAGGTCATCCCCTGGCTGATGCTGAACCGGCAGGGGCTTACCATCTTCACCCACCCCGAAACCGGGCAACATCTTGAGGATCATCGAGACCGCGCCATCTGGATGGGCGAGATGCTTGCGCTGGACCTTTCAATCTTTGACAGGATGGGGAGTTAGTCCAGTTCCCGTGCCTGATCCCGCAGTTTGAACTTCTGAATCTTTCCGGTTGATGTCTTAGGCAATGGGCCAAACACCACAGTCTTGGGCGCCTTGAAATGCGCCATGTTATCCCGGCAGAAGGCTATGATCTCGGCGTCTGTCGCCTGCGCATCCGGCTTTAGCTCGACAAAGGCGCAGGGCGTCTCGCCCCATTTCTCATCCGGGCGGGCAACGACTGCGGCCTCCATCACGGCCGGGTGCTTATAAAGGATATCTTCCACCTCGACCGACGAGATATTCTCGCCGCCCGAGATGATAATGTCCTTTGACCGATCCTTTAGCGCGACATAGCCGTCCGGGTGCATGACCCCCAGATCGCCAGAGGCGAACCAACCGCCTTTGAACGCCTTGTCCGTGGCATCCGGGTTCTTGAGATACCCTTTCATCACCACATTACCCTGCATGAAAATCTCGCCCATCGTCTTACCATCGGCGGGCACCGGTTCCAGCGTTTCTGGATCGGCCACCATCAAACCCGACAAAGCGGTATAGCGAACCCCCTGCCGGACCTTCAGCGCGGCGCGCTCATCGGCGGATTTGTCATTCCATTCGTCCTTCCATGCACAGACAACCGATGGGCCGTAGGTTTCGGTCAGACCGTATACATGAGTGACCTCGATCCCCATCCCCTCCATATTCGCGATCACGGCGGCTGGTGGCGGGGCACCTGCGGTCATCACCTTAATCTGGTGATCGAAATCCTTGAGGTGATCTGGCGCATTGGCCAGCATGTTCAGAACAATCGGCGCGCCACAGAAATGCGTGACCTTCTCATCCCGAAAGGCCGCATAGATAGGCTCATCCCGCACGGCGCGCAGGCAGACCGACACCCCGGCATTAGCCGCCATCGCCCATGGGAAACACCAGCCATTGCAGTGGAACATCGGCAAGGTCCACAGATAGACCGAGTGTTTGGGCATATCCCAGTCCAACAGGTCCGACTGCGCATTCAGCGCGGCACCTCGATGATGATACACAACGCCCTTGGGATTGCCGGTCGTGCCCGAGGTATAGTTCAGCGTAATCGCGTCCCACTCGTCATCCGGCAAAGACCAAGAATGGTCTGGATCGCCCTCGGACAGAAGCGCTTCGTAGGTCAGGGACCCCAGCTTTTCCCCGCCATCAAAACTGGCATCTTCAATATCTATGACCAGCAGATCGTGATCGACCTGCTTCAATGCCTCTTTCACCGCGCCCGAAAACTCAGGGTCGACAAGCAGTATCTTGGATTCAGCGTGGTTGAGGATGAAGGCAATGATCGGCGCATCCAGCCGTGTGTTGATCGCGTTCAACACCGCACCGGTCATCGGGACACCAAAATGGGCCTCGTACATCTCAGGGATATTGGCGGCGATGATCGAGACCGTGTCGCCTTTGCCAATGCCACGCGCAGCAAGTCCCCCCGCCAGACGCCGACACCGGGCATATGTTTCGGCCCAGGTATATCTGCGTTCGCCATACACGACGGACGGGTAATCAGGGTAAACCTGCGCCGTCCGCTCAAGGAAACTTAGCGGTGACAGCGGCGTATGGTTCGCGCGGCATTGATCCAGATGACGTTCATAAATGTTGGCGTCAGTCATCGGTTTCCCCTCCCTTTGTCTGATCGCGCGACTTGATCACAAAGTTGCCCGGCTGACAAACCCGTAGAAATACGGCGCAGGTCTGGACTGGCAATATGCGATGATGCAATCTGGCCCTATCTACCGATGGTCTTTCGCGGTGATCTGAGCCATCTAAAACACACGGGCCGGGATTAAGCTCCGGCATCCTGCGCACCCAAGAAATTCTGAAAGGACATGTCATGGACGGCACGTTCAACGAAAACGATCTTTCCCGCGTGGTCGAGGCAGACCGCGCCCATATCTGGCATCACCTGATCCAACATAAACCCTTTGAAACCAACGACCCGCGCATCATTGTCGAAGGCAAAGGCATGCGCGTTTGGGATCAGAACGGCAAGGAACATCTGGATGCGGTCTCGGGCGGGGTCTGGACGGTCAACGTGGGCTATGGCCGCGAATCGATCTGCAAGGCTGTCTATGACCAGTTGATGAAGCTGTGCTATTTTGCAAACTCGGCCGGGTCGATTCCTGGCTCGATCTTTGCGGAAAAGCTGATCAGCAAGATGCCAGGGATGAGCCGCGTCTATTATATGAACTCGGGCTCTGAGGCGAATGAGAAAGCCTTTAAGATGGTCCGCCAGATCGCCCACAAGAAATACGGCGGCAAGAAAACCAAGATCCTGTATCGCGACCGCGATTATCACGGATCAACTCTGGCGGCGATGTCGGCAGGTGGTCAGGACGAGCGCAACGCGCAATACGGCCCCTTCGCACCCGATTTCGTGCGCGTCCCGCATTGCATGGAATACCGCAAGCATGAGCTGGACGGCGCCCCCGAAGAGAATTTCGGCGAATGGGCGGCTGATCAAATCGAAGAAGTCATCCTACGTGAAGGCCCCGACACCGTAGGCGCCCTGTGCCTTGAGCCTGTGACCGCAGGTGGCGGCGTGATTGAAGCCCCCGAGGGCTACTGGCAGCGCGTGCAGGAGATTTGCGACAAATACGACATCCTTCTGCATATTGATGAGGTCGTCTGTGGTGTCGGCCGCACCGGCACTTGGTTTGGCTATCAGCAATACGGGGTGAAGCCTGATTTCGTGACCATGGCCAAGGGTGTCGCCTCGGGCTATGCGGCGATTGCCTGCATGGTCACGACCGAGGAAATCTTTGACATGTTCAAGGACAACGCAGACGACCCGATGAACTATTTCCGCGATATCTCGACCTTTGGTGGCTGCACCGCTGGTCCGGCGGCGGCGATCGAAAACATGCGGATCATCGAGGATGAGAACCTGCTGCAGAACTGCACCGACATGGGCGCGCGCATGATGGGCAACCTGCAAGAGCTGATGGAGAAGCACAAGGTCATCGGTGACGTGCGCGGCAAGGGTCTGTTTCTTGGGGCCGAGCTGGTGTCGGACCGCTCAAGCCGTGAGCCTGTGAATGAGAAACTGGCACAGGCCGTTGTGGCGGACTGTATGGCGCAGGGCGTTATCATCGGCGTGACCAACCGTTCGGTGCCAGGCAAGAATAACACGCTGTGCTTCTCGCCCGCACTGATCGCGACAGCGGACGATATCGACCAGATCACCGACGCGGTCGACGGTGCGCTGGGGCGTGTGTTTGGTTGATCCTTACCGCGGTGAAGTAACAAAACCGGCGCTTCAATGCGCCGGTTTTCTTGTGTTTTGACTATATTTCGTAGCACCGGGAACAATTCTACCGAAAATGCACAATCGAATAAGAGCGCAAATATAAGCGCTTTCTTTTTTCCCCTTAAATTCGCCATACTCCGCGCTAGACTGCCGCACCATGGATATCCTTTCTATTCAGCAGCTAATTTCCGACTTTCTCATTAGCCAAATCACCGACGGATCAGGCAACACCGAGGACGTAAAGGCTTTACGGGCGGAACTTGACGCGGCGATTGCCAAATATGGTGACACCATTCCAGAGTTAGGGCAGTTGGCCGCTCAGTTTGACTTGCTAAACGAGAAATCGTTCAGCCAAGACCTCGCAAACCAATTCGCTGAAAAAGCAGTAAAAGAGCATGTACCGGAGCCACTGATTTTTGATGCAATCAGCGACGGCGATCTCGGGGCCGTCGCGGACGCATTGGACCATTGGGAAATCAACGCGACCCACGGAGAATTAGAAGCAACAGCGCTTTATATGGCGATGTCTTGCATGTTTGGCGTGTCGCTGGAGGTCGTTCGCCTTCTTCTGGATCGGGGCGCTGATCCGAAGCTCGGGTTGGGGTCGGACTACAATGTTCTGCACGGACTTGGTTTCGGCAATTGTGACGCAATCGAACCGAATGAACTGACTGAAGTGATCAAACGATGCATGGCCTTGGGCGCAGATATCGAGCAGCGGTCAAAAAATCTGCAATGGACGCCTCTGATCACAGCCGCCTCGGAATGGAACCCGGTGGTCGTCGAAGCACTTATCTTGGCCGGCGTTGACATTCATTCCCGCTCAGGCAAGGTTTCAGATGTTTGCCTGGCGGGTGAAACCGGGCGGTCCTTCGCTGAAGGGCATGCTCCAACACTGGCCGTCTTTGACCGCTACATGACCGAGACCTGATACTCGACGAGCACTGCAACCTTATTTCTCTCAAACCCGCCCGACACGCTAATGCCCCCAACAAAAAAGCCGCCCCAAATGGGACGGCCTTTCTTTCACTGTCTCTTTTCAGAGGATCAGGCAGCCAGAGCGGCCTGAGCTTTGGCGACGATCGCACCGAACGCTTCCGGTTCGTGTACGGCCAGATCAGCCAGAACTTTGCGGTCCACTTCGATACCGGCCAGGTTCAGACCGTTGATGAAGCGGGAATATGTCAGTGCCTCGTCATGCGAACGGACAGCGGCGTTGATACGCTGGATCCACAGCGCGCGGAAGTTGCGCTTGCGGTTCTTACGGTCGCGGGTTGCATACTGGTTGGCCTTGTCGACGGCCTGACGTGCAACTTTGAAGGTGCTCTTGCGGCGGCCATAGTAACCTTTGGCGGCCTTGATGACCTTCTTGTGACGGGCGTGAGTTACGGTTCCACCTTTAACGCGGGACATGTTGGTATCTCCTCTTAGCGGTCGTAGGGCATGTAGCCCTTGACGATCTTGGCGTCGGGGGCGGACAGGGTGGTGTTGCCACGGGCATCGCGGATGAACTTTTTGGTCCGCTTGATCATGCCGTGCCGTTTACCGGCCTGGCCAGCAAGGACCTTTCCGGTTGCAGTCACCTTAAAGCGCTTCTTGGCGCTCGACTTGGTCTTCATCTTAGGCATTTCCGTCTCCTTTTTCGGGTTCGGTACAAAACGCGACTCGGCATGCCATCCGGCCGGTCACGCGATCAGAAGCGCCGTTTACGCAAGTTCGCTCATACTGGCAAGGGGGTTTTGAACAGAATCTGCGCTTTTCGTAGGGCGGTCAGGTACCGGGGCGACACGCGCCGCCCCGGTAGAAAGACTTAATGGCCGAATTTGCGGATTTCGCCGCTCTTCAACCGGGCTGCGTAGCTAGCCAGTTCCTCGCGCACCACTTTCATCAGGAAGTAGAGCGCAAAGACGTTCACAACCGCCATTGCAAAGATCGCTGCATCCGAGAAGTCGATAACCGGGCCAAGGTTGGCCGCCGCACCGATAACCACGAAGACGCAGAAGATGATCTTGAAGATCAGCTCTTTGGTGTGACCTTCGCCGAACAGGTAGGTCCAGGCCTTGAGGCCGTAGTAGGACCAACTGATCATGGTCGAGAAGGCGAACAGAACCACAGCGATGGCCAACACATAGGGGAACCACCCAAAGGCGCTGGCAAAGGCTGCCGAGGTCAGGCTGACGCCCGAGTTTCCATCGACCGTCGCAATGGCGTTGCCCGCTTCGTTCAGCATGTAGTTGCCGGTTGCCGGATCAATGATCAGCTGCTGGGTGATGATGATCACCAGCGCGGTCATCGTACAGATCACAACGGTGTCGATGAACGGCTCCAGCAGGGACACAAAGCCCTCGGTGATCGGCTCTTTCGTCCGCACCGCCGAGTGCGCAATCGCCGCAGAACCAACGCCCGCTTCGTTCGAGAACGCCGCACGGCGGAAGCCCTGGATCAGCGCGCCGACCATACCGCCAGCAACGCCAAGACCGGTAAAGGCACCCGCGAAGATCTGACCAAAGGCCCATCCGATCTGATCTGCGTGCATGATGATGATGACCAGCGCGGCCAATACATACATGACGCCCATGAAAGGTACGACCTTTTCAGTCACACGCGCGATGGACTTCAGGCCACCGACGATCACAGCAAACACGATACCCGCAAAGACCAGACCAGTGATCCACCCCGGATAGTCGCCGACGATGCCCGCGATCTGCTGATGCGCCTGGTTCGCCTGGAACATATTGCCACCGCCCAGCGCACCAAGGATACAGAAGATCGAGAACAAAACCGCAAGGATTTTACCACCGGGCAGACCCAATTCGGCAAAGCCCTTGGACATGTAGTACATCGGACCACCCGAAACCGTGCCGTCCTCGTATTCATTGCGGTATTTGACGCCCAGCGTACATTCGGTGAATTTCGACGCCATACCCAAAAGGCCCGCAACGATCATCCAGAATGTGGCTCCCGGCCCGCCGATCCCGACAGCCACCGCCACACCAGCGATGTTACCAAGACCAACCGTCCCGGACAGAGCCGTTGCCAGCGCTTGAAAGTGGCTGACCTCACCCGCGTCGTTGGGGTCGGAATAGTCGCCTTTGACCAGACTGATCGAATGACCGAAGAACCGAAGCTGAACAAAGGCAAAATACAGCGTGAAAACCGTTGCCGCGACGACCAGCCATCCCACGATCCAAGGGAACCCGGTGCCCGGGAAGGGCGCGAAGATAAAGCTGACAAACGGCCCGGTGAAATCGGCGAAAGCCTGGTTGATTTTGTCGTCCAACCCCGGTGCATCTTGCGCCAGAGCGGGGCTAGCAAGGAACATGGCAGCTATGGCCAGACCCAAGTGTTTCAACATGTTCATAATCGTCACCCCCTCAATTCACTACAGTGACCGGAACATCGGCATGCATCACAAGGTTCTGCGTTGAGCTGCCAAACAGCCGTTTCTTGAACCCGTCAGCCGACGCGCGGCCAACGATGATCTGCGTCCCGCCATTTTCAACTGTGATTGCATTCAGCGTTTCTGCCACATCGCCGTGACGCACGATGCCATGCGCCGAGAATCCGGCAGCGGTCAGTGCATCCACGGCCGGACTTACGATCCGCGTCGTCGCCAAGTCGACCTCTTCTTCGCGCCGCTTGTGCCGCAACGCGTTTTCTTCAGGTGTTTGGAAAGTGAAAGGGGACCATTCGATAACGTAAACCACCAGCAACTCACACGTTCCGATTCGTTCAGCCAAATCCTTGGCAAAAGCGATCGCGCGCTCACCGGTTTCTGTCCCGTCCAGTCCAATGACAATTTTGGTTGTCATGACGTTCCTCCGATTTTGTTGATTATACCGGGGCCCGTACCCCCGGCCGGGCAGCCGGAACCTGGAACTTATTGAGTAGACCGCCCTTGCGGATCAGTATCCAAGAAAAACACCAAAAAATAGAGGGGAAACTGAAAGATTCACCCTCCATTTAGATATACTGTTGCTTTATATATACTTTTTTTGCCCATTTTTTAGGCTATGGGCATTGACTGGGGATCGCTCCCGCTTGGTTCAACCCGGATCAGTGTTGTAGATCAACCGCTCGTCGCAGGGCGCGATACGCAAGATGTTGGTCGTACCCGGCACGTTGAAGGGCACACCCGCCGTGACAACAATCTGGTCCGCTTCGGCTGCAAACCCCCCGGAACGGGCGGCTCGGGCTGCGTTCACCACCGCGCCCTTGAACCGCTCAAGCTCGGGCGTCATCACGCAATGACACCCCCATGTCAGGCACAGGCGGCGGGCCGTACCCGTAGCTGGTGTCAACGCAAGGATCGGAACGGCCGGACGCTCGCGTGCAGTCAGCAAGGCGGTCGTTCCACTTTGCGTAAAGCAGCAGATCGCCTTGATTTCAGTTTTTTCTGCGATCTCTCGCGCGGCGGCAACAATGCCGTCGGCCACAGACGTACCCTTGGCCGAGCGCGAAGACGCTATGATCTGAGAATAAGTTGGGTCTGCCTCAACCTCGATGGCGACTTTATTCATCGTCTGAACCGCCTCGATCGGGTAAGAGCCCGCAGCGGATTCAGCGCTGAGCATGATAGCGTCGGTGCCCTCGTAAATTGCGGTGGCCACGTCCGACACCTCGGCGCGCGTTGGCATTGGGCTTTCGATCATGCTCTCCAGCATTTGCGTCGCCACAATTACCGGCTTGGCCGCACCACGGCATTTCCGAACCAGACGTTTTTGGATCGGCGGCACGGCTGACACCGGCAGCTCGACGCCCAGATCACCCCGCGCGACCATGATACCGTCAGACGCATCAAGGATATCGTCAAATGCTTCAACCGCCGCCGGTTTTTCGATCTTGGACAGGATAGACGCGCGGCCATCAGCCAATGCGCGAGCCTCAAACACGTCCTTCGCGCGCTGCACAAAGCTCAGCGCCAGCCAGTCGACACCCAACTGGCAGACAAATTCCAAATCGTCGCGATCTTTGGCGGACAATGCCGCAAGCGGCAGCACGACGTCGGGTACGTTCACACCCTTGCGGTTTGAAATCGTCCCGCCCACTTCGACAGAGCAGTTAGCGAAGTCCTGCCCACAATCCTGCACGACCAGACGGATTTTACCGTCGTTCACCAAAAGACGCGCACCTGGCTCCAGCGCGGCAAAAATCTCGGGATGAGGCAAGCATACGCGGCTGATATCCCCAGGCTTTGGATCAAGGTCCAGCCGGAAAGCTGCTCCCTCAACCAGTTCTTCCGCATCGTTGGCAAAGACGCCCACGCGCAGTTTCGGGCCCTGAAGGTCGGCAAGGATCGCAATCGGGCTGTCCAGATCCTTCTCTACCTGCCGAATGATCTGATGACGTTCGCGAATTTCATCATGACTGCCATGGCTCATGTTCAGGCGGAACACATCCGCCCCGGCCTCGTGCAGGGCACGAATGGTATCATAATCGTTGGACGCCGGTCCCAGCGTCGCCACGATCTTTACACTTCTCAGGCGTCGCATTGGTCTTGCTCTCCTCACGTCGTCTTTTGGCTTCGCGAAAATGTTATCGCAAACATTGCCGCAGGCTGCTTATTGCGCAATTCCCTTTTCAAAGCAACTGCCCTACACCTGCGACAAACTAGATGACAGGCTTATGACGTATTCTCCGTTTTTTATCCACGGCGCTGATCGCCCGTCGCGCTGGCTGATCACATGCGACCACGCAACCAACACCGTTCCGCCCGATATCAACGGCGGGGACCTCGGCCTGCCGCGCGAGGATATGGAACGTCACATCGCCTATGACGTTGGCGCCTATGAGGTGTCCAAGCATCTGGGCGAGATCCTGAACGCACCCGTCATTGCCGCCAATTTCTCGCGCCTTGTGATCGACCCCAACCGGGGTGAGGATGACCCAACCTTGCTGATGAAGCTCTATGATGGCTCGATCATTCCCAGCAACCGCCACGCCGACAACGCCGAGCGCGAACGCCGCTTGAACATGTGCTATCGCCCATATCACAATGCGCTTGCTGAATTAGCCGCCCTGCCCCACGCGGTGATTGTGTCGATGCATTCATTCACCCGGCAGCTTCGCGGCCGTGATCCGCGCCCTTGGCACGTGGGTGTTTTGCACACCCCGGACGAACGTTTTGCGCGCCCGTTGATCAACCGGCTGCAGGCCGAAGACGATCTGTGCGTCGGCATCAACGAACCCTATACCGGCGTGCTGCCCGGCGACGCGATCGACAAGCACTGCACGGGATTTGGCCGCCCTAATGCGTTGATCGAATTACGCAACGACCTGATCGCCGATCACACAGGGCAGCGCGCATGGGCTGAACGGTTGGCGGTTGTTCTGAAGGATGCTTTGGAGGACAGCGACCTTTAAGCGCACGACATTGTGAGGTTCGCCGCCAACCCATATATATCGTGGGAAAGGGGGCGACTATGACTCAGGAATTCCTCACCTCCGTCTTTGGTTGGATGGCCGTGCTCAATATCGCGGTATTGCTGTTTACCACAGCAATGGTCCTGCTTATGCAGGACTGGATTGCCGGTATCCACGGCAGGATGTTCCAGATGGAACGCCCGGACGTGAAACGGGCCTATTTCAGGTATCTCGCAAACTACAAGATTCTGACATTGATCTTTTGCATCGTCCCGTGGCTGGCGTTGAAACTGGCGTGACGTCCTGTTTGTTGAAACATCGCCACCGGACCGCTAGGTCATAGAAAACAAGAGTGTTTACCCGGAGCCAGACCATGGACAAGCAAACCGAAATCGAACTTCAGGCCGCCGCTTTCCGCCGCTTGCAAAAGCACCTGATGGAAGACCGTACCGACGTCCAGAACATCGACATGATGAATCTGGCCGGGTTCTGCCGCAACTGCCTGTCGCGCTGGTATCAAGAAGCCGCCAATGAAAAAGGCATTGAGATGGGCAAGGACGAGGCCCGCCAGATTTTCTACGGTATGACCATGGATGAATGGAAAGCCAATTATCAGACCGAGGCCAGCCCTCAAAAACAGGCCGCCTTCGAGGTCGCCTTTGAAGAAAACGTCGGCAAAAAAGGCTGAGGACATATAGCTAAAAGGCCCGCCATTCCAGCGAGCCTTTTAAATCAGATCGCCGCTTTGCGGCTTTCGTCCAAGTAGATCTCGCGCAGACGCTTTGCAATCGGCCCCGGCGTGCCATCGCCCAGAGCAATCCCGTCGATCTCAACCACTGGCATCACGAAAGCGCTGGCCGAAGTGGTAAAGGCCTCATTTGCCTCTTTCGCCTCGTCAATGGTGAACAGACGTTCCTCGACCTCCATCTGCGCCTCAGCCGCCATGCGCAGCACGGCCTTGCGGGTGATGCCGTGCAGGATGTCGTTGGACAAAGGGCGGGTGACGATCTTACCGTTTTTCACGAAGTAAGCATTGTTGCTGGTGCCTTCGGTAACATACCCATCTTCGACCATCCACGCATCATCGCATCCAGCGGCCTTGGCCATCATCTTGCCCAAGGACGGATACAGCAATTGCGTTGTCTTGATGTCGCGACGGCCCCAACGGATATCATCGATCGAGATGATCTTGGCCCCCTTCTGCGCCGCAGGGCTGTCAGCCAGTCCCGGCTTGTTCTGCGTGAACAGAACCAGCGTTGGTTTGGTGTCGGCCGCAGGGAACACAAAATCCCGGTCGCCATCGCTGCCGCGTGTGACCTGTAAATAGATCAAACCCTCAACGATCCCGTTCAGCTCGACCAGTTTGCGGTGAATCTCTAGCAACTCATCCTTGCTGCATGGCTCGGCCATCTGCAATTCGTCCAGCGACCGTTTCAGACGCACCGCATGGCCTTCAAAGTCGATCAGCTTGCCATCCAGCACGCTGGTCACCTCGTAAACAGCGTCGGCCATCAGGAAACCACGGTCAAAGATCGAGACTTTGGCCTCGGTCTCGGGCAGGTATTCTCCGTTCACGTAAACGGTGCGGGTCATGTTGTTCTCCTCAGCCCCAGAGCGCGCTTGAAGGCGGATGCACTCCGGCGTCATCAAAAATCAGCGGGTTGGTTCGGTCTTCGGCCAGAAGAAGCGGGCCGTCAAGGTCCGTTACCATCGCACCCTGCGCCAATAAGGTCGCAGGGGCCATCGCAAGCGAGCTGCCGACCATACAACCAACCATGACCTTATAGCCTTGGGCCAGCGCCTGATCACGCAGGGCCAGCGCCTCGGTCAGGCCGCCGGTTTTGTCGAGCTTTATGTTGACCACGTCGTATTTACCCTTAAGGCCGGGCAGGCTGGCGCGGTCATGACAGGATTCGTCAGCACAGACCGGCACCGGACGCTCCATCCCGATCAACGCGTCATCCTCGCCTGCGGGCAAGGGCTGCTCGACCAACGCAACACCCAGACGCACCAGATGCGGGGCCAGATCGGCATAGACGGTGGCAGACCAGCCCTCATTCGCGTCGACAATGATCTGCGCGCCAGGCGCGCCTGCGCGAACGGCCTCAAGACGAGGCATGTCGTCCGGCGTGCCCAGCTTTATCTTCAGCAACGGGCGATGCGCGTTTTGCGCCGCCTGCGCCTGCATCGCCTCGGGCGTGTCCAGCGAAAGAGTATAGGCGGTAATCTCTGGCCCCGGAACCGGCAGACCAGCAAGGTCCCAGACACGTCTCCCTGCGCGTTTGCATTCCAGATCCCACAGAGCGCAATCCACCGCATTTCGTGCAGCCCCGGCGGGCAACAGGTCCATCAGCGACTGGCGTGTAAATTCGGCTGGCAGGCCCGCGATCTCAGCCTCGACGGACTCCAGCGTTTCGTCATAACGCGCGTAAGGAACACATTCGCCCCAGCCCTGATGCACGCCATCCGACAACCGGACCGTCAGAACCTTCGCCTCGGTCCGCGACCCGCGCGAAATGGTGAACACCTGCGCCAGCCGAAACACATCACGAGAGACCTCTATCTGCACGCGCCTACCCTTTCAGTTTAGTGTCGAAAAGGCCGGCAACAAACGCCACCGGCCCAGCGCTTAGATCACAGCGCGGCTAGCGCATCCACCAATTTACCCGCACCAAACCGATAGGGATCAGTGGCGGGCAGGCCCATCTCGGCCTCAACCTCGTCGATATAGGCCAAAGCGTCCTCTTCGCTTAGGTTCTGCGTGTTGATCGACACCCCGACAACCTGACAGGCCGGATTCGCGATCCGGGCCATCGGAAGGGCGGCGTCGCGCAGTTCAGGCAGCGTTGGCAAAGAATATTCCGGCAAGCCGCGCATATGGGTCCGGGTGGGTTCGTGGCACAGGATCAGCGCATCCGGCTGGCCGCCATGGATCAGCGCCATGGTCACACCAGAATATGACACATGGTAAAGCGAGCCCTGCCCTTCGATGTGATCCCAGTGATCGGCGTCATTCTCGGGCGTCAGATATTCAACCGCACCCGCCATGAAATCGGCGACGACCGCGTCCAGTGGAACGCCCTGCCCGGTGATCAGAATGCCCGTCTGACCGGTGGCGCGGAAGGTGGATTTCATACCCCTCTTGCGCATCTCGGCATCCATCGACATCGCGGTATACATCTTGCCTGCTGAACAATCGGTGCCAACGGCCAGACAGCGCTTGCCTGCGCGCTTACGACCGTTTGCAATCGGATACCCAACGGTCGGCACCCGCACATCATGCAACGTGCAACCATGAGTCTGAGCAGCCGCGACCAGATCGCCCTCATCACGCAGCAGGTTGTGCAGGCCGGACGCCAGATCATAGCCCATCTCCAGCGCTTCGATCAGCACCTTCTTCCACGCTGCGCTGATCACACCGCCGCGATTGGCAACGCCGATCACCAACGTCTTTGCCCCGGCTGCCTTGGCTTCGGCAAGCGTCATATCCGTCATGCCAAGATCGGCCTTACAGCCGTCCATTCGGTATTGACCCACGGCGTTCTCCGGCCGCCAGTCGCGGATTCCGATGGCAACCTTTGCCGCCAACTGGTCGGGCGCATCGCCCAAAAACAACAGATACGGTGTCTCGATCATTGCGGTGCACTCCTTTGATTCCGGCGCAGATTATTGAAGCACCCGAACGAGTGTTTCGCGTTTTCCCGCAAGGACGCCGGGTCGCGAGGGATAATTTTGCGTAATTTTTACCTGACGCGCAAAATCATCCCAAGTTTTCAAAGCGATTAAACTTTAACCTCCAGCGACGCAGCGTATTACGGTGAATGCTGCGATTGCATTGCCGCATCTGCACAAAGACGCTTGCGCAGCACCGCGCAATTTAATACCTCAAGAGGCAAGAAAATCGCAATTTCCTTTCTCGCACGAGGTCCAGATGAGCTTTCGCATCCAACCCGCCGCCCCCGCGCGCCCCAACCGCTGCCAATTGTTCGGGCCGGGATCAAACACCAAACTGTTCCCGAAAATGGCCGCGTCTGCAGCCGATGTGATCAATCTGGACCTTGAGGACTCGGTCGCACCTAGTGACAAGGATGCAGCCCGCGCCAATGTAATCGAAGCGCTGAACACCATCGACTGGGGCGGCAAGTATATGTCCGTCCGCATCAACGGGCTGGACACACCTTACTGGTACCGTGACGTGGTTGATCTGCTGGAACAGGCAGGCGATCGTCTGGACCAGATCATGATCCCTAAAGTCGGATGCGCAGCAGATGTCTACGCTGTAGACGCGCTGGTCACAGCGATCGAGCGCGCCAAGGGCCGCACCAAGCCCGTCAGCTTTGAGGTCATCATCGAATCCGCCGCAGGCATCGCCCATGTCGAGGAAATTGCGGCCTCTTCGCCCCGTATGCAGGCCATGAGCCTCGGGGCTGCGGACTTTGCCGCCTCGATGGGGATGCAGACCACCGGCATCGGTGGCACGCAGGAAAACTATTACATGCTGCGCGAGGGCGAAAAGCACTGGTCTGATCCGTGGCACTGGGCGCAGGCCGCCATCGTCGCCGCTTGCCGCACCCATGGCGTGTTGCCCGTGGATGGGCCGTTCGGCGATTTCTCGGATGACGAAGGCTATATCGCGCAGGCCAAACGTTCGGCCACTTTGGGCATGGTCGGCAAATGGGCGATCCATCCCAAGCAGATCGCGCTCGCCAATCAGGTCTTCACCCCGTCGGACGAGGCTGTGTCCGAGGCCCGCGAAATCCTTGCTGCGATGGAACAGGCAAAGGCCAACGGCGAAGGCGCAACGGTTTACAAGGGGCGTCTGGTAGACATCGCGTCGATCAAACAGGCCGAGGTCATCGTGGCGCAGGCTGAATTGATCGCCGCAAACGGTTGAAACTGAAAAGGCGCCCCGAAGGGCGCCTTTTTCTTAACGGCCAAAGACGTCGTTGGGGGTCCAGGTGAACCGCTCGCCTTTCTTGCCCCATTTCATCATCAGGCAAGACGTTCCGTATTTCTGAAAATACTTGATCTTCAGGGGGTACCATCCAGCCTGCGGGACTTCGACCTCGGTCCTCTGGTTTGCATCGCAACCCTGACGACCATTGAAATACCCGATTTGCTGCCCGCCGACCCAAGCGTCGATCCCGTCATTGGACCATGTCTCAAGCTCGTAAACACCGGGCGCGTTGAACTTGATATACCCGGTGATCTCAGCCGCGACGTTGAACGCTTCGTTGAACGTCAGCACCGGGTCGCCTTCTGACGTATCGCGGTAGTCCAACCCGCGCAGCGGCTGACCCGGCTTGGCCTTTTTCAGCAAAAAATCGACCTTGGATAGGTTCTGGATCTTGCGTGGAGGATTACCCTCCCATGCATACTTCACGTTAAGCCCCGCTTTTGGACTGGGCTGGGGGCTGGCAGGTTGCAGCTTGAGCGGCGCTGTCATGGCCGCACCGGCAATCATCGCGAATACTGCGACAAGCGCCCCTGTTCTGAAGAGTTTCATTTTCTCCTCCCTGAGAGTCATCCCGCGGGGTATGTTCCCCGTCAAATTAGGTCATTAACTGACACTAGGGTGTGAAAATTAACCCCGCAAGACGGTTAAACATCACAATCGCAAGGCTAAGCACGCATATCTTTGGGCGAATCCATGACGACATAAGACGTAATCGACGTGACATGGGGCAGCGTTCCCAGCACATCCGTATGAAAGGTCTTATATGCCGGAAGGTCTGCGCATTCGACGCGCAGCAGGTATTCTATGGTGCCAGTGATGTTGTGACACTCAACCACTTCGGGGGCACGCTGAAGGGCGCGCTCGAACCCTTCTTGCGCGGCTTTGGTATGTTCACCCAGCCCCACGCCGATATAAGCCACGAACCCCACTCCAACCGCCGCCGGATTCAGCACCGCGCGATATCCGGCGATCACCCCTGAACGCTCCAACTCTTGCACTCGGCGCAGGCAGGCAGACGGGGAAAGCCCGACACGTTCGGCCAGATCCAGATTGCTGATCCGTCCATCACGCGAAAGCTCGTGCAATATTTGCTGATTTATTTGATCTATCTTGGTCATTGATTGCAAAACTATGACAATCACGCACAAAAACGCAATTTCATTTGCCCAATACGCAGCAATTATCCCCTTCATGACTTATGAGATTCTTCTGGCCCTGATCACGTTTGCCTTTGTTTCGTCCATTACACCGGGACCAAACAACCTGATGCTGATGGCATCGGGTGCGAACTTTGGCTTTCGCCGGACAGTCCCGCACATGTTGGGGATCGGATTGGGCTTTACGGTGATGGTTCTGCTTGTCGGGGCCGGATTGGTGCAGGTCTTTGATCGGTTCCCAATCAGCTATACGATCCTGAAAACCGCCTCGGTCCTTTATCTGCTGTTTCTTGCCTGGAAGGTCGCTCATGCAGCGCCGGCCAAGGCGGGGGCGACCTCGGGCACGCCGATGACCTTTTTACAGGCCGCAGCTTTTCAATGGGTCAACCCTAAGGCATGGGTCATGGCCCTGACCGCCACAACCGCCTACACGCCCGAGCAGACTCTGAACGCCATCGTTGTCGTTGCGTTGGTCTTTGGCGCGGTGAACCTGCCCTCGGTCAGTACGTGGACGGTTCTGGGGCAACAGATGGCACGCGTGTTAACCAACCCGAAACGCTTGTCGGTGTTCAACTGGACCATGGCGATATTGTTGGTGGCTTCGCTGTACCCCGTTCTATGGCCAGCGTAACCGGCTTCTTGGCGAAGAAATCTGACGGCAACAAAGGCCGATCGCATTGCCCGAGTTGCATCCGGCGCGACGTCAGGTCATATAGCAGGGAAATTCCGCGTTGAGAGGCGTCATGACCCAGTATCTGGATTTCGAAAAACCCCTGGCCGAGATTGAAGGCAAGGCCGAGGAATTGCGCGCGCTGGCCCGCGCCAACGAAGAGATGGACGTGGCCGAAGAAGCCGCCGCACTGGACGCCAAGGCCGCCAAGCTGCTGGACGAGCTTTACGCGGATCTGACCCCGTGGCGCAAATGTCAGGTGGCACGGCACCCTGAACGCCCACATTGTCAGGACTACGTCAAGGAACTGTTCACCGAATTCACTCCGCTGGCCGGGGACAGAAACTTTGCCGACGATCTGGCCGTGATAGGTGGTCTAGCGCGCTTCAACGACCAGCCGGTCATGGTGATCGGGCACGAAAAAGGCTCGGACACCAAGTCGCGGATCGAACGGAATTTCGGCATGGCCCGGCCCGAAGGATACCGCAAAGCCGTCCGACTGATGGAAATGGCAGGGCGGTTTGGGCTGCCGGTCATCACCCTTATCGACACGGCTGGGGCCTACCCCGGCAAAGGCGCGGAAGAGCGCGGCCAGTCCGAAGCGATCGCCCGCTCAACCGAGATGTGCCTGAAAATCGGCGTACCTTTGGTTTCGGTCATCATAGGCGAAGGCGGCTCGGGCGGGGCGGTGGCGTTTGCCACGGCAAACCGCGTGGCGATGCTGGAGCATTCGGTTTACTCGGTCATCTCGCCCGAAGGCTGCGCGTCGATTCTGTGGAAAGATTCGGAAAAGATGCGCGAAGCGGCAGAGGCCCTGCGCCTGACCGCGCAAGACCTTTACAAACTGGGCGTCTGCGACCGTATCATCACCGAACCTAAAGGTGGCGCTCATCGTGATCGCGCCTCTGCGGTTGACTCGGTTCGCGCAGCGATTGCCGCAATGCTGAACGAGTTGGACGGCAAAGACGCGGCCGCTCTGATCCGCGACCGCCGTCAAAAATTCCTCGATATCGGTTCCAAAGGGCTGGCCGCGTAACGCGCCTAGCCCCCCAACTGCCGCAACAGCGCCACCGAGGGTTCGCCCGTCACTGGCAGGCCCTTGGCGCCCTGATAGGCGCTGATGGCGGATTTCGTGTTATTCCCGATCACACCGTCTGCGCCCTGCGTATCATACCCGGCGGCAGTCAATCGGCGTTGCAGTTCCTTGCGATCTTCCAGCGTCAAACCCGCGGCATCCGGCCCGAACGATGCCTGGAACGGCGCACCGCCCGCGATCCGGTCGGACAAGTGCCCGACGCCAATCGCATAGCTATCCGAATTATTATACCGCTTGATCACCTGAAAATTGCGGAAAACAGCAATACTTGGCCCCGGCTTTTGCGGCTGCAGAACCGCGACCGGCGTGCCCGAGACTGTTCCAACCTCGCCACCCCAAGGCTGCCCGCGCACCCATCCCGCGCGGGCCAGATATGCCGCTGTAGACGCAAGTGAATCTGTTGGATCATCAGACCAGATATCACGCCGTCCATCGCCGGTGAAATCCACCGCATAGGCAAGGTACGAGGTCGGAATGAACTGGGTGTGGCCCATTGCGCCTGCCCAGCTTCCAGTCATCTTGTCGGGCGTCGTGTCGCCCTCCTGAATGATCTGCAGGGCCGCAATCAATTGCTTTTCAAAGAATGCACCCCGCCGCCCGTCATAAGCCAGTGTCGAGGTCGCCGAGATCACGGGCACATCACCACGGCGGGCACCATAGCGGCTTTCAAGTCCCCAGACCGCAACGATAACCTCTTTGTCGACACTGTATTGCGCTTCAATCTTGGACAACGTCGCGGCGTGGCGGACCATCATCTGTTGACCCGTCTCAATCCGCTCATCCGAGGCGGCGATAGCCAGATAGTCTTCGAGCGAGCGCTTGAACTCAACCTGATTGCGATCGCGTTCGATCACGTCAGGCAAATAACCCGCCCCCTGAAAGGCCCGATTGATTGTGGATTGCGAAATGCCCTGCGCGGCCGCGCGGCCTTTGAAACCGGCCACCCAGGCATCCCAGCCCGAGTTCGGAACGGCACGCATTCGCGATGCAGGTGCATTGGACTGCGTCCCTGCGGAACATGCAGTCAAAAGGGCGGACCCGAGGCCGACAGAAAATACTCGACGATTGATCATGGCTGAAATCTGCTCTTGTTGTGATTTGGTCCAGAGTACAACAGAGCCGCGCCCTAAACCAGAACGACGCACCAGGTCAGAGCAGACGCAGGGCGCTCGGCGACAAGTCGCCTAGCTGACCAGCATCCTCAGGCCCTGCGTGACATCCGAGCGCACCGCGAGGCGCAAACCGGGTTCATCCCCGGCCTTGAGCGCGGCAATGATCAGCTTGTGGTAATGCGGCGGCTCAGTCCGGCGCAAACGACCATACAAAGCGCGCATCGTCGGTCCCAATTGCAGCCAGACGGTTTCGGCTATGGCCAGCATCGCGGGTGCCTGCGCCCTCAGGTAAAGGGTCCGGTGAAACTCAAGATTGGTCCGGATATAGCCGACAGCATCGCGTTTGGTGACCATTTCAGCCACGTTCATGTTGATGCTTTGAAGCCGGTCGATCAAAGCCATATGCGCCCGAGGCAAAGCGCGGCTTGCCAGCTCCACCTCAAGCAGGGCGCGCAGGGCCGCCAGCTCTTCGATCCGGTCATTCGTCAACTCGGGCGTCGAGACACGGCCGGATGACGAGAGAAACAGCGCGCCTTCAGCTGCCAGACGCCGCACCGCTTCGCGCGCCGGGGTCATCGAAACACCAAACTCTTTGCCGATCCCGCGCAAAGTCAGGGCCTGACCCGGCGAAATCTCACCGTGCATGATACGGGCGCGCAGGGCACGGTAAACCCGGTCATGTGTTGCTGTTTGGGTTTCTGAAGGACGAGCGCTTAACATGCCCCCATGTGATCACAAACTGACCTGCGGTCAACTCATGGCAGTATCGAATCTATACTGATGAAGCTGCGCCCCGTTGTCGCGCAGCCACCGTCTTTGGTCTTTGTAGTCCCCGAAAATGCGCTCAACCTGCGCCCAAAACGCGGGCGAGTGGTTCATTTCTGCCAAATGCGCAACCTCATGCGCCGCGACGTAATGCAGGATATCGGACGGGGCCAATATCAACCGCCAAGAAAACATCAAACCACCTGTCGAACTGCACGACCCCCAGCGGGACCGCGTATCCCGGATCGTCAGGCTGGAATACGGACGTCCCAACATGGCCGCATAGTCATCGCACGCCCCGGTAAGACGATCCCGCGCCAGTTCCTTGAGAAATCTGGCCAAACGTCGCGCCTCGGCGCCCTTTGGGACTGCGATTTCATCAGTGCCCATCTGCACACGACGTCCGCTGGCGGGAACGATTCGCCGTGCGACGCCCTCGACCGGGATACTTTGACCAAACTGGACAACCGACAGCTCCGGTCTGTCCTCAAGATGTTGCCGGATCCAGTCTTCTTTCATACGTGCAAAGTTCAGCGCCTCGGCCTCTGGCACGCCTTGCGGGTAAGTCAGTGTAACGCGCCCGTCCAATTGGGAAATTCGCAGGCTGATCCGTCGCGCCTGTGCTGACTTGCGCAATGTCAGCGGCACCGGAGGCGTCCCGGGCAGTGCGTGATCTCCCATATGCCTGTTTCTCCTGCTCAAAGGCTTTGACAGTACCCGCCGCATGTGGCACGTGACCTGAATCGTTGATACGACTCACCTGATATCAAGGGGAATTGACATGCCCAAGGAAGAATGGGGTGTAAAGCGCGTTTGCCCGACAACCGGTAAGCGGTTTTATGACCTGAACAAGGACCCGATCGTTAGCCCCTATACCGGCGAGATCGTGGAGCTTGAAACCGGCAAAAGCCGGATGATCGCCGCAGATGCGGAAGACGCAGCATCGGCCAAAGCGCGTGAGAACGCGTCGGATGAAGATATTGTTCTGGATGATGACGACAACGTCGACGTTGAACTGGAAGACGATCTGCTGGACGATGATGACGACGACAATGATAACGTCTCGCTGGACGACATCACTGACATGTCGTCCGAGGACGAAAACTAATTCCGGTCAGAGGCGGCCCCGCGCCGCCTCGAACCGTCCCGGACGGCGGGCTAAAAGTTTTTGGTCAGTCAGCCTGTTTTTGGACTTGCGCTAACCGCCACTGTCTCATAAACGTCCGTCCACTGCTTCGGCAGTACTTGTATGGGGCCTTAGCTCAGTTGGGAGAGCGCTTGCATGGCATGCAAGAGGTCAGGGGTTCGACTCCCCTAGGCTCCACCAATACCTAACAATACAACTGGATAGTATGCACTAGAGCGATGTGACACACAGGTGTGACACAAAATGAAGCTGTATGCGTATCTCTCACTGTCCAGACACGGAATCTATTACTTCCGTTGGCCCCTACCCATGCTTTCTCTCACCAAAGTTCAAAGTAGGTTTTCAAATATCACTAGCAATCGACACTGTGCAGGAGACTACACAGTGTCCAAGGGATAAAGACCATGTTCAGAGAACATAGTGAGGCTAGAGAGTACCTTCGTTCGTCAGCGACATGATGCCATCTGTTGTACCGTCGCTGTAGGCGATGCACTGCCAAGGGGCGCGGTCAGGTCCGACGCCGACGCGCACAAACGTACCGGCTTCAGAAAACTCAGAACCGAGCAGTGCTACATCCGGATTGTTGGTGGTCGCAGTGACATCACGCAAGCACGCTTGTTCTGCTGCGGTTGGGGTTGCCGACGTGCCACTGGTTGTGCTGCCTTCGTCGCATGCACCGAGAATTGCGGCTGCTGGCAAAGCTAAAAGAAGTTTTTTCATAATGTCCCTCTTTCATTTTGATCTACAATTGTTTCGAAGCACTTAACGGCGTGAACTTATTGTCGCTCCATATTCGACAATACGATTTTAATGTAGGTGGTCAATTTTTCTACACCGTGAAGACGCTATCTAGCTTGGCCCCATCAAGTTTTTCCACTCTGGGTTCGTGACAGCTATTTTGTGCATATCGCATCAATATCCGCTGTTCTGGCCCACTCCAATTGCCAAATTGTTGGCGAGTTTTTCCGAGCCCGTATCTTTTACTAAAGGCAGGCAGAGTTCCCCCATGCTTGGACAACGACAGTGCATACATCACCGGGGTACGCACCCCTCAGGCCTGATCATTGGAGACATATAGAGGAGACGGCTTCACACTTTGCTATTCTGCCTGAACGAATGTGGTCAATAGGAGTAGCCGAAGCGTCGGTGTGACACTAGGGTGAGACAAACTGCAAACCAACACACTACAATAGTGTTTACTATCAGTGCATTAGGCGTTTGGCGGCGTTACCCCTAAGGCTCCACCAAATCAATTGATTTTTTGGATCGATTTTGGCGTCAGCACAATTGCACCCAATTACCCCCTAAATTACATGGCTTCACGGAGATTTCGTTGGCGCCCACACATCGTCACCCGAGCACGAATGTCGCTCCTCATCCACTGGCCCAACTTGAACGCCGCTCGATTTTACTCAAGTCCCACGCCCATCACGCGCGGGGGGCTGGACTATTTAACTGATAAAGCAGACGAGATGAGGGAACGCGTACGGTTACAAATGCGTTGCGCCGTGAATGAGTGAGATGTTTTGAACTTTTTTGCACAAAGAACGAACGACCGCTTTGCATTCCAACAAGACCGGGGCCCCCTTGCGATCAGTGTCCGGCTGGCGGACAAAGCCGCTGTTCAGTTTTTGGGTGGTTCGTAGGGATCAAGCGTTCCCGGTGGGATTGGAGGGTACTCCTCGAAGGTTGCAATGTGTTCCTGCAACTGCGGCAGCGCTTTTTCGGCCGCCCATGTGTGCGGGAAGAGTACGCTTTCACGCTCGTGTGGATCATTCAGAAGGTTGTAGACCCTTGGTGTGTCGAAAGGCTCCGTCGCGCCAAAAGCCGTTGTGTTCTCTTTGAACAGAACTTTCCAGTCCTTCCATTTTACGCCGAATATCTGCTCACCCATGTAGACGATCACGCCTTCTCGGTTCGATTTTGGCTGGTCGCCAAGAAAGAACTTTGACTGGTCGATGCCATCAAATGCCCGGTCTTCCGGCACTCTACCGCCTGCGAACGCCGCCAGTGTTGGAAAAAGGTCCATTGAGTGGACAACGTCATTGCTTTCTGAACCAGCGGGGATCTTCCCCGGCCACTTGATGGCGAAGGGCACGCGCATGCTTCCTTCGAGGCTGGTAAACAGAGTACCGCGCCAAGGTCCGGCTGTACCATGTACCGCTGGCACCGGCGAGACGTTGGCGTTTCCAACCGGAAGAGCTTCGGGGCCGTTGTCAGCAGTAATTATCACCATGGTGTCGTCGGAAACACCTGCCCCCTCGATCGCATCAACAATACGTCCGATATAGCTATCTGTTTGAAGTAGAATGTCAGCCCAGACACCGTTTCCAGTGGCCCCATCAAATTCTTCGGACACGATGTTTGGATAGTGGGTCTGCGTGTAAGCAAGATAGATGAAGAATGGTGCATCTTCCCCACTCTTGGTTTCGATGAATTCGATGGCTTTTTGTGTCAGGTCGCCATCTATCTCACCGCGATAATCCAGATCATAGTCGCGCGCTACTGTCGCGGGCTCGCCAGCAACACCTTGCATCACCACAGGTTCGTCCATGTTCGCTTCGGCAAATCCCGGAAGCGTGCGCCAGACTGTAACGTCAGTGGTCTCAACGCCGTAAAACTCGTCGAATCCTTGATTCGTTGGATAGCGCCCTTCGGTCCATCCAAGGTGCCACTTGCCGTACATGGCCGTGTTGTATCCTACCTCCTTCAGCATCTCGGCCATCGTGATTTCCCACTGAGTCAGACCGTAGACGCCGCCGCCCAGTGGAACCGTGTGGTTGCCGCTTCGGATACCGTATCGTCCTGTCATGGTCGCTGCACGGGACGGCGTGCATTGGCTTTCCACGTTGAAGTTCGTGAGTCGTAATCCTTCCGCAGCGAGGGCGTCCATCTCGGGAGTCGCTGTTCCTCGGATTATGCCGCCGCCGTTGAATCCGGGCTCGCCCCAACCAAAATTATCTAAAAATATGAATACGATGTTTGGCTTGTCTTGAGCTGAAGCGACCGTGGCAAACAAAAAGGACAAGGATAGTAGGAATGCTCGCGATAACCACTTCATGACAACGCCTCCAATCAAGATCACGGGCTCAAGACTGACGAAACAGACCACCAGTCGTCAAGAAGCCCACTCGTTGCGGTTCTTTTTGCCCCGGCCGAGCGTCAGAGTTCCGGCGAAGCTGTCGCCTGGGATTAGTCGTCCCTCACCCAAAGTTTCTTGAGCTCACCTAAGAAAAACCTTCGTTTTCCTTGACGAACAGCCACTTCAGATGCTGCCATAGGCTGGCATTCAGCGCGGCTGGGAGGTTCAAATGAAGTTTTTTCTGACGACATCGACAGCAATCGTTTCCGCAGCATTCATATCAAGTTCTTCAAATGCTCAAGAGACCGCACAAGGCGGGCAAGTTGGAGAGATGACCATATCGGTTGATGATATGCGCGAACCCGCGCCTGCTTATTTTTCGCCTTATGCAGGTCGAGACTTTCCTACACGCCCGTTGTGGGGTGACACGCACCTGCACACGTCAAATTCACTCGATGCTCGCGGATTTGGCGTCATTCTGAGCCCCGATGATGCCTATAGGTTTGCGCGCGGCGAGGAAGTCACCACGTCGCACGGCCTCCGCGTGCGGTTGTCGCGTCCGCTTGATTGGTTGGTCGTATCCGATCACTCAGATGCCATGGGCGCCATGAATGAAATCGTCGCCGGGAACTCCACGCTGATGCGTGACCCAACGCTTCGCGACTGGAACGAGCGCCTTAACGCCGGGGGGGACGTCGCTCTCGGCGCTACAATGGAAGTTATCGAGACTTTTGCCGGCATCACCGGGGACGCTCTTCCCGAGGCTGTTTCAGATCGCCGGTTTGTACAATCCGTCTGGGACGACTTCACACAGACTGCGGATCATCACAACGCCCCCGGCACATTCACGGCGTTCATCGGATACGAGTGGACGTCTACTGAGGGTGGCAACAACCTCCATCGCAACGTGATTTACCGGGATGATGCCATTCGCGCTCGGCAAATGCTGCCCTTCACAACCGCGGAAACCT
Organism: Ruegeria sp. HKCCA5426; assembly: GCF_013034585.1. NCBI lineage: Bacteria > Pseudomonadati > Pseudomonadota > Alphaproteobacteria > Rhodobacterales > Roseobacteraceae > Ruegeria > Ruegeria sp. HKCCA5426. Next base: position 109,130 of record NZ_WQGH01000012.1, read on the forward strand.
TTAACCCGGAACGGTTATGGGACTGGATGGAAACATATGAACAAGAGACTGGCGGTCGTGTGCTGGCCCTCGCCCACAACGGCAATGTCTCTAACGGTCTTATGTTCCCGGTTGAGACTAATCCGGAAACCGGTGAACCGTTGACGGCAGAGTACGCAGAACGGCGCGCGAAGTGGGAACCGATGTACGAAATCACCCAAATCAAGGGTGACGGCGAAACGCATCCGTTTCTGAGCCCAAACGATGAATTCGCAGACTATGAAACTTGGGATAAATCCAACCTTGGCCCAACGCCCAAAGAAGATTGGATGCTCCAATACGAATATGCTCGTGAGGCCTTGAAGAACGGTCTCAAGCTAGAGGCTCAGCTCGGCACCAACCCATACAAGTTCGGAGTAGTGGGCTCGACCGACAGCCATACGGCTTTGGCAACAGCGGAAGAAGATAATTTCTTTGGCAAACACTCTGGAGTCGAACCAGAGCCCGGCCGTTGGCAGCATGTCGTTGGTGAGTTTGATGCCTTGAGGATACTCGGGTGGGAAATGGCAGCCTCTGGCTATGCAGCAGTCTGGGCTCAGGACAACACTCGCGAAGCAATTTTCGACGCTATGGAACGGAAAGAGGTCTATGGGACGACCGGCAGTCGCATCGCAGTACGCTTCTTTGGTGGCTGGGACTTTACGGAAGCTGATGCAAGGTCTCGTTTGCCCGCCGAAATAGGATATGAAAAAGGCGTTACGATGGGAGGAGACCTCGCAGACACGACAGAAGGAGCGGACGCCCCAACATTTTTGGTTGCTGCGCTGAAAGATCCGTTCTCCGGCAATCTCGACCGTGTTCAGATTGTGAAAGGTTGGCTAAATTCCAGCGGCGAAACCGAAGAGCAGGTCTATGACGTGGCTTGGTCGGGAGACCGAGAACCCGATGCGGACGGCAACCTGCCAGCGGTGGGGAACACCGTGGATGCAGCAACGGGCACGTTTACGAATTCAATAGGATCTCCGGAACTGATCACCGTTTGGAAAGACCCCGACTTCGACCCTTCTACGCCCGCTTTCTACTATGCCCGTGTTCTGGAGATCCCCACACCGAGGTGGACAATTTACGATGCTGTTCGGTTCGGAGACGAATTGCCAACCGAGGTGCCTACGTCAACTCAGGAACGTGCTTACACTTCGCCAATTTGGTATACTCCCGAGGGCTGAGACCTTTTGAAAAACTCACGTTGGTCACAACTAATGACCAGACCCCCTCGGGTCATTTCGGTAGGAATACTCTATCCACGCGAACGTGCAGTTAGGGCTCAAAGCAGCTATTAGCTGCACTCGGCTTGAATGACTGCTATGCGGACGATTTGGTCATTCGCTGCTCTGGCAAGAATGTCCACTTATTGGGCAGTGCAGAAATTGAGTGGAATTGAGTACTGTTCGCCATGAAGCGGCTTACGAAGAAACGCGGGTCGGATACTCCTGGATACAGTTTCTGTCGAACGCTCAAACAGACGAACACCTAGTTAAGTTCCGAGTATGAGTCGCAATCTACCCAACTGCACCGCTCTGAATTTTTGAGAGTTAGTCAAAAGTAGTCTGATCAAGCAGATTTTGGGCGTTGTTCACGTCGACTGTTAGCTCTCCTCCTATGATAGTTTCTAAGACAGCATTTAAGCCAAAGTTGGGAGTGGGGGTCTGTCTAAATTTTTGGCAACTCTTGATGTAGTCTACAACAATCCGAAGTTCGTACATCCTTGCCTGCTGTCGTTTTGCCGTGTTCAAAGCCTCACAAAACTCTACTTCGGCGAACCGACTTTCAGAAATTGCGAGAGCATAAACGCGGTCGGTCTCAGCTTGCGCCCATCCTTCGTTTGTAAGGCTTTGGTACCTGCGGGCCTCGGCTAACAACTGTAAGGCACTTTCCCGATCACCCGTTTTCAACGTGAGTTCCGCAATCATCGTCAAAAAGAAAGGTTTGTAATTCCCAGCTCCGCTGGCCCACCACGCTTCCGATGCTTGTCGCAATGCGTGGATGTTTTCGGGCTCAGGGGAAAGGTAGGCATCCACCCAGCTTCGCCAGAGCGTTGCAGTCAGCGACATGAAGGTGAACGAGTGTTTTGAAGACAGTTCCTCCAACTGATTTGCGGATTCAATGACTTTTCCAGGTTCGCGGCGCAAAAGATAGAGCATACACTGGTAGGTTAGCGACTGTGCTATGCTGTGCGCATGCTCCAGCTTTTGAGCTGCAGCAACCGCTTGTTTTTGTATCTCAAGTGCTTTGTCTGGCGCACCGCGCATCCATACAGCCATGCTTAAAAAGCACGACGTTATCGCCGCATGGTCCGAACCGTATATGTAAGCCAGGTGCCCATCGCGTTTCCGACTGTAAAGCTCTAGCGCTTTACTCAAGTGCTCGTATGCAGGGTTTAGTTCTCCAATATGAAACAGCACTGCGCCCATGGCTCGATGCCCTACCATCTGATGGTGTGTCTCACCCGTTGTATCTGCCAAATTCAGCAACTGCGCAGCAACACTTCTGGCTAAATCATACTCGGCACGCACCAAATGGAAGGAATACAAGCCATTCAAAACAGGGAACAGATGTTCTGTTTCGTCCACCCGTTCACACAAGTCGCGTATTCTTGCATAAACGGTCCCTGTTTCATCGGCAGCTATTCCTGCAGTCGATCGTAGAACACCTGCTCTGAGAATCTGAACCTCAATTTCTTTCTGATCCCGCTCAACACCATGAGACAGTTGGCTCAACTGCTCGATCGCCAAGGAAAGCTGTGTGTTCGCCTCGATATTGGCAGAACGTTGGACTGCGCGTTGGCCTGCGAGATAGCGATAGTCGATTGCCTCCTTGCTCATACCCGCCATCGTGTAGTGGTGCGCAAGTATTTCCGGACTGGCATCGCCAATATGGGTTGATTTACCGCTTAACGCTCGCGCAACACGTGCGTGCAAGACCCTGCGCTCGCTCTTCAAGAGACTGTTGTAAGCTGTGTCGCGAATTAGGGCGTGGCGATAGCTGAAAGTTTCAAGGTTTTCTTGTTCAGAAACTGTCACAATGCCTGCGTCGACCAAAAGTTCCAATCCCGCGCGCAACGCCTTGTCGCTGATCCGAGCGACCTTGGCGATCAACGGAAAAGAAAATTGAGGTCCGATAACCGCCCCAATCTGGGCGACCTCCTTGACGGAACTCAGTCGGTCAAGCCGCGCCATTAGTGCATCATGCAACGTGCTTGGGACCGAGCTTGCCGGGGACGCCCCACCCTTTGAGTATGCGTCCCTTCCTTTTGTCAAAACCCCTGATTCCAATAGATCTTTTGTCACTTCTTCGACATATAGCGGGACGCCATCGGATCTGGCAGCGACGACATTGTACATTTCGTCAGAAATCGAATGCCCTTTTGCAACTTCGTCCACAATGTTTTTGACCTGGTGAAAGTCCAATTGCTTCAAGACCAATTTAGAAAGGTTGGATTGCAATGCCCAACCCGGGTCAAATTCAGGTCTGAACGTCATCACGACCAATACTGGAAGGTCACGAATCCGATCGGCAATTCGGTCAAGCAATAATTTAGTTGTCGGATCAATCCAATGCGCGTCCTCAAACAAGAGCAACACTGGCTTTTCCTCAGCCTGCGAAGTCAGATTGCCCAACAGCATTTCTAAGGTCTGATCCATGAGTTGCTGTGGCGTCAGATTCAGTTCACCCAGTTGGTCTTCAAAAGGGACCGAAAGTAGGGACGCGGCCAGTTTCAGTGTGTGATCCGACTGGTCACTTAGAACAGAGGATATCTTTCTGAGTTTCACTTCGTTCTTGTCGTCTGAACGAAGGCCCGCAGCATTCTCAATTTGGCGAATGGCCGGATAAAACGCACTCGCGTAATGGTAGGGAGAACACTGATATCGCGTTTGAGCGTGCGACATCGTCGGAATGCTCTGCCTTAATTCTTCAACCAATCTAGACTTGCCAATTCCTGGCTCGCCGGACACCAGCACAACTTGTCCTTGACCGCCACTTGCCAACTTCCACTTTTCATTGAGGGTTTCATATTCTGCGGCGCGTCCGATCAAAGGGTTCAGTAACTCGTCTTCTTCTGCCATGAAACGGCTGACTGTTTCCCGTGCTCCTGTCACCTGCCAAGCTTCGACCTCTCTGGCAAAACCTTTAAGCTTGAATGCGCCACGCAGAACGTATTCGAAAGCATCACCCGCCAAATGATGAGTATTGGGAGCGACGATCAATGTCCCGGGCTCAGCCATTGCTTGTAGACGTGCGGCCAGGTTCGGCGTCTCCCCCATCGCCGTTCCGTCCTCAAACATTTTTTCTCCACGTAAATCACCAACTACAACCAACCCAGTTGCGATCCCAATTCGGACATTCAGTTTCGCATGAGTGCGGATAGCTGGAATTTCCTGGATAATGCGAAGACCTGCGCGAATGGCTCGCTCTGGGTCATCTTCGTGCGCATGAGGAAACCCGAAAAAGACCATTATCCCATCACCATAGTAACTTGCGATGTGGCCATCAAAAGCGGCCACCGACGCAGCGCAGGTTTCCTTGAACAGCCGGAGTACTTCCGCCAAATCTTCCGGATCGACGCGCTGGGATATTTCCGTTGATCCAACCAAATCTATAAACATCACGGTAAGCTGCCGGCGCTCAGCGACGATCGCGGGACCTAACGCAGTGTTGTGCGGGTAAGTCTCTCCCTTTGCTTCAGCTCGAACAGCTTTCATGAAACGGCGCCTCGGACCTAGGGGAAGCCCGATTGTAGTGAGATCTTTGTCCGTTAATTCGGTTAAATCACCTAGTTCGATTTCATGCTCTGCAAACGACCCAGCATACTTGGACAAGCCATGTTTCTCTAGCCAGCGCGAGATTTCAGACATTTGATCCTTTCGCGTGCGGCGGCTGCAGAACTATCGCCTGCGATGCACCAGCATGCATCCCTTTCTCCGGTTGGTCGTTGCGGTTTACTGAGTCGCAATTTCCGCGCACTTGAACTCTTTCTACGCATTGAAAATCACCGTATCGAATTTGGTCAAGGACTTCGTCGCTCTGGATGGGACGGGTCCTTCGGCATCGCGTCGGTACGACGTGATGGTATCGTAACATAAATATTTAGTGCGGTTCCGTATCCAGTGGATAGCTGTATTTCTGCTCTGGGCTTATTTTGTTGAAAAACTCTTCCTTGATCGACGCATGAACTGCTGATTCA